>NZ_WXYH01000377.1:0-144148 GCF_009872365.1 Rhodococcus sp. T7
ACCAGGACGCCGCACCCGAGCAACTCCGCCGTCGTCGACGCGCAGTGGTCGGCGGAACTCGCCCGCGCGGTGGCCGTCAGGTCGAGTTCCACCCCGACAGGCAGCGTGACCTCGGTGCCGTCGACGGTGATCGACCGCCACGAGTGGGGTGCGGGCGCCGACACCGTGGGGTCGAGGGCGCCGTCCGTGGTGCGCGCTGCGGCGAGGGCGTCGGTGAGGAACCGCGCGAACATCGGGGTCACCGTGTTCGGGCCCTCGTCGAGCGCGCGGATCTCGGCGTCCGCGCGGTCGCGGTTGACGGCGGCGTCGGCGGCCGCGAGGTAACCGCGGATCAGGTTCGACGCCGAGCTCAGGGCGTCGGGGTCGGTGACGACGATCCGTGCGTGCACACCCCAGGTGGACCATTCGGTTGCGCTGCGTGCGCCGGTCATGTGGTGGTTCTCCGGTGGCGGAATCTCAGGAACCGCTGGACACGGCGTCCGGTGCGCCGAATCCGGCCGAGACGAGGGGCGCCGCCACCGTCGAATCGGGGGTCGCGGGATCTGCGGCCGCCGCCATACCGCCACCGGCGACCAGTCCGGCGATTCCGGCTGCCGCCAAGACGCGGCGAACGGGAAGCAGGCGGGAAATCCGTCGGTCTTCACTCATGCCGACCAGCTTCCCCGACGAACCTTAGAACAACCTGGGAAGAATCTGACTCTCCGCGCCGAGTGGCCAGTCGTGCCCGACGGCCACCGTAGTGACGGAGTCGTCACTACGATCGGATCCGTGATCGCGGACCATGACGAACTGCTCGACGCCGCTCTGAGTGTGCTGCGGGAGCGCGGCCCGCTGTCCGACCGGGAGCTGGCAGCCGCGCTTGCGAATTCGGGTTGGGGAGGTGTCGACGACCTGATCGACTACGTGGAGGAGTTCGACGCGCCACTTCTCGGAACCCTTCCCGACGACCGACGGGTGGCGCTCGACATTCTGCTCGCGGGACGCGTCCTCACGCACCGCCTCACCGCGGAGGAGATCGCGGCCGACGTCGTGGAGCCGGACGATTTCGGCTCACTCCTGCACCTCGCATCCGGGGACCCCGACGTCGACGGCTTCGAGGTCGTGTTCTTCGAGGACGAGGCCGACGAACTGGCCGCGCGAGGGGTCGACGGCGAGAGCTGGTCGGAGGAGGAGGTGCTCGTCCTTCCCCGGGGCACCCTCGCGCAGTGTTCTCCGGGGGATCTCCTGGCGGTGATCGCCACGGACAGCGGAGTGCGCCTGGACTTCGTCGGCGAGCCGGTCGAGGACGCTCCCGACCTTGCGCTGCGGCTCACTCGTCGGCTGAGCGAGACGTCGGTGCTCGACCTCGAGGAGGAGGTCTGGCACCTCCTGGTCGACGATCCGGCGGCGTTCACCGTGCCGACGCTGCCGTTGGCGGACATAGTCGAGGCCGCCGGCTTGGACCGGTCGGGGCAACTCGTCGCGGCTCGCGGATTCGATTTCGAGGTCTACGCCCGGGACCTGATGATCGGCGTGTACGCCGACGAGCTCGGGGTGCCGATGGATGCGGCGGTGGCCGTCGCCATGCTGGTGTCGCTGGTCACGGCTCTCGAGGAAGACGAGAACCAGGACATCCAGGCGAGGTTCTTCGACAAGCCGGAGCTGTACGCCGCCCTCGCCGATCCGGTTGTCATGGAAGTCGCCGCTCAGGAGTTGTTCGACTTGGACGTCGATCCCGAGGTACTCCTGCTCGCCGCGGATCGGCTGCTCGCGTCGGGACCGCGCGACGTGAAAGCCGCCGCGTCGTGGATCGCCGGCCGGGCCACCGAGATGCAGGGCTTCCCGAAACAGGCCGAAGAACACTACGAACGCGCGCTCGTCCTGGACGGAGCGTTCGACCTCGCTCTGTTCGACCTTGCCCGTTTCGCCTCGGATCGCGGCGATGCCGTCCGCGGGCTGTCGTTGCTGAACCGGATGGCCGGCGGGGACGCGGAGCCGCTGCACGCGGTGCTCGAATACTTTCAGCCGACGCCGCGGCCCGGGCTGGGCCGCAATCATCCCTGCTGGTGCGGGTCGGGACGGAAGTACAAGACGTGCCACCTCGGCAAGGGTGATCATGCGTTGTCCGAGCGGGCCGGATGGCTGTACCAGAAGGCGAAGTTGCACGCGCAGGAACTCGGCTGGCGCGATCAGATCGTCGAGTACGCCGAGATCCGTTCCGAGAACTGGGCGGGCGACGCAGCGTTGTACCAGGCATTGGAGGATCCGCTGGTCGCAGACATCGCTCTCTTCGAGGGCGGTGCGTTCGCCGACTTCGTCGAATGCCGCGGAGATCTGCTGCCCCCGGACGAGTTCGCACTCGCGCGGCAGTGGCAGGAAGTCGAACGGTCGCTGCACGAGGTGGAGGAGGTCCGGGCGGGCGAGGGTCTGACACTGCGGGACCTGCGCACCGGCGACCGCCGCGACATCCGGGAAGTCACCGCAAGTCACCAACTGCACGCCGGGAATCTGATCTGTGCCCGCGTCGTCCCGGCGGGGGACACGTGGCAGATCTTCGGCGGAATCGAACCGATCTCGCAGGCTCACCGCGCGTCGCTGCTCGCGGCGCTGGACGACGAAACCACGGATCCGGCCTACCTGGTCGAGATCCTCAGCGAACGTTTCGTGCCGGCGAGTGGGTGATCAGGGCGGCGGGATTCGCCGGGTGCCGCTCTCCCGCAGGTCACGGTAGGAAACGGATCAATCCCGCAGAATCGCCTCGCATCTGCTGTGCCCCGTCGTAACGTGAACTCACTCGGTTAGGTGCACCGAGGAGGAGGAGCGCACGTATGTCAGTTGATGCAGCGGCGATCATCGTGGCGATCACCACCGCAGCGGGGGCCATCGTTCAGGGAGCGGACATACCGCAGCCGGTGAAAGATCAGGCAGCAGAAGCAATTCAGGTGGTCGAGCAGGCCTCACCCGACGTTCAGAAACAGGTAAACGACGCAATATCAACCCTCCCGGATCCGGCCCGTGCGCAGGCCGAGCAGATGGTGGCGCAGGCCTCGGATGTCGTGAAGCAGGCAACCGACCCCTACATTCCGCCGCCGCCCGCCGTCGAGGCGGCGCCGCCGCCTGCCCCGGTTCCGCCGCTGGCCCTGCCGGACACCCCGCTCGACCAGCCGCCCGTGATGAGTGCCCCCGACGTCGGAACCGCGATCGGGGGCCTCGCCGCTCTGCCGGGCGTACCGGCGCTCATCAGCGGACTCGGATCGCTGATCCCGTCCGTCCCCGCCGGGTTTCCCGGTGTCTCGCTCGCGCCCGTCGGCGCCATCGCCGTCTTCGCGCCGTGGATCCGCAAGGCCGGATCGCTGTGCGAGGGCATCAAGCCGCCGACACTGGCGGCCCTGTACTCGGTCGAGAACGGGTTCCGCTACGGCGCGACGTCACCGGTGTCCCGCGCGGGTGCCCGCGGCCCCGGCCAGTTCATGCCCGACACCTGGGCCAAGTACGGCAAGGACGCGGACGGCGACGGCAAGGTCGACATCAACGGCGTCGCCGACCCGATGATGGCGTCCGGTCAGATGCTGTGCGACCTGTTCGGGCAGATCGACGGGTGGAAGAAGGAGGGTGTGGTCAAGGGCGACACCCTCGATCTCACGATCGCCGCCTACAACGCCGGTGGGGGTGCGGTCCGGACCGCCGGGGGCATGCCCGCCGGCAAGTTCGACTACGAGCACGAAACGCAGCCGTACGTCGCACGCATCCGATCCCTCGAGGATTCGTTCTCGCGGATGCTGTCGCCGTTCTTCTACGGTGCGGCCGCCGGTGACACGAGCCGCGTCGTGGAGGCGGCCATGCGGTTCATCGGCCTGCCGTACGTGTGGGGCGGCGGCAACATCAACGGTCCGTCCGGCGGCGGGTTCGACTGCTCGGGGCTGACCTCGTTCGCCGTGTACGCCGCCACCGGCGTCAAACTGCCCCGCACGTCGGAAACGCAGTGGAACGTCGGTGTGGAGGTGCCGCTGTCGGAGGCCCGGCCCGGAGACCTGCTGTTCGGCAACTGGCAGTCGGGTGGGCCGGGTCACGTGGCGATCTACGTCGGAAACGGCCAGATGCTGCACGCCCCGACGACGGGCGACGTGGTGCGCATCGGTCCCGTGTTCGCCGACATGAAGGCCCGGCGGGTCTTCTGATCACATCCACCGGGCTCGATGCAGAAAACTCCGGCCCGGGCACTGGGCCCGGACCGGAGTTTTCGGCGGTTGATCCGAGATCAGCTGTGGTACGGCTCCGCGCTGACGAGCGTCACCTTCATGCTGCTGCCGTTGGGCAGCGTGTATTCGCGGGTCTCGCCGACCTTCGCCTCGAGCAGCGCGCCACCCAGCGGGGAGTTGGGCGAGTACACCTCGAGTTTGTTGTCGCGTGCACCCTCTTCGCGGGTCGCGATCAGGAACGTCTCGGTGTCCTTCTCGTCGCCGTCGTAGTAGACCTTCACCACGGAACCGGGCAGTGCGACACCGGACTGGGTGGGGGCCTCGCCGACCTTCGCGCTGTTCAGCAGTTCCTGGAGCTGACGGATGCGGGCTTCCTGCTGACCCTGCTCTTCGCGGGCCGCGTGGTAGCCGCCGTTCTCCTTCAGATCGCCCTCTTCGCGACGCTCGTTGATCTCGGCGGCGATGACCGGACGATTGGCAATGAGCTGGTCGAGTTCGCTCTTGAGCCTGTCATGTGACTCCTGGGTCAGCCAGGTCACCTGGGTCTCGGTCATCTCGATCACTCCCTCGTAGTTGGAGCCGCCGGGCTCCCTCGACAGACCACTGCAACAGCAGTGATCAACGGCTCGGCGGATTCGACGGCCGTGGCCGTTCGTCTTCCGCCTTGCCGCCAATGCAGCAATACACGGTTCCAAACGGAACCGTGTACCAGGCGATTCTAGCACGATCGGGGAGCGCAAACCCCGAATAATCCGAACGGTCGCTCGGCTGCGCGGGTGTCAGCCGCCGGTCAGATAGGCCGGAACGTCCAGGCTGCAGCCGTAAATGTCGCCCATCGCAGGGGGTCGCGACGTGTAGACGGGAGCGGTGACTTTCACCGTCTGGCTGTCGCCGCCGGCGATGTAGACCTCGCGCCTGCCGGTCTCGGAACCGTCCTTGGAGCGGGAGCGGACGATGCACACCGCGGCCCGCGACGGATCCTCCCGGGTGACGGTGAACGTGATGTCGAGCTGCGACCCACTCACCAGATCGAACGACGTGGCTTCACTGTCGATCTCGGAGACGGCGAACTTCTCGTATGCGACGAACGCCACGATCACGCCGACGACGACGACCGCCGCGGAGAGCGCCCACACGAGCCAGCGCTTCGGGCGCGCAGGCTTTGCCGCGGCTGTGTATCGGCCCGGGGGAAGCGTTCTCGTCATCTCTCAACTCTCGTACCGCTCCGGTTCCACGTAACTCACAGCACTCGAGCGGGGGCACGGCTGCAAGCGGAACTCTCGGGTGGAACTATAGAGGACGTGCGTCGGTGCGCCGTCAGCGATGGCGGAGGCGAGAGCGCGCGACACGGACAAGCCGGCAACGGCTACTGGCGAAGTTGAGGTGAACGAATACGTGAGCGGATTCCGGCTCATGGCCGTCCATGCGCATCCCGACGACGAGTCGAGCAAGGGTGCGGCGACAACGGCCCGTTACGCCGCAGAGGGCAACGAAGTGAAGGTCGTGACGTTGACCGGTGGTGAACGTGGCGACATCCTCAACCCCGCGATGGACGTGCCCGGGGTGAGGGACCGCATCCACGAGGTGCGCATCGAGGAGATGGCCGAGGCCGCCCGCATCCTCGGAGTCCAGCACCAGTGGCTGGGATTCGTGGACTCCGGACTGCCGGAGGGCGACCCGAAGCCGCCGCTGCCGGAGGGCTGCTTCGCGCTCGTTCCGCTCGAGGAGTCGACCGAGGCGCTGGTGCGCGTCATCCGCGAGTTCCGTCCGCACGTCATGACCACGTACGACGAGAACGGCGGGTACCCGCACCCCGATCACATCCGCTGCCATGAGGTGTCGATGGCCGCCTACGAGGCCGCCGCCGACCCCGAGCAGTTCCCTGACGCCGGAGAGCCGTGGAAGGTGCAGAAGGTCTACTACTCGCACGGCTTCATCCGGAAGCGTCTCCTGCAGTTCCAGGAGGAATACGACCGCCGCGGCGAAGAATTCCCGATGGCCGAGTGGCTCAAGAAGTGGAAGACCGAGCAGGGTGATCTGATGGCCCGTGTCACCACCCAGATCACGTGTGGCGACTATTTCCCGCAGCGTGACGACGCGTTGCGGGCCCACGCGACGCAGATCGACCCGAACGGCTCGTTCTTCGCGGTTCCGCTCGAGATCCAGCAGAAGATCTGGCCGACCGAGGAATTCGAGCTCGCCAAGACGCGGGTCACCACCTCCATCCCGGAGAGCGATCTGTTCGCAGGCATCCACGAGGACGGACAGCAGTGAATGCGTTGACGGTGAACATCGTGGCCGGCGCGGCGGACATCCTCGCGCAGACGCCGAGTACCCCGTCCGGTCCCGAGTTCGGCAAGGCGTCGCCCATCGGCCTCGTCGTCATTCTCGCGCTGCTCGCGGGCGTGGTGTTGCTGGTGCGGTCGATGAACAAGAAGCTCAAGAACCTGCCCGAGACGTTCGAGCCGGAACACCCCGAACCGGACCAGGAAGTGGACGAGGGCACCGACCGCGGCGCGATCCACGGCGGCGCGGGCAAGACCGAACCGCCGAAGCCCACGGACACCCCGCCGAACCTGCAGAAGTAGTCGAACAGGAGCTGGACATGGACCCACGCGAACGCAACACGCTCGGTGGGTCCACCAGCCCCTATCTGCGACAGCACGCCGACAACCCGGTGCACTGGCAGCAGTGGGGTCCCGAGGCGACCGAGTGGGCGCGGGAACGGGACGTCCCGATCCTGCTGTCGATCGGATACTCGGCGTGTCACTGGTGCCACGTGATGGCCCACGAGTCCTTCGAGGACGAGGCGGTGGCGTCGCTGATGAACGAGCATTTCGTGTGCGTCAAGGTCGACCGCGAGGAGCGTCCCGACCTCGACGCCGTGTACATGAACGCCACGGTCGCGATGACCGGCCAGGGCGGCTGGCCGATGACGTGTTTCCTCACCCCGGACGGGGCCCCGTTCTACTGCGGCACCTATTACCCGGCCGAGCCGCGCGGCGGGATGCCGTCGTTCACCCAGCTGCTGGGAGCCATCGCCGACACGTGGCGGGACCGCCGCGGCGACGTCGACGAGGCGGCCGCGTCGGTGGTCGCGGAACTGCGGCGCGGGGCCGGGGGCGTTCCCGAAGGTGACGTCCGGGTGACCGCGGCCCTGCTGGATGCGGCCGCCGGGACCGTGCTGCGGGACGAGGACGCCGAACGCGGCGGGTTCGGGGGAGCCCCCAAGTTCCCGCCGTCCGCGCTGATGGAAGGCCTGCTGCGCACGTACGAGCGGTCCGGCGACGCCGACGTGCTCGGCGTCGTGACGCGAACGGCCTCGGCGATGGCGCGCGGCGGAATCTACGACCAGCTCGGCGGCGGCTTCGCCCGCTATTCGGTCGACGCCGCGTGGGTGGTGCCGCATTTCGAGAAGATGCTCTACGACAACGCCCAGCTGCTGCGCGCCTACGCACACCTGGGCCGTCGGACGGGCTCGGACCTGGCCGTCCGCGTCACCGAGGAGACCGTCGAATTCCTGCTGCGCGATCTGCGCACGGAAAACGGGTCGTTCGCGTCCGCCCTCGACGCCGACACCGAGGGCGTCGAGGGACTCACGTACGTGTGGACCCCGGAGCAACTCGTCGATGTCCTCGGACCGGACGACGGCGAGTGGGCGGCCCGGGTGTTCGCGGTGACCGCGGACGGGACGTTCGAGGCGGGCGCGTCGGTCCTGCAACTCCCGCGTGACCCCGACGACTGGGATCGTTGGCGCCGGATCCGGGACACCCTGCTCGCCCGGCGTGCGACGCGGCCGCAGCCGGGCCGCGACGACAAGGTGGTCACCGCCTGGAACGGCCTCGCGATCACCGCACTGGCCGAGGCAGGCGCCGGACTCGGCAGACCGGAATGGGTGGACGCTGCCGCCGCGTGCGCGCGTGCGGTGCTGGACCTGCACGTCGTGGACGGCCGGCTGCGGCGGGCGTCCCTGGGAGCGTCGGTGGGCGAGCCGGCCGGGGTGCTCGAGGACTACGCCTGCCTGGCGACGGGGCTGCTCGCGTTGTATCAGGCGACCGGCGGCACCGAATGGCTGTCGCACGCGCAGTCGCTGCTCGACCGCGCACTGATCCATTTCGCCGACGACGAGCGGCCGGGCAGCTGGTTCGACACCGCCGACGACGCCGAAACCCTCGTGACCCGTCCCCGCGACCCGGTCGACGGTGCGACGCCGTCCGGGGCGTCGTGCCTGGCCGAGGCGCTGCTCACCGCGGCCGCGGTGGCCGATGCGGACGCCTCGGGCCGGTACGCGACCGCGGCCGCCGCATCGCTCGACCGGGTGGCGCTGTTGCTGGAGCGCGCACCGCGATCGGCCGGGCACTGGCTCGCGGTGGCCGAGGCCTCGGTGCGCGGCCCGATCCAGGTGGCGGTGGCCACCGACGGCGATTCCGCGCTGCTGCGGGAGGCGCGCAGGCTCGCTCCCGGTGGTGCCGTCGTGGTCGGCGGCGAACCGGACTCGTCCCCGCTGCTCGCCGACCGGCCGCTGGTCGGCGGTCTGTCGGCGGCGTACGTGTGCCGCGGGTTCGTGTGCGACCGCCCGGTGTCGACGGCCGAGGATCTCGCCGCCGCGTTGAGCCGGTAGTCCGGACTACCGGAACACCACCAGCCACACGGCGATGTAGTGGCACAGCGCCGCGATGACGGTGGCGGCGTGGAAGAACTCGTGATGCCCGAACGTGGTGGGCCACGGGTTGGGCCACTTGGTGGCGTAGAGGATCGCCCCGACCGAGTACAGGATGCCGCCGATCAGCAGCAGCAGCATCGGGAGGACGCCCACCTCGTGCGTCAGTTCGGGTGCCACCGGGACGATGGCCCAGCCGAGCAGCAGGTACAGCGGTACCCCGACCCAGCGCGGCGCCGTCGGCCACAGCATCTTCAGCGCGACCCCGGCGAGCGCCCCCGCCCACACGACGATCAGCAGCGTCCGGCCCGTGTCGGGCGGCAGACCCAGCACCGCGAACGGCGTGTAGCTGCCAGCGATGAACAGGAAGATCATCGAATGGTCCGCCCGCTTCATCCACGTACGGGCGGCGACGGTGTTCCAGTGGATGCGGTGGTAGGTGGCGCTGACCCCGAACACGCCGCACACCGTGAGGCTGTAGACGGCGGTGGCGAGCGCTGCTTCCCCGGACACCTGCGTGCCCGACAGCGTGACGAGGACGAGGCCGGCGATCACGGAGACGCCGAACGCCCACAGGTGGATCCACCCTCGCAGTCGGGGCTTGACGGGTAGTTCGTCGAGGCCGAAAGCGGTCACTGAACACCTCTTCTCGCTGTGCGTGGCGCTAACCTACGCAACCGTAGGTTAGCTTGTGGTGAGAGCGTACCCGTCGGTAGCAGGAAGTCGTGCGCTGTGTGACGGCCGTCGCGGATCACCTACGGCCGCGGCGTAGTCTTGCCTGTCATGGTGATCTCCAGGTGAGTGCGCGAGGACTGCTGTACAGCATCTACGAGCGTCGGCTACTGAAGCGGCTCGACGGTCTACAGCACCCCCGGCACATAGCCGTGATGTGCGACGGCAACCGGCGGTGGGCCCGGGAGAACGGCTTCGAGGACGTCAGCCACGGCCACCGCATGGGCGCCCTCAAGATCTCCGAGATGCTCGGCTGGTGCGACGCCGCGGGCATCGAGATGGCCACCATCTACCTGCTGTCCACCGAGAACCTGCGCCGCGACCCCGAGGAACTCGACACCCTGCTCGAGATCATCACCGACGTCGTCGAGGAGATCTCCGGACCGGACAAGAACTGGAGCGTCAAGATCGTCGGCGCCCTCGACCTCCTGCCCGCCGAACAGTCCCGCCGCCTGCGGGACGCGGCCGCCGGAACCGAGGGTCGCACCGGCACCCACGTCAACGTCGCGATCGGCTACGGCGGGCGCCAGGAGATCGCCGACGCCGTGCAGTCGCTGCTCAGCGAGAAACTCCTCGCCGGGTTGGCGGGTGACGAACTCGTGAAATCGATCACCATCGACGGCATCGACGGCCATCTCTACACGTCCGGCCAGCCCGACCCCGACCTCGTGATCCGCACGTCGGGGGAACAGCGGCTGTCGGGGTTCCTGCTGTGGCAGAGCGCGTACTCCGAGATCTGGTTCACGGAGGCGTACTGGCCGGAGTTCCGCCGCGTCGACTTCCTCCGGGCGCTGCGTGACTACGCCGCCCGGCACCGCCGCTTCGGCGTGTAGGTGAGCGGCGAAGCGTGCCGGAGGACACTTCGCCACTCACCTACAGCTTGCGCAGACGCAGCCGATTGATCGAATGATTGGCATCCTTGCGCAGCACGAGCGTCGCGCGCGGCCGCGTCGGCAGGATGTTCTCCACCAGATTCGGCCGGTTGATGTTGTGCCAGATCTCCTGCGCGGCAGACGTCGCGTCCCGGTCGGACAGTCCGGCGTAGTGGTGGAAATGCGCGTCGGGGTCGGAGAACGACGTCTTCCGCAGCGCGAGAAAGCGCTGGATGTACCAGTTCTCGATGTCCTCGATCCGGGCGTCGACGTAGATCGAGAAGTCGAACAGGTCCGACACCATCAGCCGCGGACCGGTCTGCAGCACGTTGAGACCCTCGATGATGAGGATGTCCGGCTGCCGGATCAGGTGGTACTGACCGGGGATGATGTCGTACGAGATGTGCGAATAGACCGGCGCGGCCACTTCTTCGGCCCCCGACTTCACCTCGGTGACGAAGCGCAGCAGCTTGCGGCGGTCGTAACTCTCGGGAAAGCCCTTGCGGTGCATGATCCCGCGGCGGTTCAACTCGGCCGTCGGGTACAGGAAGCCGTCCGTCGTCACCAGGTCGACACGGGGATGGTGCTCCCAGCGCGCGAGGAGCGCCTGGAGGACACGCGCCGTGGTGGACTTGCCGACCGCCACGCTGCCTGCCACGCCGATCACGAACGGCACCTGCTGGTCGGGATGCTTTTCGCCGAGGAAGGTCGCGGTCGCGGCGAACAGTCGCTGCCGGGCCGCGACCTGCAGGTGGATGAGACGCGACAGCGGCAGGTAGACCTCCGCGACCTCTTCGAGGTCGATCTGCTCGCCGAGGCCACGCAGTCCGTACAGCTCTTCCTCGGTGAGGACGAGCGGCGTCGACTTACGCAGTGTGCGCCACTGCTTCCGGTCGAATTCGACGTACGGACTGGACTCGCTCGTCCGCGCCATCAGTTCCGCTCACACTCGGGTACACGGGGGAGTGAGCGGTCCGTGCCCAGAATCTCTGCCGTCGTCGTTGCGCTGGCGAGTAGCGGTTGCATAGTCGGATTGTGCTTGGTGCCACAGGCTGCGCTGTCGGCGGGTCAGGCAGACGCGTCTGCGACTAAGGTCGGACGGCATGGAATCCGATTCGTTCATTCGCGAATACTTGCTGCTCGGGCTGGGTTTCGACCGGCTGGAGGAGGGATTCGTCGACGCGTACACCGGCGATCCCGCGCTGCGCAGGCAGGTGGAGAACGCACCGAAGCCCGATCCCCGGGATCTCGCCCGCACGGCGGCGAACCTCCGCGCGGAGTTGCCGTCGGCGGGACTGTCCGAGGAACGGACCCGGTTCGTCGACGTCCACCTGCGCGCCCTCGAATGCTCGGGGCGCAAATTCGCGGGTGACGACGTCGGCTTCGTCGACGAGGTCGAGGCGTACTTCGACGTCCGCATCGAACGCGGTGACGAGGAGCAGTACCGGGAGGCGCACCGGAAGATGGACGCCGTGCTGCCCGGACCGGGGCCGCTGGCCGAACGCATCCGGGTCCACCGCGCGAAGGACGCGATTCCCGCCGACCGGTTGCAGGAATGCGTCGACGCCTTCTCCAGCGCCCTGCGCGACCTGGTGCGGCAGCACTACGCGCTGCCCGACTCCGAGGTGGTGGAGTACGAGGTGGTGGGCGACAAGCCGTGGTCCGGGTTCAACTACTACCTCGGCGACTACCGCTCGAAGGTCGCGATCAACTCCGACCTCGAGCAGCACATGGCGAACCTGCCGCGGCTGATCGCGCACGAGTCGTACCCCGGTCACCACACCGAGCACTGCCGGAAGGAAGCCGGACTCGTCGGCGCGGGCCAACTCGAGCAGACGCTGTTCGTCGTCAACACCCCGCAGTGCCTGATGGCCGAGGGCCTCGCGGACCTCGCGCTCGAAGCGATCGTCGGGTCCGACTGGGGGCTGTGGGCGCAGGAAATCTACGCCGACCTCGGTCTGCGATTCGACGGTGAGCAGGCGCAACGCCTGTCCGGTGCGTCCGGACAGTTGCTCGGGGTCCGGCAGGACGCGGCGATGATGCTGCACGACGAGGGCCGCAGCCACGACGACGTCGCGGCGTTCCTGCAGCGGTGGAGCCTGTCGACCCCGGAGCGGGCCCGGCAGTCGCTGCGCTTCCTGTCCTCGCCGCTGTGGCGGGCGTATACCAGCACCTACGTGGAGGGGTACCGGCTGCTCGGGGGCTGGCTGGCGGAGGTGCCGGTCGGCGCCGAGCGGTCGGAACGGTTCCGCCGACTGCTCGACGAGCCGCTCGTTCCCAGCGTCCTGCGTGCCGGTGAGGGGTACCTCACCGCGGGCGGTTAGGAAGTCCTCACGGGTAGTTCGTAGACTGGGAGCATTCGCTTCCGCATCCAGCTTGGAGATTCCTCGATGACCGCTGTGCCCGGTACCGACGTCAACACGGCCCCCCTCGCCGAACTCGACCCCGAAGTCGCCCAGGCCATGGCAGGTGAGCTGGCCCGTCAGCGCGACACGCTGGAGATGATCGCCTCGGAGAACTTCGTTCCCCGCGCCGTCCTCCAGGCTCAGGGCAGCGTCCTCACCAACAAGTACGCCGAAGGGTACCCGGGTCGCCGCTACTACGGCGGCTGCGAGCACGTCGACATAGTCGAGGACCTCGCCCGCACCCGGGCGAAGGAACTGTTCGGCGCCGACTTCGCGAACGTCCAGCCGCACTCCGGCGCACAGGCCAACGCAGCGGTCCTGATGGCCCTGATGAACCCGGGTGAGAAGCTCCTCGGCCTCGACCTGGCGCACGGCGGCCACCTCACACACGGCATGAAGCTGAACTTCTCTGGCAAGCTCTACGACGTCGAGTCGTACGGGGTCAGCAAGGAAGACCACCGCATCGACATGGACGAGGTCCGCAAGATCGCCGTCGCCGCGCAGCCGAAGGTCATCGTCGCCGGCTGGTCCGCGTACCCGCGGCACGAGGACTTCGCCGCGTTCCGGTCCATCGCCGACGAGGTCGGCGCGTACCTGTGGGTCGACATGGCGCACTTCGCGGGCCTGGTCGCGGCCGGGCTGCACCCGTCGCCCGTGCCCTACGCCGACGTCGTGTCCAGCACCGTCCACAAGACGCTCGGCGGACCCCGCTCCGGTCTGATCCTCGCCAAGCAGGAGTGGGCGAAGAAGCTCAACTCCGCCGTGTTCCCCGGCCAGCAGGGCGGGCCGCTGATGCACGCCATCGCAGCGAAGGCCGTCTCCCTGAAGATCGCAGGTACCGAGGAGTTCAAGGACCGTCAGCAGCGCACCCTCACCGGTGCGAAGATCCTCGCCGAGCGCCTGACCGGCTCGGATGTCGTGGACAAGGGCGTCAGCGTCCTCACCGGCGGCACCGACGTGCACCTCGTACTCGTCGACCTGCGCAACTCGCAGCTCGACGGCCAGCAGGGTGAGGACCTCCTCCACGAGGTCGGCATCACCGTCAACCGCAACGCCGTGCCGTTCGATCCGCGCCCGCCGATGGTCACGTCCGGCCTCCGGATCGGCACGGCCGCGCTCGCGTCGCGCGGATTCGGCGACGAGCAGTTCACCGAGGTTGCCGACATCATCGGCACCGCGCTCGCCGGTGCGTCCGACGTCGAGACGCTGAAGGCTCGCGTGTCGAAGCTCGCCGCCGACTTCCCGCTGTACGAGGGTCTCGAGGACTGGCGCCTGATTTAGGCGGCTCCGCCGCTCGTGCGCCTTTTTGGTAGCTGGAGCAACCAGAAAGGCGCACGGGCGCGAAGCGCCTTCTCCGTGTAACCAGTTGTTCACCGACACGCCCGCCGCTCGGTCAGCCGATCGGCGTGTTTGGCAGTACCGTCGGGGGTAACAGGCAGCGGGGAAGTTGCTTGTACGGGAGGTCCTGATCGTGGCTGACACACTCAGTGCGAGGGGGCCGGCGCCCGGCCCTCGTGTGGTGACACACCAGGGACGGACCGGTCCAGCGAACCGAGTTTGCGTGGGTGCCGCGCAGACCTAGGAGCCAACGTGACTGCTTCACGCTCCGTCTCAGCCCGCGCCGGACAGTCGTCCGTCGCCCCCAGGAAATCTTCGGATTCTGCACTTCGTACGTTCGTACTCGATACCTCCGTACTGCTGTCCGACCCCTGGGCCGTCACCAGGTTCGCCGAGCACCGCGTGGTGCTTCCCCTCGTCGTGATCAGCGAGCTCGAAGGGAAGCGGCATCACCACGAGTTGGGATGGTTCGCAAGAGAATCGCTGCGTATGCTCGACGACCTTCGTCTCGAGTACGGTCGACTCGACCAGCCCGTGCCGATCGGCACGGACGGCGGCACCCTGCAGGTCGAGCTGAATCACACCGATCCGTCGCTTCTGCCGGTCGGATTCCGCACGGACAGCAACGATTCGAGGATCCTGGCCTGCGCGTTGAACCTCGAGGCCGAGGGCGGTGACGTCGTCCTGGTCAGCAAGGACATCCCGCTGCGGGTGAAGGCCGGTGCGGTGGGTCTTCCCGCCGACGAGTACCACGCCCACGACGTCGTTCCGTCGGGTTGGACGGGTATGACCGAGTTGGATGTGGCGTCCTCGTCGATCGACGAACTGTTCTCCGAAGGCGTCGTCGACCTGGAGGAGGCTCGGGAGCTTCCGTGCCACACGGGTATTCGGCTGCTGGGTGGTTCGTCGAGTGCGCTGGGCCGGGTTAACGCCGACAAGCGGGTGCAGCTGGTGCGGGGGGAGCGGGAGGCGTTCGGCCTGCACGGTCGTTCGGCCGAGCAGCGGATCGCCCTCGACATCCTGCTGGACGACAGTGTGGGCATCGTGTCGCTGGGCGGCAAGGCGGGCACCGGCAAGTCGGCGCTGGCGTTGACGGCGGGACTGGAGGCGGTGCTGGAGCGTCGTACTCAGCGGAAAGTCGTTGTCTTCCGGCCGCTCTACGCGGTGGGCGGCCAGGAGCTCGGCTATCTGCCGGGCAGCGAGAGCGAGAAGATGGGTCCGTGGGCCCAGGCGGTCTTCGACACTCTCGACGGACTGGCCAGCACCGAGGTGATGGACGAGGTGATCAGCCGCGGCATGCTGGAAGTGCTGCCGCTCACGCATATTCGCGGGCGGTCACTGCACGATTCGTTCGTGATCGTGGACGAGGCGCAGTCGCTGGAACGCAACGTGCTGCTCACGGTGCTGTCCCGGCTGGGCACCGGGTCCCGGGTGATCCTCACTCACGACGTCGCGCAGCGTGACAATCTGAGGGTCGGACGTCACGACGGTGTGGCCGCGGTGATCGAAAAGCTCAAGGGGCATCCGCTGTTCGCGCACATCACGTTGACGCGCAGTGAGCGTTCGCCGATCGCGGCGCTGGTGACGGAGATGCTGGAGGAGTTCGGGCCGACGCCGTAGGCGCCTGCCCCGCAGTGTGATCCGCCCGATGTCACCTCGGTCCGAATCAACCGAGGTGACATCGGGCGGACACGTCAGAACGCGCGCACGATGCCTTTGAGGGTGCCCCACAAGACATCCCGGTTGCTGAAGTAGTCGCGCCAGACGGCGATCTTGCCGTCCCGCATCTCGAACGTGCCGCACACCCAGAATTCGCTGCGCAGCCGCTTGTAGATCAGGACGTCGGTGCGTTCGGTCAGCACGGCTGTTCCGTCGTCGGCGATATGGTGCAGGCGCACGTCGAATCCGAAACCGGGACGGCTCATTCCGCGGAAGATCCGCATGACGGCGCCGATTCCGCGGATCTTCGGCAGCGACACGTTGTGCCACACGATGTCCTCGTGGAGATACTGTTGCGCGGCGTCCGGGTCGCCGGCGACGAGGGCGTCCAGGAAGGCCCGGACCACCTGGACGTTCGCCGTCTCCGTGCGATCGGTTCCCGTCGGTGCATGCGAGTTGGTGTTCATGATCTTCTCCCGATTGTGTCGGCTCAGCGGACGAATGTCCCGTTGCCTTCCGTGTCGTAGTACTCGAGTGTGACGTCGTTGCCGGCGAACGTGGCCTTGGAAATGGTCCCAGGCGGAGCGTTCTCCCCGCTGAGCGTGAAAGTGAAGGTGTCGCCGTCCCAGTGTGTCAGGGGGTACGTCTGCCCGGCGGGCCCGAGCCCGAGCGTCAGCGCGCCGTTGCTCTCGGTGACGACGGCGGGGCCCCAGTACGCGTTGTTGTACGTGCCCGCGTAGGTCGGCAGCGGCTGCGGTGGTGCCGCGTTCGCGGGGGCCGTCTGGCCGACGAGGCTGCCCTCGGGGTCGGACATCGGCGAGATGGCCTGCCGGTACAGCGATCTCCAGTCCTCGCGGATCTCCCCGAACTGGACGAGGTCGGCGAACTCGGCGGTCAGAGTTTCGGGAATTCCGACGGGCGACCCGTTGGTCAGGGCGACGATCGCGACGTCGGCGGACGGTATCGCGACGAAGTTCGTCGCCACCCCGAGCTGGAATCCGCCGGAGTGGCTGAGGGAGACCCGGCCGGCCGGGGTGGTCGAGACGTTGAACCCGTAGCCGTACGATCCCGGGCGGCTGTCCATCGAACGCGGTGGGCTGGACACGATCTGAGGACTGACGGCCGGTTGCAGCGCTTCGGGGGAGACGATCTCCTTGCCCTCGAACGTTCCGTCGGCCAGCAGCATTGCCAGCCATTTGCCCATGTCGTTGACGGACGAGCTCACCCCGCCTGCGGGTGACTGCGCGTCGGGGTTGCGTACCGCGTCGGCGACGTACTTGCCGTCGACGAGTTGGTGCGCGACGGCGCGGTCGCTGCGGGCCTCGTAGTCGGCGAACCGCGAACTCGTGGAGGACATCCCCAGCGGACCGTAGATCGCCTGCTCGGAGATCGTCGCCCAATCCGTCCCCGATGCCGCCGCGACGGCCTCGGCCGCCGCGGTGAGGCCGAAGTTGGTGTACTCGTATGTGATCCGGAACGGGTTCAGCGGGTCGAGCCGGAGTTTGTCGAGCACCTGCTGCTGGTTGTACCCCAGGTCCTCGAGGTGGTCGCCGGCATGATCGGGCAGTCCCGACCGGTGCGAGTACAGATCGCCCACCGTGACGTGCTCGGTGACCCACGGGTCGGCGAGGGCGAAACCGGGGAGCTTGGACACCACGGGGGTGTCCCAGCCGATGACGCCGGCATCGACCTGACGGGCCACGACCGTCGACCCCACCGGTTTCGACATCGACGCCAGCTGGAACACGGTGTCGGCGTCCACCTTCTGATCGGTGCCCACCTCACGCACCCCGAATCCCTTCGCGTAGACCGTCTGCCCGCCGTGAACGACGGCGACCGCCATGCCCGGCAGTCCGGAGCTCTCCATCAACTCGTTCGCCAGGTCGTCGAGGCGGCCCACGGCATCGTCGATCTGGCCGTCGGGAATGTCGACGCCCGCGACGGCGGCCGGGTTGGGCGGCCCGGAGGATTCCGAGGTGGGGTTCGCGCCGGACGAGTCGGCGGACCCGGCGTCGTCCGTGTCGGAGCCGCACCCGGCCACGAGTGACCCGCCGAGGGCGAGCGCCGAGAGAAGTATCGTCAGGTTCCGAAGTCTGCGCATTGGTGATCCTCTGCTCGGGCCCGGGGCAGCTGTGAACTGTCAGCCTAGCGATTGCAAGCCCATGACCTGGCTGTTTTCGTCACAACGCCGGTGTTGTTCACGTCGAATCCACCGGTGGTCGACCCGGCTCCGGGGCGCGGACGCTACGGTGTGCGGATGCCGATTGAAAAAAACGACTCGCAGCTGCTCAGTGAGCTGGCCCCGGTGGTGGACGAAAACCTCACGCGCCACATCGCCGAGGCGGACGGCTGGCAGCCGCACGATCTGGTTCCCTGGGACCAGGGCAAGAACTTCGCGTTCATGGGTGGAACGGATTGGTCGGCAGATCAGTCGACCCTGAGCGACGTCGAGGCGCTCGCGCTGACGGTGGGCGTGCTGGTGGCCGACAACGTGCCCGCATACCACCGTGAGATCGCCAAGCACCTGGCCCTGGTGGGCCCGTGGTGGCGCTGGGTCGGCCGCTGGACCGCGGAGGAGAACCGGCACTCCATCGTGCTCCGCAACTACCTGATGGTGACGCGTGCCGTCGATCCCGTCGCCCTCGAGCGCGCCCGGATGGACGAGATGGTCCGCGGGTACGCGATGCCGCCGATGCATCTGATCGAGATGCTCGCGAACTCCGCGTTCGAGGAGAAGGCCGCCGCCGTGCGTCACCACAACACGGCCGCACTCGGTGAGGACCCGCTGGTGGCCGTGATCGCCGAGCGGCTCGCCGCGGACGACGAACTGCAGTCGCTGTTCTACCGGAACGTCGTCGAGGCCGCGTTCGAGCTGGTGCCCGACCAGACGATGCGTGCCATCGCCTCGCGGATCGCCGCGTTCGACGTGCCGAGCGTGGCGCTGCCCGGCGGAACCGACAGCACCGCGGTGCTCGCGGAGGCCGGCATCTACGACCCCGCCCAGCAGGGGGAGAAGGTGTTCGCCCCGCTGCTCCGCTCGTGGAACATCGCCGGACGCACCGACCTCGGCACCGAGGGCGAGAAGGCCCGCGACGAACTGTCCGCGCTGCTGTAGGACTTCGACGCGAGAGGGCCCGCACTCGAACCGAGTGCGGGCCCTCTCACGTCGGCAGGGTCAGTCCTTCACCTTCGCCATCGCCAGCACGTCGAGACGCTTGTCGAGTTCTTCCTCGGTCAGCTTGTCGCCGATCAGCCCGCGGTCGACGACGGTCTCGCGGATGGTCTTCTTCTCCTTCAGCGCCTGCTTGGCGACGGCCGCGGCCTCCTCGTACCCGATCGCGGAGTTCAGCGGCGTCACGATGGACGGCGACGACTCCGCGAGCGTCTTGAGGTGTTCGACGTTCGCGACGAGCCCGACCACGCACCGGTCGGCGAACAGTCGCGACACGTTGGCCAGCAACGTCAGCGATTCGAGTAGGTTGCGCGCCATCATCGGGATGTACACGTTGAGTTCGAACGCGCCCGCCGCACCGCCCCAGGCGACCGCCGCGTCGTTACCGACCACCTGTGCGGCGACCTGGGTGGCGGCTTCCGGGAGCACCGGATTGACCTTGCCGGGCATGATCGAACTGCCGGGCTGGAGGTCGGGGAGACGGATCTCGCCGAGACCGGTGAGCGGACCCGACCCCATCCAGCGGATGTCGTTGGCGATCTTGGTCAGGGACACCGCGATCGTGCGCAGCGCGCCGGACGCCTCCACCAGACCGTCACGGGCCGCCTGCGCCTCGAAGCTGTTCTTCGCCGGGGTCAGGGCGTCGACCCCCGTCGCCTTGACCAGTTCGGCGACGACCTTCGGGCCGAATCCGTCGGGGGCGTTGAGTCCCGTCCCGACCGCGGTGCCGCCGATGGGCAGTTCACCGAGCCGCGGAAGGCAGGCCACCACCCGCTCCATCCCCGCCTCCATCTGACGGGCGTACCCGCCGAACTCCTGACCGAGGGTCACCGGCACGGCGTCCATGAGGTGGGTGCGGCCCGACTTCACGACGGTCTTCCACTCGGTGGACTTGTCGAGCAGGGCCAGGCGCAGGTGGTCGAGCGCGGGGAGCAGGTCCTTCACCGCAGACTCGGTGGCCGCGACGTGCGTCGCGGTGGGGAAGGTGTCGTTGGACGACTGCGACATGTTGACGTCGTCGTTGGGGTGAACGACCACACCGTTCGCCGCGGCGATCGACGCGATCACCTCGTTGGCGTTCATGTTGGAACTCGTGCCCGAACCGGTCTGGAAGACGTCGATGGGGAACTGGTCGTCGTGCTTGCCCTCGGCGATCTCACCCGCCGCGGCGATGATGGCGTCCGCCTTCTCGGCGTCGAGGAGGCCGAGATCCTTGTTGACCTGCGCACAGGCCGCCTTCAGCAGACCCATCGCGCGTATCTGGGTGCGCTCGAGACCTCGACCGCTGATCGGGAAGTTCTCGACGGCGCGCTGAGTTTGCGCGCGCCACAGCGCATCCACGGGCACCCGCACCTCGCCCATGGTGTCGTGTTCGATCCGGTACTGCTGCTCGTTGCTCTCGGTCATGCGTCAAACATGCCACTTTCGAGCGCGTCGTGGGGGTGCTCCCGTGCGCCTTTCCGGTTGCCGCAGCTACCGGAAAGGCGCACGAGCCCGAAGGGCCTAGAACGTCGGCGGGACGGCGCCGTCCTCGCCCGTGAAGTCCACGGACGAGTACTCGCGCAGCTTCTCCAGACGGTGGTACGCGTCGATCATGCGGACGGTGCCCGACTTCGACCGCATCACGATCGACTGCGTCGAGGCGCCGCCACCGTAGTAGCGGACACCGCGGAGCAGGTCGCCGTCCGTGACGCCGGTGGCGCAGAAGAAGACGTTCTCACCGGACACGAGATCTTCGGTGGTCAGCACGCGGTCCAGATCGTGGCCTGCGTCGATGGCCTTCTGCCGCTCGGCGTCGTCGGTCGGGGCCAGCCGGCCCTGCAACGAACCACCCATACAGCGCATGGCGGCGGCGGCGATGATGCCCTCCGGGGTTCCACCCGTGCCGATCAGGATGTCGGTGCCCGACTCCGGACGCGCGGCGGCAATCGCACCCGCGACGTCGCCGTCGGAGATGAGGCGGATGCGGGCGCCGGTGTCCCGGACCTCCTGGATGAGCCTGGCGTGCCGAGGACGGTCCAGGATGCAGACTGTGACGTCGGAGGGCGACGCCTTGCGGACCTTCGCAACCCGCCTGATGTTCTCGGCGACGGGCGCTGTGATGTCGATGACATCGGCGGCGTCGGGACCGACGGCGATCTTCTCCATGTAGAACACGGCGGACGGGTCGAACATCGCGCCGCGCTCGGCGACCGCGAGGACGGCGATCGCATTGGGCATGCCCTTTGCCATCAGCGTGGTTCCGTCGACCGGATCGACGGCGAAGTCGCAGTCCGGTCCGTCGCCGTTGCCGACCTCTTCGCCGTTGAACAGCATCGGGGCTTCGTCCTTCTCGCCCTCGCCGATGACGACGACGCCGCGCATCGAAACCGAGCTCACGAGCTGGCGCATGGCGTCGACGGCGGCGCCGTCGCCACCCTCCTTGTCGCCACGGCCGACCCAGCGACCGGCAGCCATCGCACCAGCCTCGGTGACTCGGACCAATTCCAGAGCAAGATTTCGGTCCGGGGCCTCGCGGCGACTCGAAGTGGTGCTAGCCGTCATGGGCAGTGCCTCCTGGTGCAGTCACGGTCGACGTTGTACGTCGACGCTGTGTCGGTGGCCGTCGGCCGCCGAGTGTCGGGTGGATCTCGCTGCTGATTCTCCCAGAAAGATGTGTGACGTGCGCTGCTGGGGCGCGATTCACAGGACCGAGAATCGTTGTTCCGGGACCGACCCTGGATACTGGTGGGCGTGGCATCTGATAAACCCCGCATCCTGCACAACAACCGCGACATGGTGTGGTCGCTCGTACCCCTTGTCCTGTTCTGTGTGCTGATCGCGGGTATCGCCAGCCAGTGCACGTTCAGTCCGGGCGGACCCACGAGCGGCCCGATTCCCAGCTTCGACGTGGACGCGGCGCTGAAGTACGACGCGCAGGACCTGCCGTTCCCGGTGCGCAAGCCGGAGACCCCGGAGGGCTGGACGCCCAACTCGGGCAGCCGCAGCATCGTCAGCGGCGACGGCGGCGGCGATTCGAGCACCGTCGGATTCATCACCGAGGCCGGCCGCTACATCCAGCTGACGCAGAGCAACGCCGTCGAGACGGTGCTCGTGCCGTTCGTCGCGGGTGGTCCGCGCACGGCGACGGGCACCGAGGACGTCGCAGGTCACAGCTGGATCGTGTACGGCGGGGAGGGTGTCGAACCGATCTGGGTGTCCGACTTCGGCGACGTCCGGCTGCTCGTCACGGGCAGTGCTTCACCCGAGGCGTTCGAGCAGCTGACCACCGCGGCGGCCGACGCCCCGATCCTCGCTGCCTGACGACGGGGCGAGGATCAGCCCTCGTCCTCGGCATGGGCGAGGGCCGTCTCCACGCGCTTGCGGGCCCCCGCGAGGTGCTCCTCGCAGCGTTTGGCCAGCGCCTCACCGCGCTCCCACAGCGCGAGTGACGCGTCGAGGTCGAGGCCGCCCTGTTCGAGCACCTTGACCACGTCGACGAGTTCGTCGCGCGCCGCCTCGTACCCGAGCTCCGCGATGTCGGCGTCGTTTCCGGTGGGGTTGCTCATGTTCCTACTTGTCCTTTCCCATCACCGCGGCGCGGATTGCGCCGTCGGCGACTCGAACGCGAATCTGGGTGCCCGGCGGGGCGTCGTCGACCGAACGCAGTACCTCCGGGTCGCCGTCGGGCACGATCCGCTGGACCACGGAGTAGCCGCGGGCCAGCGTCGCGGCGGGACCGAGGGTCGTCAGCCGCGCCCGCAGGTGTTCGATCGTGGTGCTCTCCGCGGCGATCGCCCGGCTGATGTCGCGTCGCCCGGCCTCCCGCAGTCGCTCGACCTCGCCCGACCGGTCGTCGAGTGCGCGCAACGGGTCCGCGAGGACCGGCCTGCTGCGCAGCTGGGAGATCAGATGCGACTCGCGCTGCACCCAGTTGCGCAGGGCGGCCGCGCTCCGCGACCGCAGTTCGCCGACGAGTGCCTGCTCGGCGACGGCGTCCGGCACCACCCGCTTGGCGGCGTCCGTCGGTGTCGCGGCCCGCAGGTCGGCGACGTGGTCGCTGAGCGGACTGTCCGGTTCGTGGCCGATGGCGCTGACCACCGGGGTGCGGCACGCGACGATCGCCCGGCACAGCGTCTCGTCCGAGAACGGCAGCAGATCCTCCACGCTGCCGCCGCCGCGCGCGAGGATGATAACGTCGACGTGCGGGTCGGCGTCCAAATTCTTCAGCGCGTCGAGGATCTGCGGGACGGCGGTCGCGCCCTGCACCGGAGTGTTGCGCACCTCGAAGCGCACGGCGGGCCAGCGGCGCTGCGCCACGCTGAGGACGTCGTGCTCGGCGGCGCTGGCACGACCGGTGATCAACCCGATGGTGCCGGGCAGGAACGGCAGCGGACGCTTCAGCCGCGGGTCGAACAGGCCCTCGGCTGCCAGTAGCGCACGCAACCGCTCGATCCTGGCCAGGAGTTCGCCGATCCCGATCGCGCGGATCTCCGTGACCCGCAACGACACCGACCCGCGGCCGGTGTAGAACGACAACTTGCCGAACATCACCACCCGGCTGCCCTCGGTGAGCGGGACGGGGGAGCTCTGCAGCAACTGCGGGGAGCAGGTCACCGACAGCGACATGTCGACGGAGGGATCGCGGAGCACCAGAAACGCCGTCCGGGTGCCCGGACGCGCGTTGATCTGGGTGATCTGTCCCTCCACCCAGACACTCCCGAGCCGGTCGATCCACTGTGCGACCTTGGCCGACACGGTGCGGACCGGCCACGGCTGCTCGGCGGTACTCGGTCCGGTACTGGCTGCGCGGGGCTGTGCGGAGGTCACTTGGCCTTGGCGGTGGTGATGCGGTTGGTCAGCATGGTCTGGAACGGCGCGCGGGCCAGGGTCGCGTTCTCGTAGTCCAGCAGCGTCGTCAGGTCCTCGACCGACAGGTTGCGCAGACGCGCCCGCAACTGGGCGAGGGTCAGCGTGCCGTAGTCGAGGACGACGGCGATCTCGGGTTCGGCGACGGCGGGCCGGGCGGGGGTGGGCTTCCTGCTCGCCGTCTTCGTGGTGGAGGCGCCGTTGGTGGCGGCGGGTGCTGCCTTCGGGGCCGAGATCTTCTCGGGTGTTCTCTCGTCCTGCGGGCTCAGCGAGTACAGCGCGAACCGGCCCGGTCCGGCGGACCGCTCCTCGGCGGCGCCGTCGGCGCCGGGCGCCGGATCGGTGTCCTCGTCGAAGACGGCCCACGCGGGCTGCTCGTCGTCGTGGGTCCAGTTGATGAGTGCGAAGGCCTGGTCGCCCTTGATGGCCAGCGCCGTCATGGACTGCTGGACGCGCATCGTGGTCTGCAGCACCTGACTGACCGCGGTCATGGGCAGGGTCGCCGCGGTGGTCGGCAGTTTCCTGGCCTCTTCGACGGCCGTCACGGCGATTCCAGCGGCGACACGCGCCACGAACGGGGGACGAATCATTCCCACAGCCTGCCTGACAACGGCACGTTTGGGTAGCCGACGTGCCCACAGCGTCGAGGACTTCGGTGCGACGATGCGCACACTACCCCGCCGAGGCCCCGCGAAAGTGTCGTCCGTCCGGGGTGACCCGTAGTCTGGAGCCATGTCTTCGGCTGTTCCACTCAATGTGGGTATCACACGTTCTGCAGATTCGGGAGCGTCGCGTGCCGACGGCGGGAAGCGCGTACTGCTCGCAGAGCCCCGCGGCTACTGCGCCGGCGTGGACCGCGCCGTCGAGACGGTGGAGAAGGCGCTCGAGAAGCACGGCGCCCCCATCTACGTGCGCAAGGAGATCGTCCACAACCGGCACGTCGTCGAGACGCTCAGCGATCAGGGTGTGGTCTTCGTCGACGAGACCGACGAGGTTCCGGAGGGTGCGCTGCTCGTGTTCTCCGCCCACGGCGTGTCACCCGCGGTCCACGAATCGGCCGCGGCACGCAATCTGCGCACCATCGACGCCACGTGCCCGCTGGTCACGAAGGTCCACCAGGAAGCCAAGCGTTTCGCCCGCGACGACTTCGACATCCTCCTCATCGGCCACGAGGGCCACGAGGAAGTGGAGGGCACGGCCGGTGAGGCCCCCGATCACGTGCAACTCGTGGACGGCCCCGATTCCGTCGACGCCGTGACGGTCCGCGACGAATCGAAAGTCATCTGGTTGTCGCAGACCACGTTGAGCGTCGACGAGACGATGCAGACGGTCGCGCGCCTGCGGGAGCGTTTCCCGAGTCTGCAGGACCCGCCGAGCGACGACATCTGCTACGCCACCCAGAACCGTCAGGTGGCGGTCAAGGCGATGGCCCCCGAGTGCGATCTCGTGATCGTCGTCGGATCCCGCAACTCCTCCAACTCGGTTCGCCTCGTCGAGGTCGCGCTGGGTGCGGGCGCGAAGGCGTCGTACCTGGTCGACTACGCCCGCGAAGTGGATCCGGCCTGGCTCGACGGCGTCCGGACCGTGGGGATCACGTCGGGCGCGTCCGTGCCGGAAATCCTGGTGCGGGGTGTGATCGACCTGCTCGACGAGCACGGATTCCACGACGTCCAGTCGGTCACCACGGCCAACGAGACGCTGGTGTTCGCACTGCCGCGCGAGCTTCGCGCCGCGCGGACCTGATCGGCCCGCTACCGGCGCCGTCCCCGCTCTAGCGGGGCTGCTCCGACTCGAACGGCGGCTCGTACCGGTCGCGGTAGCGCACCTGCGGAATGGGGTGGGCAGGCACGTCGTTGTCGGGCCGCGGCATGGTCCGCGGCGGAACCGATCGCGGCGCCTGCGTGGTTCGCGGAGGTACCGAACGGGGCGCCTGCGCTGCCCGGTCGACCATTGGTGGTGGGGGCGCCGTGCGCCCGCCCGACGAGGACGAGCGGCGGGGCGGCGGGGTGGCTGCCCGTCGCGACGACCGGGGGTGCTCCCGTGCAGCGTCCCTTGCGGTGCCCCTGTCCCTGTCCCGCGCCCGACGCGGCGGCGGGGACGGCTCCGACCCTTCGGCGGTGCGCCGTGGGCGGGCGGCGCGCGGCGTCCGCGGCTCCTTCTGCGCACGTCGACGCTCCGAAGTCCGCGCGGGACCGGTCTTGCGCTGCTGCAGCAGGAAGAGGCGGAGCCCACCGATCAACAGCGTCACCACGGTGGCGGCAAGCATCACCGGGAATCGGTTGACCAGCGGATACGCGACGTTGATCGCCAGGTCTTTCAGTGCGGTGCTGTTCTCCTCCGCGATCAGGCTCTGCCCGAGCGGCACCGCCACGAACAGGATCAGCGGCGGCTGGACGATCGCGGTGAACAGCGCCCGGTTGCCGGCAGCTGCCACGGCGAGGACACAGCCGAGGAAGTAGAAGGTGGAGAACGCCGCCGTGAGTTCGGTGCCACGAGCCGCATCGACAGCGAATCCGACAAAACTGACTCCGACGGCCAGGAGAATGACACCCCACCAGGGGAGACCGGGAACCGTAGGGACAATCGACCGCCTGTCGAGCGGCACCCCAGAGCGAGCACGTTGGGTTGCAGACACACAACGACAGTAGCGGCAACTTGTCGAAGAGCCCCGTTGGCGTGACCGGTGGAGCCCGAGAGATCCTCGAGATGTGTGCGTCGCGGCCACGGATCCACGGCGCTGACCTCGGTGAGGTCGTCGTCGAACATGGCGAGGTCGTGGAGCTTGCGGGCGGTGACTGTGACCCGGGACTCGATGTGGCGATGTGGCTCATGGTGCACGCGCCCACCGACAGTCCATTCGGCCGGACGCCACGCGGGCGAGGTGTTCGAGGTTGTCGGCACGGTGCTCTACGGTCTCGGGACATGAGGATCCTGCACACTTCGGACTGGCACATCGGACGCACGTTCCACGGGGTGGACCTGCTCACCGACCAGGCCAGTGTGCTCGACGCGATCGCCGCTCTCGTCGCCGAGCACGGTGTGGACGTCGTCGTCGTTCCCGGCGACGTGTACGACCGGTCGATCCCCAGCGCGGACGCCGTCACCGTGTGCAACCGCGGATTCGAAGCCATCCGGGACGCGGGCGCGGTCATCGTCGCCACGTCCGGCAACCACGATTCCGCGGCCCGGCTCGGCGCGGGTGCCGCGTTCTCCCGCGCGGGCGGGCTGCACCTCATGACGACGGTCTCCGGGATCGGCGCGCCCGTCGTGCTCGAGGACGCGCACGGACCCGTCGCGTTCTACGGCATCCCGTATCTCGAGCCCGAGATCACCCGCGCGCAACTCGACGTGCCTGCCGCCCGGTCGCACGCCGAGATCCTCGACGCCGCGATGGGCCGCGTCCGCACCGACCTCGACGCGCGGCGTGAAAACGGGCCGCGCACCCGGTCGGTGGTGCTGGCCCACGCGTTCGTGGTCGGGGCGGAGGCCACCGGGTCGGAGCGGTCCATTTCCGTCGGCGGCGTCGAGACCGTGTCGGCGTCCGCTTTCGGCGGGGTCGACTACGTCGCGCTCGGCCACCTCCACTCGCCGCAGACCCTCACCGAGAACATCCGGTACTCGGGTTCGCCGCTGCCGTACTCGTTCGGTGAGCGCACCCACGGCAAGGCCGTCTTCCTGGTGGACCTCGACGGCGAGGGACTGCATTCCGTCGAGCGCGTCGATCTGCCGGTGGTCCGCGGTCTGAAGCAGCTGACCGGGACGGTGCAGCAGTTGCTCGAGGACGACGCGTTCCGCGACGCCGAGGACTGCTACGTGTCGGCGGTGCTCACCGACCCGGAACGTCCGGTCGACGCCATGCGCGCGCTGCAGACCCGGTTCCCGTTCGCCGTCCACCTCGAGTGGCAGCGCCCGGACGTCGCCGACGATCTGCGCTACCGCGACAAGGTGTACGGGCGCAGTGATCTGCAGATCACCCGCAGCTTCCTCACCGATCTGCGCAGCGCACCGTCGACGAGCGAGATCCGGCTGGTGGAGGCCGCGCTCGGTTACGCCGCCCGGGCCGGCGAGGACACCGCCGAGGTCGTCGCGCTGGAACAGTCGGCATGAGGCTGCATCGGTTGGAGGTCGAAGCCTTCGGGCCGTTCGCAGGATCCGTGGAAGTCGACTTCGACCGGCTCGGTGCGGACGGGCTGTTTCTGCTGCACGGTGATACCGGGGCCGGCAAGACGACGGTCCTCGACGCGGTGGCGTTCGCGCTGTACGGCACCGTGCCCGGAGCGAGGAAGGACGGCAAGCGCCTCCTGTCCGACCACGCGCCCGCCGGATCCGTTCCGACGGTGACGCTCGAGACGACGATCGCCGGCAGGCATCTGCGGCTCGTCCGCAGCCCGGAGTTCGAGCGGCTCAAGCGTCGCGGGTCGGGGACGATCAAGGAGAACGCGAAGGCCACGCTGACCTGGCTCGACGGTCACGGCGAGAACCTGTCGCGGATCCCCGACATCGCCGACGAGGTCGGACGGCTGATGGGCATGAGCGCCGATCAGTTCTTCCAGGTGGTGCTGCTGCCGCAGGGCGAGTTCGCGAAGTTCCTGCGCGCCGACACCGAGGAGCGCGGCCAGCTGCTGGAGCGGCTGTTCGACACCACACGATTCGAGACGGTGGAGGAGTGGTTCCTCGACCGCAGGCGCACCAGCGCCCACGAACTCGACGAGCACCAGCGGTCCGTCGACGTGCTGCTCGCGAGGGTCGCGACCGCCGCCGGGATCGAGGGCGGCGCTGACGCCGATCCGGTGACCTGGGCCCACAAGCTCGAGGAAGAGGCGCGTGAAACCCGCGACCTGGCAGCGAACGACCTGCAAGAAGCGAAGGGCCGGGCGAAAGTGGCCCGTGATGCGCTCACGGAGGCGCGCCGCGTCCTCGACCTGCAGACCCGCCGACGGCGGGCCCAGACGGAGCTCGACACCCACGCAGCGGGTGCCGACCAGCGGGCCGTCCTCGTCGCCGAACTAGCCGATGCGCGCCGGGCAGAACCGGTCGCGACGGTGGCCCGCGACGCCGACGCCGCCCGAGCCAAAGCCGCGGCCGCAGCGCGGAACGTCGGGGCGATCACCGACGGGCTGCGCGCGAGCGTGGGCGGCGCCGACCTCGTTGCGGAGTTGTCCTGGCCGCCGACCGCCGACGAACGCGAGCACATCCGGGCCGGAATCCGCACCTGGCGTGACGAGATCGTGCGGCTCGACGGGGCACTCGCCGAATCCGCTGCCGCCGACCGGCTCACCGTCGAGGTGGAGCGACTGCGCGCGCGGCAGGCCGAACTCACGGAGGCCGGGGACGCGCTGTCCCGGGAGCGGGAACAACTGCCACTCGCCCTGCGGGAAGCGGAGAAGGCGCTCGACTCGGCAGAGAAGGCCCGCGCCGCGCTGCCCGGCCTCGTCGACACCCGGGACCGGGCAGCCGACGCGGCCTCCGCGGCGGCGGATCTGCGCACCCGCCGCGTCGAGCGCGATCGGCTCGAACGCGCAGTGCACGAGGCCCGGGACCAGCACCAGGACGCGCGGGAACACTGGCTCGACCTGATGCAACGCCGGATCACGGGCATGGCCGCCGAACTGGCGGGCACGCTCGAGGACGGTGTCCCGTGCCAGGTGTGTGGTTCACCCGAGCACCCGCGGCCCGCGGAACCGTCCGAGCTGTCGGTCACGAAGGCCGGCGAGGACCAGGCACGCGCGGCGGAGCAGAAAGCCGCGGCGGCGCTGACGACCGCGACCGAGAAACTCGGCGCGGCCGAGCGCGCGATCGACGTGCTCGTGCAGCGCGGCGGCGACGGTGACGCGGACGAACTCGCGCTGGCACTCTCGGCCGCGGAGTCGGCGGTGAGGGAGGCGACTGCGCTCGGGGATCAGGTGGAGCGCCGGTCCGCATTTCTCACCGAACTGCGGGACCGCCAGAGCCGGCTGCAGGAACGGTCGCGGGACGTCGGCGCCGACGCCGCCACAGTGGCCGAGCGGATCGCGGCGAGCACGACGCAGCTCGGGGAGATCCGGGCCCGGGTGACGCGAGCGGCGGGCGACGACCCGAGCGTCGAGGATCGCCGCGCGCGACTCGACGCGCTCGCCGAGGCGGCCTCGGAACTGCTGGACGCGCGGGACGCAGGCGCCGGTGCCGAGTCGGCGGCCCGTGAACTCGCGGCCAAGGCCGAGGCGCTCGCCGGGGACGCCGGATTCGGCAGCATCGACGACGCCGTGGCCGCGGTCCGGACGCCCGCCCGCCGGAATGAGATCGAGGCCGCCCTCACGGCGGCGCGGGACGCCGAGGTGGGGGCGCGCAGAGTGCTCGACGACCCCGAGGTCGCCGCTGTCGCCGACGCGGAACCCGTGGATTTGGCGGCCGTCCAGCACGCGCACGACGCGGCGGCGGAGGTCGTGGACGTTGCCGTCGCGGCGGCGTCCGACGCCGAGCGCCGACTGCTCGACCTGGAACGGTACGTCGGTCAGCTCGACAAGACCGCCGAGACGATTGCCCCGATGCTGGCCGCGCACGAGGAGTTGGCCGCGCTCGCCGAGGTGATCGCGGGCCGTGGCCAGAACGCGAGGAAGATGTCGCTGCGGTCGTATGTGCTGGCGGCCCGGCTGGAAGAGGTCGCGGTGTCGGCGTCCGCGCGGCTCGGCCGGATGTCGGACGGGCGCTACGAATTCGTCCACAGCGACGAGGCCGGTCCGCGAGGCCGCCGCGGCGGCCTGGGGCTGGATATCCGCGACGACTACACCGGGGTGGTGCGGTCGGCCAAGACCCTGTCCGGCGGTGAGTCGTTCCTGGCGTCGCTGTCGCTGGCGCTCGGTCTCGCCGATGTGGTGGCGGCCGAGTCGGGCGGCGTCGTGCTCGACACGATGTTCATCGACGAGGGATTCGGCACCCTCGACGCGGACACCCTCGACTCGGTGATGGCTGTCCTCGACGAGCTGCGTGACGGCGGCCGGGTGGTGGGGGTCGTCAGTCACGTCGACGAGATGCGTCAGCGAATCCCGAGCAGGCTGCACGTGATCCGCGGACGCACCGGCTCGACCGTCGAGGTGGTGGCCGGCTGACCGCCGGTCAGTCCGGCTTGGACGCGACGGCGGTCTCGTCGACGGTGACGCCCTCCCGCTCCGCGTCGTCGACGTCTTCGTTCGCGGCGACGGCGTCGGGGATGTTGCTCTCCGCGCTGTGCTCGTCGATCTGCTCACCGATGTAGCGCACCACCACGGCGGCGACGGCGGCGGCGGGCACGGCGAGGAAGGCGCCGACGATCCCGAATACGGAGCCGCCGGCGGTGACGGCGAGCAGGACCACGACGGCGTGCAGTTTCATGCTCTTGCTCTGGAGGACGGGCTGCAGCACGTTGCCCTCGATCTGCTGCACCACGATGATGATGATCAGCACGATCACCGCGGTGGTGAGACCGTTGGCGACCAGCGCGACCAGCACGGCGAGCGCGCCGGCGACGAACGCACCGACGATCGGGATGAAGCCACCGATGAACGTCAGGATCGCGAGGACCGGTGCGAGTGGCACACCGAGAATCACCAGCCCGGCCCCGATGAAGACGGCGTCGATGAGGCTGACCAGAGCCTGGGTGCGGATGAATCCACCGAGCGTGTCCCACATACGGCCCAGCACCACTTCGAGATGACGGCCCGCGCGGCCGCCGCTGACGGAATGTAGCCAGGGGATGAACCGGGGGCCGTCCTTGATGAAGAAGAACGACAGCACCAGCACGAGGCCGAGTGTGATCAGCAGCGAGCTCGCGGTGCTGACACCGGTGAACACACCGGACGCGATGACCGTTCCACTCTCCTGGACCTTCACGATGATCGTGTGGATGCCCTGGTCGATCTGATCGTCCTGCAGGTTGATCGGCGGACCCTTCAGCCAGTCCTGCACCTGGTTGATCCCCTGGGTGGCCTTGTTGGCCAGCTCGGGGGCCTGACTGACGACGGACGGCACGATGCCGGCAATGATCCCGGCGACGACGGCGATGAACACGACGAGCGTCGTCGCTGCGGCCGCCGCCGGGGGGATCCGCCGCTTCGTCATCGCCCGCGTCGGCGGCCACAGCACCGTGCACACCACGATCGCCAGCAGCACGGGGAGGACGATCACCCACAGCTTCTCGATGATCCATCCGAACAGCAACGCGCCCAGCGCGATTGCCACGAGAACCAGCGACCACTTGGCCAGCCACATCGCACCCACCCCGATGAGGTGCCCGCGGTCCGGTTTCGTGATCGCGCTCCCGGACGGTGCCGGGGCTTCCTTCTCCGCCACAGATGGTCCTCCCTGCCGTGTCTGCTCAGCCGATCAGTACTGACAGTACTGGGGGACGCCGGGACGGCACGGTGCGGTCAGCAGCAGCGGGCGCCCGGGTTGGCGTCGGCGTCCGCGTAGCGCGCTTTCCAGTACTCGCGCTCGCTCGGCACCTCGGCGTCCGGATGGTGGCGGCGAAGGTGCTCGACGTACCTGCTGTAGTCGTGGTCGCCCATCAGCGCCCCCGTCCACCACCAGGCGGTCCGGACGGCCCCGACGACCTTATTCATCATGATGATGTGCCCTGTCCGTGTGGGTGTGCGCCGCGCCGGGGGCGCGGACCGCGCCCGAGGCGATGAGTTCGTTCCATTCCTTGTCGAGTTCCTTCTCGGCGGCGGTGGTGACGAATCCTGCCGGGGCGAAGATCTTCGACGGCTCCTCGGGTGCTTCGGTGGTCGGCAGTCCGCCCGCCCGGAACGCCTTGACGCACACGACCGCTCCGGCCGCCATGACGACCAGGACGAGGCCGGCGAACACGATCGACAGGGTGCCCTGAATGAACGTGTTGCGGATGACGGCGTCGATGGCCTCCGGGGTCTTGGCGGATCCGAAACTGGTCTTGCCTGCTTCCTTCGCCGCCTTGAACGCGGCGTGCTGCGACCAGTAGCCGACGGAGGTGTTGCCGGAGAAGATCTTCTGCCAGGACGCGGTCATGGTGACGATCAGGTCCCAGACGAGGGGAACCCCCGGAATCCAGGCCCACTTGAAGAGGCCCTTCTTCATGACGATGGCGAGGACCACCATCAGGGCTATCGCGGCGAGCAACTGGTTCGCGATGCCGAACAGCGGGAACAGGGTGTTGATTCCGCCGAGCGGGTCGGTGACGCCCATCAGGAGGATGGCGCCCCACAGTCCGACGACGGCGAGCGAGCACACCCAGGCTCCGATGCGCCACGACGGATCCTTGAACTTGCGGGCGGCTCCGCCGAAGTTGCCGAGCGAGTCCGACAGCATGAACCGGGCGACCCGGGTGCCGGCGTCGACGGTGGTGAGGATGAACAGCGCCTCGAACATGATCGCGAAGTGGTACCAGAACGACTTGAGGGCTGAGCCGCCGAGGAACTGGCTGAGCACTTCCGACATGCCGAACGCGAGCGTCGGGGCACCGCCGGTGCGCGAGATGATCGACTCCTCGTCGACGCCCGCCGCGGCCTGCGCGAGGGTGTCCGCGGAGATGTTCGGGCTGGACAGTCCGAGGCTGTTCACATACGTCGCGGCCGTCTCGGGGGTTCCGCCGGTGAGGGTGGCCGGCGCATTGAGCGCGAAGTACAGGTGCTGGTCGATGATGCACGCCGTGACCAGCGCCATGATCGCGACGAACGACTCGGTGAGCATGCCCCCGTATCCGATCAGCCGCATCTGCTTTTCCTTCGCCAGCAGTTTGGGCGTCGTGCCGGAGGAGATGAGGGCGTGGAAGCCGGACAGCGCGCCGCACGCGATCGTGATGAACAGGAACGGGAACAGCGAGCCCGCGAAGGCGGGACCGTTGCCCTGGATGGCGAACGTCGTGACGTCGGGCATCTTGATGGTGGGCTGCGCAACCAGGATGCCGATGGCCAGCAGGACGATCGTGCCGATCTTCATGAACGTCGACAGGTAGTCGCGCGGGGCCAGCAGCAGCCACACGGGCAGGACGGAGGCGGCGAAACCGTAGGCGATCATCAGCCAGGCGATGGTCACCTTCGACAGTGTGAACCAGTCGGCGCCCCAGCCGGTGTCGGCCACCCAGCCGCCGGACACGATGGCGAGGAGCAGCAGCACGACGCCGATCAGCGACACCTCCGCGACCTTGCCCGGGCGCAGGTACCGCAGGTAGACGCCCATGAAAAGGGCGATCGGGATGGTCATGGCGATCGAGAAGACACCCCATGGGCTTTCCGCCAGCGCGTTGACGACGACGAGGGCGAGCACCGCGATAAGGATGATCATGATGACGAAGACGCCGATCATGGCGGCGATGCCGCCGACGACGCCGAGTTCGTCGCGGGCCATCTGGCCGAGGCTGCGGCCGCGGCGTTTCGTCGAGATCCACAGGACGAGGAAGTCCTGGACGGCGCCGGCGAAGACGACGCCGATGATGATCCACAGCGTGCCCGGCAGGTAGCCCATCTGGGCGGCGAGGACGGGGCCGACGAGGGGCCCTGCGCCGGCGATGGCGGCGAAGTGGTGCCCGAACAGCACCCGCCGATCCGTCGGCATGTAGTCCTTGCCGTTTTCGAGGATCTCGGCGGGGGTGGCCCGGTCGTCACGGGGCTGGACGAGTTTGCGCTCGATCAGCCGCGCGTAGAAGCGGTAGGCGATCAGGTAGGTGCAGACGGCGGCCACCACGAACCAGACGGCGTTGATGTTCTCGCCGCGGACGAACGCGATCATCACCCAGGCGATGCCGCCGAGAAGGCCGAGGACGGCGAACGTGATCCGCGCCGCCGGTGAGATCGGGGTGCGGTCCACCACGCCGACGGGCGGAAGATCCGGATCCGTTTTCAGGTACTCGACCTCGGATTCGGGGGCGGCTCTCAGGGCCATCGCGCACTCCTTCCCGGCGTCCCGTCGTCATTGTGTGCCAGGGGCGACGCCGTCGACAGGTGCCACATCTTTTGTGGCCCCCGTCACCCTATTGCGCCGACGTTCCGTTCGACGAAAAAACGACGTCAGAAGCGAGTCGAGTCGGCATCGATCCAGTCGGTGAGCCAGTCCGACGGTGGGTCCTCGAGTAGTTCGCCGGGCATCAGCCACTCGTACAGTTCCGCGTAGGTGCGGGTGGTGACGCCGTCGATCCGGCGGTTGAGCATCGCCGGTGTCAGTTGGTCGAAGCTGTCGAGTCCCATCGACGCCACCATCTGCCGGGCGCCTGCCACCGTCGACTTCTGGAACCGGAACACCCTGGCCGCCTTGTCGGGGACGTCGAGTGCGCGGGTCCGCGCCGGGTCCTGGGTGGTCACCCCGACGGGGCAGCGGTTGGTGTGACACATCTGCGCCTGGATGCACCCGACGGCGAACATCATCGCGCGGGCGGCCATGGTGAAGTCGGCGCCCTGGATGATCCGTTTGACGATGTCGGATGCGCTGGCGACCTTCCCGGACGCGCCGATCTTGACGCGGTCCCGCAGACCGGTGCCGGTGAGCGCGTTGTGCACCAGCATCAGCCCCTCGGTGAGCGGCATGCCCATGTTGTCCTCGAATTCCACTGGACCCGCACCGGTTCCGCCCTCGGAGCCGTCGACGATCACGAAGTCCGGGGTGACGTCACGTTCGAGCATCGCCTTGCAGATGCCGAGGAACTCGATGCGCGATCCGACACACAACTTGAACCCGACGGGTTTGCCGCCGGACAGCTTCCGCAGGGTGACGATGAAATCGATGAGCCCGTTCGGGGTGGAGAACGCGGTGTGCGCGGGCGGGGAGATCACCGTCTTCCCGACGGGCACACCGCGCGTCTCGGCGATCTCCCGCGATACCTTCGCACCGGGCAGCACCCCGCCGAGCCCGGGTTTCGCGCCCTGCGACAGTTTGATCGAAATCGCCTTCACCTGGTCGAGTGCCGCGTGTTCGGCGAACTTGGCGGGGTCGAACCGGCCGTCGTCCGTCCGGCAGCCGAAGTAGCCGGACGCGATCTCCCAGATCAGGTCGCCGCCGTGCTTACGGTGGTAGGGGCTGATCGCGCCCTCGCCGGTGTCGTGCGCGAACCCGCCGCGAGCGGCCCCGGCGTTGAGGGCTTCGATGGCGTTGGCGGAGAGCGAGCCGAAGCTCATCGCGGACACGTTGAGAAGCGCGATGTCGTAGGGCTGTTCGCAGTCGGGGCCGCCGAGGCGCACGGTCGGCGGTTCCGGCGGGGCCATCCGTGCGCGCAGCGAATGGACCATGAACTCGTAGCCGACGGCGTGGACGTCGCGTTCGGTGCCGAACGGCTCCTCGGCGAGCGTGCCCTTGGCGCGCTCGTAGACGAGGTCGCGGGTATCGCGGTCGAAGGGTGTTCCATCCGTGGACGATTCGACGAAGTACTGCTGGATCTCGGGTCGGATCTTCTCGAGCAGGAACCGCGCGTGCCCCAGCATCGGGTAGTTCCGCAGAATGCTGTGTCGCCGTTGCAGCAGGTCCCACGTGCCCAGGCCTGCCGTCGCGAGCAGGAGGAGGGCGGCGAACCACCACCCGGTGGCCACACCGAACGTCAGGGCGAGAGCGCCCAGTCCGAGGATCCATATCGCGAGGACGATCAACCATCGGGTCACGTGCTGAGACTAGAACCTCACGTGAGTGCCGACGCGTACTCCGGCGCACTTTCCCACTCACGTGGCGAGGGGATGGGATAGTGGAGGCACGAGGTCAGCTGCCACGACTGGGGGATGTCATGTCGGAGTCACCGAACAATCCGGAATCGTCGAGCAACCCGGTGCCGCCGAAGCCGGGCGACACGGGCGCCTACGGCTACCAGTACCCGACGCAGCAGCAACAGCCGCAGTCGCAGCCCTACCCGGGACAGTACGGCCCGCCGCCGCTGCCGCCGTCGAACGCCGGGTGGGCGGTGGCCGCAGTCCTCTTCTTCTGGCCGCTCGCGTTCGCCGCGTTCAACCACGTCCACGACGTCTACCCGAAGTGGGCGATGGGCGATTACCAGGGCGCCCAGTACGCGTCCGACCGCGCCAAGTCGCTCGGCAAGATCGCCCTGTGGATCTGGGTGGCGCTGATCGTCGTCTTCGTCATCGGGTACGCCATCCTGATCATCGCCCTCGTCGCGAACAGCAATACCAACAGCTGGTGAGGGCGATGGTCGTTGATCCGGCGCCGACGCCGTAGAATCCAACGACCGTGAGCCTTACCCTCGGAATCGTCGGACTGCCCAACGTCGGCAAGTCCACCTTGTTCAACGCGCTGACCAACAACGACGTGCTGGCCGCGAACTACCCGTTCGCGACCATCGAACCCAACGTCGGCCTGGTCGAACTGCCCGACCCGCGGCTGTCCGAGCTCGCCCGGATCTTCGGTTCCGAGCGCATCCTGCCCGCCACGGTGTCGTTCGTCGACATCGCCGGCATCGTCAAGGGCGCCTCCGAGGGCGCCGGCCTCGGCAACAAGTTCCTCGCCAACATCCGCGAGGCCGACGCCATCTGCCAGGTCGTTCGCGTGTTCCACGACGACGACGTCGTGCACGTCGACGGCCGCGTCGACCCGGCGTCAGACATCGAGGTGATCGAGACCGAGCTCGTCATCGCCGACATGCAGACGCTGGAGAAGGCCCTGCCGCGCCTGGAGAAGGAAGCGAAGAAGAACAAGGAGCTCAAGCCCATCCACGAGGAGGCGCTGAAGGCGCAGGAAGTCCTCGACTCGGGCAAGACCCTGTTCAGCGCGAAGGACAAGCTGGACTTCGCGCTGCTGCGCGAACTGAGCCTGCTCACCACCAAGCCGTTCCTGTACGTGTTCAACGCCGACGAGGCCGTGCTCACCGACGAAGCGAAGGTCGCCGAACTGCGCGCCTCCGTCGCCCCCGCAGACGCCGTGTTCCTCGACGCCAAGGTCGAGCAGGAACTCCTCGAGCTGGACGAAGAGGACCGGCAGGAAATGCTCGACTCCATCGGCCAGTCCGAGCCCGGCCTGCACGCCCTCGCCCGCACCGGCTTCCACACTCTCGGCCTGCAGACCTACCTCACCGCAGGTCCCAAGGAATCCCGCGCCTGGACCATCCACAAGGGCGACACCGCCCCCCAGGCCGCCGGCGTCATCCACACCGACTTCGAGCGCGGCTTCATCAAGGCCGAGATCGTCTCCTTCGACGACCTCGTCGCCGCCGGATCCATGGCCGCCGCCAAGGCCGCGGGCAAGGTCCGCATGGAGGGCAAGGACTACACCATGGCCGACGGCGACGTGGTGGAGTTCCGCTTCAACGTCTGACCGCGTCTCCCCGCACGAGGAATGCGACGACCGCTGCGCCGACGAGGGAGATCAGCCCCATGGTGACGGCGGCGTGGTTCCAGCCTGTCACCATGCCGTCGATGGTGCCTGCGGGGTCGAGGGCGATGATACTGACGACGGTGACGCCGATGGAGGAGCCGAGGTAGCGGGCGGTGTTGTTGGCGCCGCTGCCGAGTCCGCCCTGGTCGGCGGGGACGCTGGCGACGGCTTGGCGGCCGAGGCCGGCGTTGAGCAGTCCGCTGGCGACGCCGGCGAGCAGCAGTCCCGGGACGAGTCGCAGCAGGGACGAGTCGGGGGACAGGCCCGTCATCGTGAGCATGGCGACGCCGACGCCGGCGAGTCCGATGACGAGTTGCGGCGACCCGGCGAGCCGCGCCGGGAGTTTCCGCGCCAGCAATGACGCCACGACGCTCGTGCCGGACCACAGCGCGATCACCCCGGCTGCGGCGAGGGTGCTGACGTGCATCGTCTTGACCAGGAACGTGCATGCGAACGACATCAGGCCGATGATGCCCGCCCCGGTGGCGAGGGCGGCGAGGGTGGCGGCGAGGAAATCGCGCCGGCGGAACAGGGCGAGGTCGAGCATCGGGAACGGGCGCCGCCGCTCGACGCCGACGAACGCGAGGGTGAATACGGCGGCGCCGACACCGCAGAGGACGGTGGCGGCGGTGTTGCCCTGCCTGCCCTCGACCAGTGCGACGAGGACCAGCACCATCGCGGCGCACAGCGTGAGTGCTCCGGGGACGTCGATCCGCTTCGGGACTGCGGACCGTGACTCCGCAAGTGCGCGCGTCGCGACCTGTCCGATCGCGAGGGACGCGACGGCGAGTGCCCAGTACAGGCCGCGCCACCATCCGGCGAGGTCGAGGAGGCCTGCGAGCACCGGACCGGCCGCGATGCCTGCGCCGACGCTCGCGCCCCAGATCCCGCTCGCCGTCGCGCGTGCCGCCGGGGTGGCGAAGGCGTGGGCGACGGCGGCGAGGCTGGCGGCGATGAGAGCTGCGCCCGCCACGCCCTGGATCAGACGGCCGACGATGAACAGGACGGGCTCCTGGCTGACCGCGCCGACCACCGCGCCCAGTGCGAGAAGCCAGGCGCCCCAATGGAACACCCGGCGCCGGCCGTTGTCGTCGGCGAGCGCGCCCGCCGTCAGCAGGACCGCGGCGAGGCCCACGCTCATCGAACTGAGAATCCACGTCTGCGCTGCGGGCCCGGCCGACAGCGCCGCGGCGACGGTGGGCATGTTGCCGAGCGGTGCGCAGAACGCGACCAGGGCGACGAACGTGCCGAGTGACGCGACGGACAGCGTGGTTCCCGGGCGGGGTGCGAGTGTACGGGCGGGTGAGGCAACCGCGGTTGGTCTGTTCACAAGACTGAACCTAGAACTATTTTGGTCTGGTGACAAGACTGAGTTGCGCTAGCATGGGGAAATGGCACTGGGAACCGGGTACTCGCAGCAGAACTGCAACCTCGCTCGCGCGCTCGAAGTGGTGGGTGAGCGGTGGACGATGCTCGTGCTGCGCGACTGCTTCTACGGCGTCCGCCGCTTCAGTGATCTGCTCGCCCATCTCGACATCTCGCGCGCCGTCCTGACGGATCGGCTGGGTGCTCTCGTCGACGCCGGCGTGCTCGTCCGTGTCGCCGACGGTGGCCACCCCGAGTACGAACTCACCGAGGCCGGAAAGTCGCTGTGGCCGAGCATCTATGCGCTCTCCCAATGGGGTGAGCAGTACGCGTCGCCCGGCAGTTACCCCGGCCGGGTGTTCTCGCACGCGGAGTGCGGGACCCAACTCGACCGTTTCGGGCGGTGCCCCGACTGCGGCACGATCCCGGGGCCGGAAGACCTCGTGGTCGCGCCCGGGCCGGGGGAGGCCGTCCACCCTCGCACCGACGCCGTCGCCGTGGCCCTGCGGGAACCCCGCCGGATGCTCACCCCGCTGCGGTCACGCAGCGAGGCCTGACCGTCACGCCGCGACGCGCAGGGGCGGTTCGAACGTCGCCCGCACCTGCAGCCACTGGGCGAGGATCTGACATCCGGTGAGACCGCTCGCGTCGAGTGCTTCGCTGGCGTACGCGATATGCCGGCCGCCGCGGGCGTTGACGACGCGCACCCCGCGCCAGGCGAGGCGCGGCGGGAGGTAGCCGAGTACCTCGATCATCGCGGTCCGCAGTCGGCGGGCGTCGGTGCGCCACTGCCGAGGGCTGAATCGTGTCATACCCGCATTCTGGAAGCTGTTGCTGCGGATCAGTTCCCACGTCTGCGCGAGCCATGTCCGCAGCGCACGGAACGACATCCACCGGGTGAGATCCGCGATGTCGCGCACATAGCTGTCTTCGCTGGCATTGCAGATCATGTCGTCCGGGTGCGCGATCCACTGGACCGGTACCGACTCGGGGATCGGCGCGCCGGCACCTGCGACTCCGCGCCCGAAGCATCCCGGTACCACCCCCGCCGGTTGTTCGGGGTCGGAGACGAGACCCACGGCGGCAAGGTTGCCGGCGTGCAGGGCGCCGGTGGCGATCTGCCCGAGCACCTCACGGATCACGGTGCATCCCTGCGAGTACCCGATCAGCATGACCGGTCCGGGAACGTCGTCCATCGCGTCGATCAACCGGCGGACGCCGACCTCGGTGCTCTGCCGATAGCTGAGCCCGCCCGCGGCGACCGGCCCATAGGACGCGGGGTAGCCGACCCACCGAGACTCGAATCGGTCGTCGAGGGCGTCGGTGACGTCACTCAACAGCCCGGAGACGTGGCGCCGGTGGTCATCGGGGTGGGACTCACCGGTACCACCGACAGCGAGAACGGTCACCTGGGGCATGGCGTCCATCATGCCGACGGACGATAAGGATTCGATCGGTCGACCCTGAGAAGTTCCTGGCAATCGACTGCGAACGGTTGTCACCCGATCGCCAGGGCGATCAGAGCCACCAGTGGCGGCCCGCTCTGCGACACTGCCCCGACGACGCCGTCGCCGCGCTGCCGGCTGAGTGCCATGCGATCCGACACGGCCAAAGCGAGTCCCGCCAGGAACATGAAGATGCACGTGTAGACGACGAGCGTGCGGCCCGGAGTGTCGTGACCGGTCCACCACAGGGCGACGCCGGCGATTGCTCCGGAACCCAGGTACAGGTTGTAGAAGCCGACGTTGAACGCCCACAGATGGGCGGCGGGCACGTCGCTGCCGGAAATCCGGAAGATGCCCTCGTGCACCGACGGTCTGCGGAACAGGAGCGATTCCCACACGAACGCCAGCACGTGCACGCCGGCGGCGATCAGGGTGGCGATCTGCGCGACGACGATCATGACGCACCCGTCCGGGTTCCGAGTTCGACGCCGTAGCGACTGGTGATCTCGTGCAGCAGCCGGCCCACGTCCTCCGGCACGGGCCGGCCGTGTCCGATGGCGTCGAGATCACCGAAGAAGCCACTGTTGGCCGCCCCGGCCGAGACGAGGAGGAAGTCGGCGTCTTCGGAGAGGACCGTGAACGTATTCATCGTTCCCGCCTCGATGACGATGGTTTCCCCCGCCGCGACCTCGTATCCGGTGTCTCCGGCCTGGACGAGTATCCGGCCGCGCAGCACGTGATACGACTTCGCCCACGGCTCGGCGTGCAGCGGACCGGCCGCTGCATTCCGGGACGCTTCGACGAGGAACACTTCGAACGCTCCGCCGACGTCATCGCCGCCGACCAGGACCGTGATGTCGGCGTCCGGCACGGTGAGGCGCCGGCCGTCGCCCGCTGCGACTACGTGAACTTTCGTGGACATACTGCGACGCTAGGACGCTCACACCGCGCTGCCCATCCCAGGATCCTGGGATGGTGGTGTGCCCGTGACCAGCGCATACTGGGTCCATGCTGGAGGTTCGGGCGGAGAAGCTGCGCCGGGAGGTGCTTGCGTTCGCGGGAGAGGGCGCCGGCGTCACGCAACTGCACGAGCGTGCCATCGAACTGGTCGCTGAGACGGTGCGCAGCGACCTCACGTGCTGGGCGATGCTCGACCCGGAGACACTCGCGATCAGTTCGATGACGAGCGGGCGCAGCCGTATCCCGCAGCAGTACGAACCGCTGCTCGCCGAATCCGAGTACAACGGTGCCGATCCGGGGACGTTCGCCGAACTCGCCTGCAGTGGCCGGACTGTCGCGAGGGCCTCGGACCTGCCCGCGGGCGAGGTCGCCCACAGCCTCCGCCACGGCGCGGTGTGGGCGCCGCTGGGGCTCGGCAGCGAGGTCCGCCTCGTGTTCCGCGTCGACGGGGTGTGCTGGGGTGCAGCCGGATTCGTGCGGTCCGGACCGGATTTCACCGACCGTGACCTCGAGTTCCTCTCGCTCGTGGCGCCCGGGCTCGCGGTCGCGACGCGGGCCGCGTCCGTGCACGCTCGGGCGGTCACCGGTTGCGGTGATCAGGGTCCGGCGGTCGTGCTGACCGATGCCACCGGTGATCCGGTCGCGCTGACGGCCGCTGCCCGAGGCTGGCGGGACCGCTTCGACGACGTAGCCCCGGGCAGACTGGATGTGGTGTTGCGGGCCGCGACCTTCGGGGCGCGGTCGAGCAGTTCCGGCGTGTTCAAGGCACGTGTCCGCGACGCGGAGGGCGGCTGGATTCTGGTGCGCGCCACGGCATTGACCGGCGGCGACGAGCCGCAGACGGCGGTCACCCTCGAACCCGCCGCCGACGGCGAGCTCACCGGACTACTGCTCGCGGCGTATGCGGTGACCGCACGCGAACGCGACGTGTGCGCCGACGTGCTGGCCGGCTACGCGACGTCCGAGATCGCCGACCGTCGCGGCATCACCGTGAACACCGTCCAGGATCATCTGAAATCGGTCTACGCGAAGGCCGGGGTCCGCAGCCGCGCGGAACTCGCCGCACGGCTGCGGACCGGTCGCGAGAACTAGCGACCGCTCACGACCCGGTGGTGCCCGTCGCCAGTGAGGAGCAGGCCTCCTGCGCCGCCGCCCACGTCGAACTGTCGACCCCGGGAGGTGCGGCCGACTCGTCCGGCGCCCCACCCTGCGGTGGGGCGGATCCGGCGCCGCCCTCCGGCGGTGTCATCTCGCCGCTGGGCGGGGCCATTCCGCCCGGGGCGCCGCCGCCCGCCTGGTCGGGCGGTGCGGGCACGCCGTTTTCCTCGAGGCAGGCCTGGAGTTCGTCGCTCATCGCCGCGGGCGCGGTGCCGCCCTGCGCAGCGCTGCCGCCGGTGCCGTCCTGCACGGCGCTGCTGCTGGTGCTTGTCGACGAAGCGCCGGACGAAGACTCGCCCGAGCTACACGCGACGACGGAACATGCGAGACCTACTGCCATCGCCGCCCCACCGATGCCGCGAACCAATTGTGAACGCATGATCGATGCCCTTCCTCTGTGAGTGAGACACCACTACACCGCGGGAAGCTGGGAGAACGCTGCGTGCACGCTGGAAGGGCACTGTCAGCGCGGTTCGGGCCGCTCCTGGTAGCACTTGAAACTCAGTGCGAGACGGCCACGCCCGTGCGTCATCGAGCGCAGGGCGACCGGATAGTCGGTGACCTCGCTCGTCGGCACCGAGGCGATGACGGTGACCTCGCCGTCCCCTGCCGGTTCGGTGCCCTCGATCTGGCCGCGTCGCCGTCCGAGATCCGCCATCACGTCACCCTGCAGCGTCGAGGGCACGGTGACCTCGACGTGGTCGACGGGTTCGAGAACGAGAGTGCCCACCTTCTCGATGGCCGCACGGAGGGCGAGCGCCCCCGCCATCCGGAAGCTGAAATCGTCGGAGTCGACCGAGTGATGCTTGCCGTCGAGTACGGTGGCGCGCAGGTCGACGAGCGGAAACCCGTGGCTGCCTCCGCGTCCCATCGATTCGGCGATCCCCTTGCCGACCGCGGGAATGAGGGACTTGGGTATCACTCCGCCGCGGGTCTCGTCGACGAACTCGTAGCCCTCGTCGCGGGGGAGCGGCTCGAAGCGGACCGTCGCCACCCCGAACTGGCCGTGGCCGCCGCTCTGCTTTTTGTGGCGGCCCTCCGTCTCCACGGTGCCGAGCAGTGTCTCGCGGTACGCGATCTTCACCGGTTCGGTCAGGAGGGTGATGCCGTACCGCCGCTTCAACCGGGTCAGCGCCACCTGCACGTGCACGTCGCCGGCGCCCCGGATCACCGTCTGGTGGGTCTCGCTGTCGCGCGTGACCTCCAGCGTCGGGTCGTCGCTGACGAGTTCGGCCAGGGCGGTCGCGAGTTTGTCCTCGTCGCCCGCACTTTCGGCGGCCACCGCGAGTCCGTAGACGGGACGGCGGTGCACGATCGGGGGCACGGTGAGTGACGATCCGATCGGTGCGAGGGTGTCGCCGGTCGAGACGTCGGTGAGTTTGATGGCGCCGACGATGTCGCCGGCCTCCGCGCTGTCGATCGGGGTGTGCTTGCTGCCGAGGACGCGAAGGAGGTTGTGCAGGCGCTCCTTCGCGCCGGTGCGCTGGTTGACGAGGACGTCGTCCGCGTGCACGCTGCCGGAGAGGACCTTCAGCAACGCCACCTGCCCGACGTATTCGTCGGTCTGCGTCTTGAAGACGTACGCGAGGGGGTCGCCGGACGGATCGCACCGCACCTCGGCGACCCGGTCCCCGTCGCCACGGACCTCGATACCCGGGACCTCCGACGGTGCCGGCGCGATCCGGCACACGAAGTCGAGCAACCGGTCGACGGCGATCGCATCGACGGCCGACCCGCACAGCACCGGCCACAGCGAGCCCGCGGCGAAACCCGCGCGGAGTGCGTGCTCGAGTTCGGGAACCGAGATGTCCTCGCCGTCGAGGTACTTCGAGAGCAGGTCGTCCTCGATCTCGACGACGTCCTCCACGAGATGCTCGTGCTGTTCGTGTTCGCGGTCGGCGATGTCGGCGGGCAGTTCGTCGCTCGTGTTCGCGGACCCGCTGTCGTAGAGGATGACGTGCTCGGTGAGGAGGTCGGCGACGCCGGTGAAACCGGACGCCTCGCCGACGGGCAGGTCGACGGGCTCGACTCCGGATCCGAAGTGATCGCGGATCCCGGCCAGGACGGCGTCGAACGACGCTCGTTCCTTGTCCATCTTGTTCACGAACAGGATGCGCGGGATGGCTCGCTCGGTCGCCGCCTGCCACAGCAGTTCGTCGTTCACCTGCAGACCGCTGACCCCGTCGATCACGAACACGGCCACGTCGGCGACCCGGAGCGCCGTCATCGCGTCGCCGGCGAAATCGGCGTAGCCCGGCGGGTCGAGAAGATTGATCCGGTAGTCGTTCCAGGAGAACGAGGCCAAGCCGAGCGTCAGCGACTGGGTGCGGTCGTGTTCCTCGGGTTGGGTGTCGAGCACGGTGTTGCCGCTCTCGACACGTCCGGGCCGCGTGACGACACCGGCGCGGAAGAGCATCGCCTCTGCGAGCGTCGTCTTCCCGTTGCCCTGATGTCCCACCAGAGCGATATTGCGGATCAGATCCGTTTCGGTCGTCACTGCTACCCCCACCGTGTCGTACGGGTCGCTCCCGACGATACCGCGCGCGCGACCGGCGGCGAGGCGTTATCTTCCACGTGAAGAGGTGGCCGCGACCTCGGTCCGCCACACCCGACACCGAATGGAGACCGCATGGCTTCGGCCGAGTTCCTCGTCGAACGTTCCACCGTCATCGATGCGAGCCCCGACGTCGTTCAGCCACTCCTCGACGACTTCCGGAAGTGGCAGGCGTGGTCGCCGTGGGAGGACGTCGATCCCGACCTGAAGCGCACGTACTCAGGCCCGGATTCGGGAGTGGGCGCGTCTTACGCGTGGGAGGGCAACCGCAAGGCGGGTTCGGGACAGATGGTGATCACCGAGTCGGTGCCCGGCTCGAAGGTCGTGCTCGACCTGAACTTCCTCAAACCGTTCAAGGCGGAGAACGTCACGACGTTCCTCCTCGAACCGAACGGTGCGGGCACGACCGTCCGCTGGCAGATGACCGGTAAGAACAACCTCTTCTTCAGGATCGTGGGAGTCGTCTTCCCGATGGACAAGATGGTGGGCAAGGACTTCGAGAAGGGGCTCGCGCAGCTGAAGGCGGCGGCCGAGCAGCGTCAGTAGCCCTTTCCCGTCGCCAGTTCGAGATCGGTCATGGTCTTGAACCGGGGTGTGCCGTCGCTGTCGTTCCGGGCCTGTTCCATCACGAGGCGGGCCGACCGTCCCTTCAGATGGAGGGTCGCCACCTGATCGCCGAAGAACGGTCCGGCGACCTTGGACCAGTCGAGGGGAACGGGCGGCACCCGCGACACCCGGCCCAGGATGAAACGCACGGTCCGTTCGGTGGCGCGCCGCCACGAGATCCGGAACGTCACCTTCATCGCGGCCGGTACGTAGTTGTGCAGCGGTGAGCACGTCAGCTGGTAGACCAGTGACTGCAGCGGTTCGGGGAAGTGCGCCTGCGCGGCGTACGCGTGGTGGACGTCGCCGGACAGTACCGAGATGGTGGACGGCGCGCGGCCACGCGGTCCGGTCCGGTGGCCCTTGCCGACGTCGGCGAGGAGCCGGGCGAGCCGGTCGAACGAGTCGCGAAACGCCGCCCAGTGCTCCAGGTCCGCCCCGCGCCGGATCTTCTCGGCCCAGGCCGCCACCCGCGGGCCGCGGGATCCGCCGGCGAGGCGTTCGTCCCAGGACTCAAGGTCGTGGAGGGCGCGGGGCAGCAACCACGGCAGCGACGTGCCGACGAGCAGGTGGTCGTAGTCACCTTCGGTCTGACGCTCGATCCAGGAGAACTCGGGGTCGGACACCATCTCGCGGCGGCCGCCGGAGAGAATGCGTCCGCACCGCGAGTCGATGACGAGCAGTCTCGCGACGCCGAGGTCGCGGCGATACGACCACTGCGTGCCCTTCGCGCCGTCCGCCTCCTCGTCGGCGGCGGACGCGAACTCCCGGAGCATCGGTTCGACGTCACCGCCGTGCTTCCGAACTCGTTGGTACAGATCGTTTTCGGCGAGGAGACTCGGCGACAGGTTCCCCAGGTGCTGATAGACCCAGTACGACGACAACGCGCCGACGATGCGCTCCTCCCACCACGACGTCGCCTCGACGTCGTCGCGCCAGGACTCGGAGGTGTTCCAGTCGTCCCGCACGTCGTGATCGTCGAAGATCATCGACGTGGGCACCGTGGACATCAGCCAGCGCACTTGAGGGTCCGTCCACGACTCGGCGTAGAGCCAGGTGTATTCCTCGAAGTTGCGCACCTGCGGGCCGGGTGGCTCCTTCACGTCGTGGATCTCGGCGACCCGCGCCTCGGTCTCGGGGGAGAGTTCGTCGGCGTACACCTGATCCCCGAGCAGCAGCAGGGCGTCCGGCCACCGGTCCGGGGACTGTCCGGCCATACGCACCGCGTACGCGTCGAGGGCGTCGGCGCCGAGGTGCCGGTTGTCCTCCGTCGTGGACATCGTGGCGAACCGGCACGAGCCGAACGTCAGGACGAGGGTGTCGTCGTCCTCGCGGAGCGTGCGGATCACCGACGGGACGGCATTCGGCAACGGCCACACCGGACGGCCGTCGAGGGTCACGTCGTACGGAGTGGTAGACCCGGGTTCCAGATCGTCCACGACGACGAGCGCGTAGTGGTGACCCGACACGTTCCACGTGCGTTCTTCGTGGCCGAGGACCCGGACGGTGCACGCCTCCGACGTCTCGACCCACACCGTCGCATCGCTCGTGCCGACATGTCTCAGCAGCGGTCCGAGAATCAGCTCCGCCACGTCTTCACCCTGCCGGAATTCTCTTCGCGCGTGACCGGTACATACGGTCAGACTACGGATCCCGGACCAACCGCGAGGCGGCTTCTGCGCCGAAATTGGTCATCGCCGCCTCGAGTGGGAAGCGCGGCTATCAGGAGGTGTCGCGCCGGCTCGCCGAGTGGGCACTTCCCGTCTGAGTGGCGCTGTGTGAAGATGCTTGTCGGACAGGATGTGTCGGCGGGGGCCGGTAGCGTCTCGCGCATGGCTGAACCAGTGAAGGGCCCGCGTCCTGAGCTGGCTGAAGTCCGAGCACGGCCTCGGTCACGGCCACGCCGACGCGCTGGTCGCGCACACCCTGAAGGAGGACGCCGCCGGCTGACGGGCCACCGCCGTAGTTCGCCGCGATGAATCCGGAATTTTGCCGCGGGATATCATTCCGACGAATCTGGTGTCGAGGGTTCTGCTGTCGAAGGGAATCGAAATGAGCACGAAAGTCGAACAACTGGAGTTCCAGGCGGAGACCCGCCAGCTCCTGGACCTCATGATCCACTCGGTGTACTCCAACAAGGACTCGTTCCTGCGGGAGCTCATCTCCAACGCCTCGGACGCGCTGGACAAGTTGCGGCTCGAGGCGTTCCGCAACAAGGACCTCGACGTCGACACGTCGGATCTGCACATCGAGATCGAGGTGGACGCGGAGAAGCGCACGCTCACGGTCCGCGACAACGGCATCGGCATGTCCCACGAGGAGGTCGTCGACCTCATCGGCACGCTGGCCAAGTCCGGCACCGCGGACCTGCGCCGCAAGTTGCGGGAAGCGAAGGACGCCGCCGCCTCCGAGGAACTGATCGGACAGTTCGGTATCGGCTTCTATTCGACGTTCATGGTCGCCGACAAGGTGACCCTGTTGACGCGGAAGGCCGGCGAGAGCGAGGCCACGCGCTGGGAGTCGAGCGGCGAGGCCACGTACACGATCGAGGCTGTCGACGACGCCCCGCAGGGCAGCTCCGTCACCCTGCACCTCAAGCCCGAGGACGCCGAGGATCACCTGCACGACTACACGTCGGAACGGAAGATCAAGGAACTCGTCAAGCGTTACTCCGACTTCATCGCGTGGCCGATCCGGATGGATGTCGAGCGCACGGTCCCCGCCGAGGGCGACGGCGAGGACGAGGTCACCACGACGTCCGAGACGATCAACTCGATGAAGGCGCTGTGGGCGCGATCGAAGGACGACGTCTCCGAGGACGAGTACAAGGAGTTCTACAAGCACATCGCCCACGCCTGGGACGACCCGCTCGAGGTCATCCCGATGAAGGCCGAGGGCACGTTCGAGTTCCAGGCCCTGCTGTTCATCCCGTCCCACGCGCCGTTCGACCTGTTCATGCGGGACGGAAAGACCGGGGTGCAGCTGTACGTCAAGCGCGTCTTCATCATGGACGACTGCGACCAGCTGATGCCGGAATACCTTCGCTTCGTCAAGGGTGTGGTCGACGCCCAGGACCTCTCCCTCAACGTCTCTCGTGAGATCCTGCAGCAGGACCGGCAGATCCGCGCCATCCGCCGCAGGCTCACCAAGAAGGTCCTCACCACGATCAAGGACCTGAAGGCCGAGCGTCCCGACGACTACCGCACGTTCTGGGCGGAATTCGGCCGCGCGGTCAAGGAAGGCCTGATGTCGGACACCGACAATCGGGATATGTTGCTGGGTATCTCGTCGTTCGCGTCCACCCACAGCGAGGAGGAGCTGACCTCGCTCGAGGACTACGTGTCGCGAATGAAGGACGGTCAGGAGCAGATCTTCTACGCCACCGGCGAATCCCGGCAGCTGCTCGAGAGCTCCCCGCACATGGAGGCCTTCCGCGCGAAGGGCTTCGAGGTGCTGCTGCTCACCGACCCCGTGGACGAGATGTGGGTCGGCGCGGTTCCGGAATTCGACGGCAAATCGTTCCAGTCGATCGCCAAGGGTGAGGTCGATCTCGACACCGAGGAAGACAAGAAGGCGCACGAGTCGGAGCGGGAGGAGCAGGAGAAAGACTTCGCCGGCCTGCTCTCCTGGATGGCCGAAGCGCTGACCGAGCAGGTCAAGGAGGTGCGGCTGTCGACGCGGCTGACCACGTCACCGGCTTGCATCGTCGGCGACGCGTTCAGTATGTCCCCGGCACTCGAGCGGATGTACCGGGCGTCCGGCCAGCCCGTTCCCACCACGAAGCGCATCCTCGAGCTGAACCCCACCCACCCCCTCGTCACGGGGCTGCGGGAAGCGCACAGCGAACGCAACGAGGATCCCGCGCTGGGGGAGACCGCGGAACTCCTCTACGGGATGGCGTTGCTGGCCGAGGGCGGCGAACTCGACGATCCGGCCCGGTTCACCACGATGCTCGCCAACCGTCTCGCCAGGACGGTGTAATTCCTCTTGCTGGTATTGGTCACGGGGGGAACAGGTTTCGTCGGGGCGTGGAGCGCGAAGGCGGCGGTGGACGCCGGTCACCGGGTGCGCTTCCTCGTGCGCGATCCTGCTCGCCTCGTGACCAGTGCGGCGGCGCTCGGGCTCGACACGTCCGATCACGTGGTCGGTGACATCACGGACGCCGCGTCCGTGCGGCGAGCCCTTGACGGCTGCGACGCCGTCATCCACGCCGCGGCCGTGGTCGCGGTCGACCCGCGCCGCGCGGAGGAGATGCTGGCGACCAACCTCGCCGGCGCGCAGAACGTGCTGGGAACCGCGGTCGAACTCGGCCTCGACCCGATCGTCTACGTCTCGAGCATCGCCGCCCTGTTCCAACCGGGGGCCCGGCTGCTCACCCCCGACCTCCCGGTGTGCGGGCCCCCCGACGCCTACGGCCGCAGCAAGGCACGCGTGGAGCAGTACGCGCGCGACCTGCAGGCCGACGGCGCACCCATCGCGATCACCTACCCGGGCATGATCGTCGGCCCGCCCGCGGGAAACCAGTTCGGCGAGGCCGCCCAGGCAGTCGAGGCCGCCGTCCACCTGCGGGGTCTGCCCGGGCGGGGCGCCGCATGGACGATGGTCGACGTGCGTGAGGTGGCGACGGCACACGCCGCCCTCCTCGAACCGGGGAGCGGCGCCCGCCGGTTCATGCTCGGAGGTCCCCGGATTCCGATCGCCGGGATCGCCGACATGCTGGCCACGATCACCGGCAAACGGATAAGCGTGTACCCGGTTCCGGACTCCGCGCTGCGCCTGGTGGGCAGGCTGGTGGACGCGATCGACCGGTTCGTCCCCTTCGACACCCCGATCTCGGAGGCCGCGATGGAGTACTACACGCGGATGCCGGACACGGACGACCGGCCGAGCGAAACCGAACTCGGGGTGAAGTACCGCGACTCGGCGGAAACCCTCGCCGACACCGTCGCCGGGCTGACGGCAGCGGGCCGGCTGTGAGCTTCACGCGCGCCGAGTTGGAGTCGTTCCGGGACGCCGAGGTCCCGGACCTCATCGGACCGGACTGCCGCCTGCTGTTCGTCGGCATCAACCCGGGACTGTGGACGGCCGCGACCGGGGCGCATTTCGCGCGTCCCGGCAACCGTTTCTATCCGGCTCTGCTGGGCGCCGGCATCATCGAGCGACCCATCGACCCGACGGCGGGCATGTCGGACGCGGATCGCGATCACCTGATCGAGCGGGGCGTCGGCATCACCAACCTGGCCCCGCGCGCCACGGCCAAGGCCGACGAACTGACCGGCGAGGAACTGGCCGTCGGCGCCGAGCGCCTGCGCGGCGTCGTCCGCGACACCGCTCCCCGGGTGGTTGCCGTCGCCGGAATCACCGCCTACCGCACGGCATTCGGGGAGCGGGCAGCGAGGAAGGGCAAACAGCCGCGAACCCTCGAGGGCGCGGAGTTGTGGCTGGTGCCCAATCCCAGCGGTCTCAACGCCCACGAAACCGTCGCCACCCTGGCCGCGTCGTACCGGGAGGCGGCGATCGAGGCCGGAATCGTCTCGGGCTGACCTGGCAGGTCGCTAGGCTGCGGAGATGACCGTCGTCTACAACCTCGTCTTCGTCTGCCACCTGCTCGGTATGGCCGCACTCGTCGGCGGCTACTTCGCGGTGCTCGCAGCGCCGCGGATCTCCGAGGTGATCGTGTGGGGTGCGCGGCTCCAGTTCGTGACGGGACTGATCCTCGTCGGGCTGGGGGAGGCCGCACTGGACAAGGACTACAACCACGTCAAGATCGGCGTGAAGCTTCTGCTCTCGCTGGTGATCGTCGCACTCGCCGAGATCGTCCGGGGCAAGCAGAAGCGAGGGCAGGAGCTCCCGAACCTCGTCCACGTGGTCGGTGGGCTCGGCATCGTCACCGTGCTGGTGGCCGCCCTCTGGACCTGATCCCGCGCCCGCTCACTTCTTCGGTGGGGCGAGGATCTTCATCGCCAACCGCTGCGCGGACTCGGGCATCCGGTCCTTCATCGACATCGCGAACTCGCCGGCCTTCGTGCGCACCGACGTGCCCCGGCCGAACCGCCGGTTGAACGCGGATCCCTCGGTCGGCTGATCGAAGTGCAGCGGCGGGGCACCGTCCGCGGCGCCGAGTGCGCGCCCGATCACCATCCGCTGAATCTCGCTAGTGCCCTCGAAGATGGTGTACAGCTTGGCGTCCCGGTACCACTTCTCGACGGGATGGTCGCTGATATACCCCCACCCGCCCATCGTCTGCAGCGCACGCTCGGTGGTTTTCACCGCGACCTCCGACGCCGCGAGCTTCGCCATCGAGCCCTCGCCGTGGCGGAATTCCACGCCCGCCGCCGCCATCCACGACGCCCGCCACGTCAACAGTCGCGCGGCATCGATCTGGGTCGCGAGGTCGGCCAGCGGGAAGGCGATGCCCTGGTTGTCGATGATCGGACCGCCGAATGCCTCCCGGCGGTTGGCGTATTCGGTGGCGTACTCGAGCGCGGCGCGGGCGATTCCCAGCGCCTGGGCCGCGACCATCGGGCGGGTCTGCTCGAACGTGCCGAGGGTGGCCGATTTCCGCCGCGGCGCGCCGGTCGCCACCTCCTCCTGCACCTCACGGGCCTTCCGCATGCGGTGTTGCAGTTTGTCGTCGCCGCCGAGCAGGTGGTCGGCGGGCACCCGCACTTGATGGAACTTCAGCTCCGCCGTGTGCGACGCCCGGCAGCCCAGCTTGTCGAGCTTGCGGACGAGTTCGATGCCCGGGTTTCCGCCGGGCACCACGAACAGCGCCTGCCCGCGGTGCCCCAGCTCCGGGTCGACGGTGGCGTTCACGACGTGCACGTCGGCGATGCCGCCGTTACCGATCCACATCTTGTGACCCTCGATCACCCAGTCGTCGCCGTCGCGCGTCGCGGTGGTCCGCAGATTGCGGACGTCGCTGCCGCCCTCGGGTTCGGAGATGCACAGCGCGGCGAGTTTCAGGTTGCCGGGCTCGCCGAAGCACTCGGGTGCCCAGCGCAGCATCTGCTCCGGCGTCGCGGCCTGCCCGATCGACGACAGCGCCAGCGCGGGCATCACGACGGCAAGTCCGATTCCGGCGCAACCCCAGAACAGCTCCTCCATGAACAGGGGGAGGGACAGGCCGGTCGGGTCGCCGATGAGGTCGCGGTAGAACAGCGGACTGTAGAAGCCCTCTTCCGCGGCCTTCTCGAGAACGTCCCACGGGAACTCCTGCGCGCGGTCGTGCTCGGCGGCCACCGGCCGGATCACGTTCTCCGCGAAAGCGTGCGTCCGCTCGACGAGGTCCTTCTGTGCGGGGGTGAGCGCGAGGCTGAAAGTCATGGCAGTCCCTCGGTTGCCGTGTTGGTGTGCAACAACGTAACACTCACGGGCTGTGAGAACCACGGATCGCACGATCCTGAACAGTGGGATATCGATCCCATTATCTGATCGGAGTTGCTAGCGTCGAGACATGGACGGTGACGAGACGGTCTACACCCACGGCCACGACGAGTCGGTGCTGCGAAACCATCGATGGCGCACCGCCGAGAACTCCGCCGGCTATCTGCTTCCGCACCTGCGAGCAGGCATGACGCTGCTCGACGTCGGGTGCGGGCCGGGCACCATCACCGCCGACCTCGCGGGACTCGTCGCGCCCGGAGTCGTCACCGCCGTCGAGATGAACGACGAGGCGCTGTCCCTCGCGCGAAACGAGTTCGCCAAGCGCGGCATCGCGAACGTCGAGACCGTCGTATCGGACGTCCACGCACTCGACTTCCCCGACGACAGCTTCGACGTCGTGCACGCACATCAGGTCCTGCAGCACGTCGGCGATCCGGTGCAGGCACTGCGCGAGATGAAGCGGGTGTGCCGACCCGGCGGAATCGTTGCCGCCCGCGACGCGGACTACGGCACCTTCACGTGGTTTCCGCCGACACCCGAACTCGACGAATGGCTGACGCTCTACAAGGCCGTCGCCCGGGCGAACGGCGGTGAACCCGACGCCGGCCGCCGCCTGCGGGCGTGGGCGCACGAGGCCGGACTCGGCGACGTCGCGAACACGGCGAGCACGTGGTGTTTCTCCACCGACGAGGATCGCGAGTGGTGGGGAGGGTCGTGGGCAGACCGTTCGCTGCGATCCGCCTTCGCGGACCGCGCGCTCGTGCTGGGGCTCGCCACCGAGGCAGACCTCGACCGCATCGCGGCCGGCTGGCGTGCCTGGGTGAGGGAGAACGACGGCTGGTTCGCGCTCCTGCACAGCGAGATCCTCTGCCGGGTGTAGAGGCAGCGCGAAGCGAAAATCTCGCGACCGGCGCCCGGGAATGGAACACTCGCCCCATGCTGACGTTGCGCGTGGGTCGAGTGTGGTTGCCGGGGCTGATGGTGGTTCTGATCGGTCTGGTGTTCGCACCCGGCGCCTCCGCGGCCCCCGATCGGGCGGTTTTCTCCGGGGTCTCGGACCAGGTGATCACCGTCTACGCGCCGTCGGCGGGGTCGGTGAGCGCCGAGCTGACGGCCTGGGAACGGGGCTCGGACGGCACGTGGCAGGTGTTCGCAGGTCCCGTCCCCGCCGACGTCGGCGCGGAAGGAATCGGTGCGGCGAACGAATTCTCCACCCGCACCCCGGCCGGGGTCTTCCCGCTGTCGCAGGCGTTCGGCCGGCAGCCCGCACCGCAGACCGCGATGCCGTACTTCCAGTCGGATCTGCGTGACTGGTGGGATTCGAATCCGCTCTCGCCGACGTACAACACGCACGTCCGGCAGGACGCGAGCCCTGGCGGTAACAGCGAGAACCTCTACTCGGCCGGACCGCTCTACGACTACGCGCTCGCGATCGGCTACAACGCCGCCCGCATCCCCGGACTCGGCTCGGCGATGTTCCTGCACGTCACGGACGGCACCACCACCGAAGGATGCGTCGCCACCGACCGCGACACGCTGACAACCCTCCTCGGCCGACTCGACCCGGCGAAGAATCCGGTGATCGAGATCGCCGTGGGCGCCTAGCGGTCGTGCGCCTTTCTGGTTGCTACAGCTACCAGAAAGGCGCACGGGCGGCGGAGCCGCCTACAGGCCGGGGCGCTTGCCGATGGTGAGGGTGGGGGTGGAGACGCCTGCGAAGAAGTCCTCGCCCTTGTCGTCGACGACGATGAAGGCGGGGAAGTCCTCGACCTCGATCTTCCAGACCGCTTCCATGCCGAGTTCTTCGTATTCGACGATCTCGACCTTCTTGATGCAGTCGAGGGCGAGACGTGCCGCGGGACCGCCGATGGACCCCAGGTAGAAGCCGCCGTAGGACTTGCAGGCGTCGGTGACCTGCTTGGACCGGTTGCCTTTCGCGAGCATCACCATGGAGCCGCCCGCGGCCTGGAACTGCTCCACGTAGGAGTCCATCCGACCGGCGGTGGTGGGGCCGAAAGAACCGGACGCCATGCCGTCGGGGGTCTTGGCCGGACCGGCGTAGTACACCGGGTGGTCCTTGAGGTACTGCGGCATCTCCTCGCCGGCGTCGAGCCGTTCCTTGATCTTGGCGTGGGCGATGTCGCGGGCGACGACGAGCGGGCCGGTCAGCGACAGCCGGGTCTTCACCGGGTGCTTGGACAGCTCGGCGAGGATCTCGGGCATCGGCTTGGTGAGGTCGATCTTGACGGCCGCGCCCTTGCCGGTGCCAGAGACGCCGTCAGTCTCGGAGTCGAGCTGGGCGTCGGTGACCTCGGGGAGGAACCGGCCCGGGTTGAACTCCAGCTGCTCGAGGAAGACGCCCTCGGGGGTGATCTTCGCCTTGGCCTGGCGGTCTGCCGAGCAGGACACGGCGAGCGCGACGGGCAGCGAAGCGCCGTGGCGGGGGAGGCGGATGACGCGGACGTCGTGGCAGAAGTACTTGCCGCCGAACTGTGCGCCGATGCCGATCTGACGGGTCAGCTCGAGCACCTTCTCCTCGAGTTCCAGGTCGCGGAAGCCGCGACCGGTGATCGCGCCCTCGTTGGGAAGTTCGTCGAGGTAGTGCGCGGACGCGTACTTGGCCGTCTTCAGCGCGAACTCCGCGGACGTGCCGCCGACGACGATCGCGAGGTGGTACGGCGGGCAGGCTGCGGTGCCGAGGGCGCGGATCTTCTCCTCGAGGAACCGCATCATGCCGTCCGGGTTGAGGATCGCCTTGGTCTCCTGGAACAGGTAGGACTTGTTGGCGCTGCCGCCGCCCTTGGCCATGTACAGGAACTTGTACGTGTTCTCGTGACCGGTCGCCGTGTCGGCGTAGAGCTCGATCTGGGCGGGGAGGTTGCTGCCGGTGTTCTTCTCGTCCCACATCGTGATCGGCGCGTTCTGCGAGTACCGCAGGTTGAGCCGCGTGTACGCGTCGTAGACGCCGCGCGCGACGGCCTTCTCGTCGTCGCCGGGGGTGAGGACGTGCTGGCCGCGCTTGCCCATGACGATCGCGGTGCCGGTGTCCTGGCACATCGGTAGGACGCCTGCGGCGGAGATGTTGGCGTTCTTGAGCAGGTCGAGCGCCACGAACTTGTCGTTGCCCGACGCCTCGGGATCGTCGAGGATGCTCGCGAGCTGCGTCAGGTGATCGCTGCGCAGGTAGTGCGAGATGTCGTGGAGGGCGGTCTCGGTGAGCAGGCGCAGCGCCTCGGGCTCGACGGACAGGAAGGTGCGGCCGCCGGGTCCTTCGACAGTCGACACCCCCTCGGTGGTCAGCAGCCGATATTCGGTGGGGTCCTCACCGATCGGCAGCAAGTCCTCGTAGAGGAAGTCGGCCATTCTATCTCCTGGACAGCGGGTTGTGTGAAGTTCGTCTTCAGGCTAGACGCGGCCCCCGGCGGCCCTGTGACGCGGGGGCATGCTTTGACCTGCGCAGTGGCGTGGCTCACAGAGTTCTCACAAGTAAATCCGTACACTTGACTGGATGCTTGAACACGGAACCAGATCGGCCGGCCGAATGACCCTTGCAGTCCAGGACGCCGGAGCCGTCGACGACGAGAAGTCCGGTGCACGTGCCAAGCGGCCCGTACTGCACGCCTACCTCGACATCGCGATCGTGGTGGTCGTCCTCGCGGCCACCAACCTGATCGCGCACTTCACCACCGCGTGGGCGAGCATCGCGACCGTTCCCATCGCCGCCGTCGTGCTGCTCGTGCTCACCCGGCGCCGCGGACTCGGCTGGGCCGAACTGGGGCTTTCACCCCGGCACTGGCGCAAGGGATCGCTGTATGCCCTCGCGGCGATGGGCCTCGTGATCGGCGTCGTCGCGATCGGTGCCGCCCTGCCGATCACCCGCCCCTTCTTCATGGCCGACCGGTACGCCACCATCTCCGGCGCTCTGATCGCGTCGATGATCGTCATCCCGCTGCAGACCGTCATCCCCGAGGAACTCGCGTTCCGCGGCGTGCTGCACGGCACCCTTGACCGCGTCTACGGCGCCCGCGGAGTCTTCGCGGCGGGATCGCTGATGTTCGGTCTCTGGCACATCGCGTCCTCGCTCGGACTGACGTCGGGCAACAAGGGACTGTCGAGCTTTCTCGGCGGCGGTGTGCTCGGGCAGGTCCTGGGCATCCTCGCAGCGGTGGTCGCCACCGCGGCCGCGGGCATCGTGTTCACCTGGCTCCGGCGCCGCAGCGGCAGTCTGATCGCGCCCATCGCGCTGCACTGGTCGTTGAACGGCGCGGGTGCGCTCGCCGCCGCCGTCGTGTGGCACACGACCATGGCCTGAGCGACGATGGCCTGAGCTGGGTCAGCCGGCCTCCGGGGCACCCAGCCACTCGAGCAGCTTCTCGTACACCGACTCGTGGTTGAGCATCGTGAAATGGTTCGCGGGCGCGAGGTGCATGCCGTCCTCGTCGCGGAAGCCGATCATCCGCGTCCTGTTCCGGCCGGACGCGCTCGGCACGAGCACCATGCCGTCGCCGAGCAGGCGGCCCAGCGGATGCCTCGGGCTGCGCGTGATGGTCGCGGAGACGAAGCAGTACGTCACGCCGTCGAGGAGGGGAACCTCGCTGATGGCCGCGGCGCGGAGGGCGTCCGGATCGCGACCGCGCCAGTCCTCGTCGACGAGCGAACCCTGATTCAGATCCCGGATGCCGGCGCTCCTCCGGCGCAGGAGTCCGGAGATCGCCCGCGTCTCGGGCAGTGCGGCCAGTCCGGCGCTCGCATAGTGGACGGCCTGCTCCAACGGGGCGCCGAGGTGAGGTGAGCCGAGACTCACGACCTGCCGCACCCGCCGCACCCACGGGCGATCGTCGAGGAAGGCGATCCGGCAGGCGCTGCGGGCGACGAGGCCACCCATCGAATGCCCGACGAGTGCGATCGACTCGACCTCGACCGGCCAGTGCCCGGTGACCGCGTCCAGAAGGTCGGACAGGCTCCTGCCGTTGTCGGAGATGTGCCGGCCGGAGTTGTACCGGATCTGCAGCGCCGTGTATCCCAGGTCCGTTTCGAGCCGTTCAGCGTAGGTCGGGCGGCGGCCCAGCGACCACGCGTCCTCGGTCTCGACGAGCCCGTGCAGGAAGACGACGATGCGGCCGCGGGCGTGGGGGAAGGCGTCGGCGAGCGTGGGCTCGTCCGCCGTGAGCGCGACACCGCCCACCCGTATCGCCAGAGGTTCGGCGAGCACGGACCCCTCCGATTCCAGTACGTCGCCGATCAGCCCCTGGATCGCGGCGATGGCCCGGGCACCGCCACGGGTCTGGGACGGCGGGACGTTCTCCGCCGACGGGACGTCGAGGAACTGTCCCGCGAGGGAACCGCCGAGTCGGGCGGTGCCGGCGACGAGTGCGTACACGGCGGCGGAGATCTCGTCGTGGAGTGCCTTGGCAGGCAGGGCGTGGGTGCCGACGCCGAGCCGTACTCCGGCGAAGACGCGGTCCGAGACGGCGCGGTGGATGCTGCCGATGCCGCCGGCGGCGGCCCCGATTTCGTCGAGAGCCAGCCGGGCGAGTGCCCGCACCTCGGAGCGGCGTCTGATCTGCGGATCGGTCACGAGATTTGAGTGTACGCATGTGCACTGAGATGTGCGCGTGGTGCGAAACCGCCGGAATGTGCAGCGCACGCGATTATTTCGCGAATAAATCAACGGTGAAACGGGAAAGTTGATCTTGCAAATGGCGGATCAATTGGTCGACCGACCAATTCCGGAGAAAAAGCTGGTGACGCGGATAATGAACATGTTCACGTCACGAGTTATCCATCGTGATAGATACGTGATCGACGCATCGTTACGCTGCCGACAACACCGCGACGGGGCCCGCGCGCCTGAGCGCACGAACCCCGTCGCGGGTATTTCAAGCCTTGTGCCAGCGGAAATGCTAGCCAAGCGTGGCTGCGGCCGCCGTCGCGGCGTCTGCGCCACCGCCCAATGCGTCGGCGGAACCCGAGAAGAAGTCCAGGGCACCGGCGAGGTCGGAGAAGGCGGAAAAGAAATCGGACAGGAAGGCGAGATCCATGCGTTTAACTCCTTGCTCGGTTGTGGGCATTTATGTCGGCGCTGAGCGGGCGCCGGATTCATTCCTACCGTTATTGAAATGAGATCGCAATCCGTGGAATTAACCGAATTGAAACGGAAGGCGAATCAACGGTTTCCGGGCAGGTGAGAAGCCCGTGTCCGAATCTACATCCGTCCGAGAAATCTCACGATGTGGGAGCCTGGGCCCTATGCGAATCGCACCTTCGAGGGGCGCGGGCGGGGCTATCCTCGTCCCACGACGTGTAGCGCCTTCCGGACATACGGACGTATAGGGGAAACCATCATGCGCAAGACCATCGTCACCGGCATCGCGGTCGCGGCCCTCGCGCTGCTCGGCGTGACCGGCTGTTCCAACGACTCGAACGAGGCGCCGATCGCGACCACGACCACGTCCTCCCCGTCCGATCGGATGGAAGGCGCGATCAGCAGTGTGCAGGCCACGGCGTCGTCCGCCGTGAACACCGCGCGCGAGGCCACCCAGAACGCGATCAACTCGGCCATCGCGGCGGTCCCGATCGGATTCGAATCGGGAACCGCCGAACTCAACGCCATCTCGGACGTGACCGTCAAGGCGGTGGCCGCCGCGATGAAGGCGGGCGACAGCAAGATCGCGATCGAGGCGTACGCGAGCAACTCGGACGAGGCGGCCGCCTCGCTCCTCGCCGACCAGCGCGCCCAGGCCGTGGCGAACGCCCTCGAGGCGCAGGGGGTCGACAAGAGTCGCATCTCGACCGAGGGCACGGCGAACCCGGCCGAAGGCGTGAACGTCGATCAGGTGGAGATCACCGTCGAGGACAGCTGACCGGCGCGGTCAGTGCAGGACCGCCCGGTGCTCGTTGCTGTACGGAATATGCTCGGCGGTCCTGCCGTCGCGGAGTTTGAGCACCCACTCCGGATCGGACAGCAGGGCGCGGCCGACCGCCACGAGATCGAACTCGCCGTTCTCGTACTGCCGGAGCAGGCGGTCGACCCCGGCGGTGTTCGAGGCGCCGTCCGACGTGAAGGCCGTCGTGAACACGTCGTCGAGACCCACCGAACCGACCGTGATCGTGGGCAGTCCGGTCAGCCGCTTGGTCCATCCGGCCAGGCCGAGTTCCCCGTCCTCACCGGACAGTTCGGCGAAGGCCGGTTCCCAGTGCCTGCGGGTGGACGGGTGCAGCACGTCGACGCCGGCGGCGACGAGGGGTGTGAGCACGGCCGCGAGTTCGCCGGGGGTCTGCGCGATGCGCGAGTCGTAGTGGTTCGATTTCCACTGCGAGAAGCGGTAGACGATCGCGAAGTCGTCCCCGACGGCTTCGCGGATCGCTGCGACCACCTCGACCGGGAAGCGGGTGCGGGCCTCGAGAGATCCGCCGTAACCGTCGGAGCGGTCGTTGGTGCGGTCCCACAGGAACTGGTCGAGCAGATAGCCGTGCGCGCCGTGCAATTCGATGCCGTCAAAGCCCACGTCACGCGCGTTGACGGCGGCCGCCACCCAAGCCTCGCGCAGCGCGTCGAGATCGGGCGCGGTGAATTCGCGTCCCAGCCGGGTTCCGTCCAGGGCGATCCCGGACGGGCTGGAGGTCGTCACCTCGGGGTTCATGCGGGGCTGCGGGCCACGTTCGACGCCCAGATGCCACAGCTGCGGGATGATCTGCCCGCCCTCCTCGTGGACCGCGTCCACCACCGACTTCCAGCCCGCGAGGCTGTCCTGTCCGTAGAGGAGCGGCACCCGGGTGTGGGATCCGGCGGCCGGGTCCGGAATGTACGTCCCCTCGGTGATGACGAGACCGACGCCGCCCGCCGCGCGCCGGCGGTAATACGCCGCCACGTCCTCCCCGGGAATGCCGTCGGGGGAGAAAGCCCTGGTCATGGGTGCCATCGCGAAGCGATTCCGGAGTTGGAGAGACTTGACGGCGAACGGCTCGAAGAGGCCGTCCACGGGCAGAGGTGTTTCGGTCATGCCTGTCTCCAACCGAACCCGGTTACGCACTATTCCTGCATATGACCTGCTGCGTAGTTGTAATCTGAAGTCACAGTCGACACTCGCTGCCGGCGCATGGGCACTCGCCCGCGCCCGGTCTGACGGGAGGGTGCACTGATGGGCACGAACGACGGAAAACCTGCCGATCTGGTGCTGTTCGGTGACGTGGTCACCATGAACGACGCCGCGCCACGCGCTCGGGCGGTCGCGGTGCGGGACGGGCGGATCGCCGCCGTCGGCAACGACGCCGCGGTGTTTCCGCTGATCGGACCGGCAACGATCGCGGTCGACGTGCACCGCGCCTGCATCCTCCCCGGGTTCATCGAGGCGCACGGTCACCCGTTGAACTCGGCGGTGCTGCTCGGCGAACCGGTGGTGGACATCAGGCCGGTGACCATCGCCGACGCCGATGAGGTGGTCGATGCCGTCCGCCGCGCCGTCGACGAGCACCCCGACGGCGCCGTGCTCAACGGCTGGGACCCTCTGCTCCAGAAGGGGCTGCCGGAGCCGTCCCGGGAATGGCTCAATACCGTCGCTCCCGACACCTCCCTGGTGATCCTGCACAACACCGGTCACGTGGCGTATTTCAACGACGTCGCCGCCCGGGAAGCAGGATTGAACAAGAAGACGCCGGACCCGGAGGGCGGCAGCTTCGGCCGCGACGAGTCGGGCGAACTGAACGGTTCGGCGTTCGAGGCGCCCGCGGTGATGGCGGTGGCCGCCTCGATTCTCGAGGGTGCGTCCACCCGGCTGCCGGAACTTCTCGCTGCGGAATGCGCGCGGATGAACGCGGCAGGCATCACCACCGCCAGCGAGATGGCCTTCGACCCACGCTTCCGGAGCGCGTTGACGGCGATCGCCCGGTCCGGTGCGCTCACCACCCGGCTGCGGCTGTACGAGATGTCGAACCCGGAGCGCTCCACGGACGTGTCACCCGGAGTGGGCGACGACCTGCTGCGCCAGGTGGGCATCAAGATCTGGTCGGACGGCTCGCCGTGGGTGGGCAACGCGGCCACGAGTTTCCCGTACCTCGACACGGAGGTCACGCGGTCGCTCGGACTCGCCGGATCACGCGGCAAGGCCAACTACACCGCGGACGAGATTCTCGAGATCAGCAAGCCGTACTTCGAGAACGGCTGGCAGATCTCCTGTCACGCAAACGGTGACGCCGCGGTCACCCTGGCCCTCGACGCGTGGGAGCGGATGCTCGCCGACTCGCCGCGAGAAGACCACCGACTGCGGCTCGAGCACGTGGGGGCGATGACCCCGGAGCAGTTCCGCCGGGCGACCGAACTCGGCGTCACGTGCAGCCTTTTCGTCGACCACCTCTATTACTGGGGCGACGTGCTCGTCGACGACCTGTTCGGCGAACGCGGAGCACGTTGGGCCGCTGCGGCTTCCGCGATCGCGGCGGGCCAGCGGATCTCGTTCCACAACGACGGTCCGGTCACCCCGACCAACCCGTTGCGCAACATCGCCGACGCCGTCACCCGCCGCACCCGGTCGGGACGCGTGCTCGCCCCCGAGGAGCGGATCTCCGTCCCGGACGCCCTGCGCGCGGAGACGATCAACTCGGCGTGGCACCTCCGGAGCGAGGACGCGATCGGGGCGATCGTTCCCGGGCTGCACGCCGATCTCGTCGTGCTGTCGGCCAACCCGCTTCTGGTGGATCCCGACGACATCGCGGACCTCGAGGTGCTCGCCACGATCCTGGAGGGTCGAACGGTCTTCGGAAAGCTGGAGTGATCCGGGTGGCGTCCGGGTCGCGGGCGCTGCGGTCGGTGGGGGCGTCGACCGGAGCCTGGATCCGCACCGCGGGCTACACCCGCAAATGGCTAGTTCTCGGTGTCGTGATCGGCATCGTCGCGGGGCTTGGCGCGGTCGTGTTCTACGTCGCGCTGTCGGAGGCGACGCAACTGCTGATCGTCGACATCGGCGGCTACCACCCGCCGACGGCGGCCGGTGACGGCGGCGCGGGCGGCAGCAGGGAGTTCACGAGACCGTGGGCGATTCCGCTCGTGGTGTGCCTGGGCGGTCTCGTGTCGGGCATCCTCGTGTTCACCCTGGCACCCGAGGCCGAGGGCCACGGCACCGACGCGGCGATCGAGGCCGTGCACCGGGACCCCCGCATGATCCGCGTCCGCGTCGTGCTGGTGAAGCTGGTCGCGTCGGCGATCACGATCGGATCCGGCGGGTCCGGCGGCCGGGAGGGGCCCACCGCGCAGATCTCGGCGGGTTTCGGGTCGCTCCTCGCCCGCAGGCTGGACCTCTCCCCGCGGGACGGACGCATCGCCGTGGCGATCGGCATCGGTTCCGGGATCGGCGCCATCTTCGGCGCCCCGCTCGGCGGCGCGGTGCTGTGCTGCACGATCCCGTACAAGGAGGACTTCGACTTCGAGGTGCTCGTGCCGGCACTGGTCACGTCGATCGTCAGCTACACCGTGTTCGGCAGCTTCCTCGGCTTCGGCCCGCTGTTCGGGTACGCCGCCCAGGACTACGTCTTCGACACCCCGGCGCAGCTGGTGTGGTTCGCGCTCATCGGTGTGCTCGGCGGCCTGATCGGATTGCTGTACAGCGGGACGTTCTACAAGGCCGTCGACCTCACCCACCGCCTGCCCGGCAGCCGGATCGTCAAGCCGGCGGTCGGCGGACTGCTCGTCGGACTGATGGCGCTGGTGCTGCCCGAGGTGCTGGGCAGCGGATACGGCTGGATCCAGCAGTCGATGGCCCGCGACGACCTCGCGGCCATCCCGCTGTGGGTGGTGCTGTTGTTGCCGTTCGCGAAGATCCTCGCGACGTCGCTGTCCATCGGATCGGGAGGGTCGGGCGGCATCTTCGGCCCGGGCATGGTGATCGGGGCGTTCACCGGCGCCGCGGTGTGGCGACTGCTGGAGCCGATCGCCCCGGGCGTCCCCGACAATCCGGCGCCCTTCGTCATCGTCGGCATGATGGCGTGTTTCGGAAGCATCGCCCGCGCCCCGCTCGCGGTGATGCTGATGGTCGCGGAGATGACGGGAAGCATCGGCGTGCTCGTACCGGGGATGATCGCCGTCGGAATCTCCTACCTCATCGTGCGCCTGTCTGGGAAGACGATCTACCGCGCTCAGCTCGAGAACCGGGCGGAGGCTCGGCTCGCCCAGGGTTCGCCGGGGTGATCGGATCCGGGTCCCTGTTCTGAGTGCCTGGAGGATTCGGGCATGCTTGTGGCCATGACTGTTCACGTTCCTCAGTACGTCGACCTCCTCTGGCCAGCGCTTCAGGCTGCCATTGCTTTGGGTGGTTCGGCGTCCAACGAGGAGCTCGACAGCGCAGTCGTTGAGCGAGAAGGTCTTTCGTCGGACGTGCAGGGCGTGCTGCACGGTGACGGTCCGAGCACCGAGATCGAGTACCGGCTGGCGTGGGCGCGCACCTACCTCAAGGGGATGGGTCTGCTCACCAACAGTCGCCGCGGGGTGTGGAGTGTGACGGAGAAGGGCCGGGAGGTCGGCGAGAGCGAGATCCGCCCGTTGCATGCCGAGTTCTCCGCCGAGAACCGCAAGAAGAATGCCGCGCGCAAATCGGCGAAGGCCGCATCCCGGAGGAACGACGAACCGGACGCCAACATCGCCGAGGCCGAGAACGACGCGGACTGGAAGGACCTGCTGCTCGACACGGTCCTGAAGATGTCGCCGCCTGCGTTCGAGCGGCTGACTCAGCGGTTGTTGCGGGAGGCCGGGTTCTCGAGCGCGTCCGTCACCGGGCGCGGCGGTGACGGGGACATCGAGGGGCTTGGCGTGTACCAGTTGTCGTTGCTCAGTTTCCCCGTGTTCTTCCAGTGCAAGCGCTACAGCGGCAGTGTCGGGGCCGGGGCGGTGCGCGATTTCCGTGGCGCGATGGCGGGTCGCGGCGAGAAGGGTCTGCTCATCACGACCGGGACCTTCACCGGTGACGCCCGTACGGAGTCCAAGCGGGACGGTGCCCCGCCGATCGACCTGATCGACGGCGACCGGCTGTGCGACCTGTTGAAGGAGCATTCACTGGGGGTTCAGACCACCACGCGTCTCGTCGAGGACGTCGAGGTCAGGTCCGATTACTTCCACTCCCTCGAGCCGAAATGATCATGGTCGGGTCACCTCGGCCCGGCCCGGACAGTCTTTCCCGTTGCGGTATGGCCACGAAGCGATCACGCAGGCCCTGAAGCGGTGCCGACGGCGTTCACCCGTGTGTAAAGAGGAAGTTAAATGCACATGTCACTGACGTGAAGAGCGACCGAGGGAAGTCGACATGACGACCACATCGCCGTGGCCGTTGAGGCGCCGCACCGTACGGCCACCGGCGGGGATGCTGGCGGACCGGCGATTCGGGGTGCTCGTCGACCAGTTCTTCCGGCTGTTCCACGACGCGGGCCAGGGCGGCGGAGCACTGGCCGTCTACCTCCACGGTGAGCCGGTCGTCGACGTGTGGGCCGGGTGGGCGAGCCGCGACACGTTCTGGCAGAACGACACGGTCACCCTCACGTTCTCCACGGGCAAGGGTGTCGCGTCCACCGTGCTGCACCGTCTCGCGGGACGCGGGATCATCGAGTACGACGCGCCGGTGGTGCAGTACTGGCCCGAGTTCGCCACCGCGGGCAAGGATGAGATCACGGTGCGCGAACTGCTGTCGCACCGCGCCGGACTGCACCGCGTCCGCGGGCTCGTGCCCGGACCGCTGAGTCTGATGGACCATGGCCTGGTCAGCGCCGCACTGGCCGCGGCGACCCCGGATCGGCGGCGGCTGAAGGCCCCCGGCTATCACGCCGTGACATTCGGTTCGCTGGTCGCCGAACTGACGGCGCGTGCGGCCGGAGAGCACTTCACCGATTTGGTGCGCACCGAGATCGCCGAACCGCTCGGCGTGAAGGAATTCTGGTACGAGGTGCCGTCGGCCGAGCGGTCCCGGATCGCGAGAACGTTCCCGCACATCAACCCGTTCGGTGTTCCCTGGGGCGCGACGTCGTTCGCGATGGCGCGGCTGCCCGGTCTCCGCAACGTCGCCGACGCCGGCATGCCCGCCGGTTTCGACGCCCTCGTCCGCAACCCCGCGATCCACGACAGCGTGATGCCGGGATGGAACGGCGTGTTCAGTGCCCGCGCGCTCGCGCGCATGTACGGGGCGCTGGCCAACGGGGGAACCGTCGGCGGTGCCGAGTTCCTCCCGCCGGACGTCGTGGCTCAGCTGAGCCAGGTGCAGACCACGGCCCGCGACTACGTTCTGGGGATACCGATGAACTGGCGGCTCGGCTACCACGCGGGAATGGTCGCGCGCCGTAGGCAGCCGTCGAATACCTTCGGGCACTACGGGTTGGGCGGGTCGGGCGCGTTCGCCGACGCCGACACCGGGCTGTCGATCGCCTTCGTCACCAACCGGCTCGGCAACATGCTGACCCCCATCGCGGATCTCCGCCTGCCGAAGCTCGGTTCCACGGCGCTCGCCATCGCCGAGAGGCTGTAGCCGGGCCGCTGCGGCCACCGGCCGAACCAATTCGATTTCGACGCGCCGTTTTTCGATCGACGCGAGCCGCCGGTCTGGAAGGCGGGGGACCGGTAGCATCGTGTCCGTGACCGACGCGACCGCCCACACCAGCCGTCCCGATCGGTTGCGTGTCCTCGTCTACAGCGACGATGCGAGCACCCGCCAGAAGGTCGTTCTGGCGTTGGGGAAGCGTCCGCACCCCGACCTTCCGGAGCTGGAGTACGTCGAGGTGGCGACGGCGCCCGTGGTGATCCGGGAGATGGATGCCGGCGGTATCGACCTGGCCGTCCTGGACGGGGAGGCGGTGCCCGCGGGCGGGATGGGGATCGCCAAGCAGTTGAAGGACGAACTCGATGCGTGCCCGCCGATCCTGGTCCTGACCGGACGTCCCGACGACGCCTGGCTGGCCAGCTGGTCGCGTGCGGAGGCCGCCGTGCCGCATCCGCTCGACCCGATCCGGTTGTCCGAAGCGGTCATAGCGCTGCTCCGCACCCGACTCTCCGCTTAGGGTCTCCTGACTTCCGTTTCCGCCGTCCGAAGGCGCATCGAGCGCCTGTCCCGCAGCGGTTTTCCGCATTTCCAGATCGCCCGGAAATCGCTCGGTCAAATCGGCCGGGCCCGGCGACTTCCCTTGTACGCTGTGGCATAACTCACAAGAGCGTAGCTTCGGAAACGACCGCCCGGGAATCGGGCGGGCAGGCTCGGGAAGAGGGGAGCTGAGACGGCATGAATGTCTATGTGCCGATCCTCGTGCTCGGGGCGATTGCTGTCGCGTTCGCGGTGTTCTCCGTGATCGTGGCGAGGATCGTCGGTCCGAGACGCTACAACCGTGCCAAGCTCGACGCCTACGAGTGCGGGATCGAGCCGACGGCCTCGCCGCTGGGCGCGGGCCGCATCCCGGTGAAGTACTACCTGACGGCCATGCTGTTCATCATCTTCGACATCGAGATCGTGTTCCTCTATCCGTGGGCAGTTCACTTCGACGCCCTCGGCTTCTTCGGTCTCGGGGCCATGGCCCTGTTCATCTTCAACGTCTCCGTCGCCTACGCGTACGAGTGGCGGCGTGGCGGTCTCAGTTGGGACTGATCGGTCCCGTCAGCGATCCAAAAGCTAAGTCGGAAGAGAAGAGTCGGATATGGGCATCGAGGAGAAGCTGCCGAGCGGCTTCCTGCTGACCACGGTCGAGGGGCTTGCGGGTTACGTCCGCAAGGGCTCGCTGTGGCCCGCCAGTTTCGGGCTCGCGTGCTGTGCGATCGAGATGATGGCCACCGCAGGCGGACGCTTCGACATCGCCCGCTTCGGCATGGAGGCCTTCCGTGCGTCACCGCGGCAGGCCGATCTCATGATCGTCGCCGGCCGGGTGAGTCAGAAGATGGCGCCGGTGCTGCGGCAGATCTACGACCAGATGGTGGAGCCGAAGTGGGTGCTGGCGATGGGCGTCTGCGCGTCGTCGGGTGGGATGTTCAACAATTACGCGATCGTGCAGGGTGTCGACCACATCGTGCCTGTCGACATCTATCTCCCGGGGTGCCCGCCGAGGCCCGAGATGCTGCTGAACGCGATCCTCACGCTGCACGAGAAGATCCAGCAGATGCCGCTCGGTGTCCACAGGGAGGAGGTGGCGCGTGCGGCGGAGCAGGCCGCACTGGCCGCCACTCCCACCTTCCAGATGAAGGGCCTGCTCCGGTGACGGCGCGACAAGGTCCGTGTAGCCGGAGCCGTGCGGCGAGGGAGCGGAGCGAACCGAGTACGAGGTGCCGGAGCCGTGCGGTCTGGACTGAGGAACGAGGGAGCGTAGCGAGTGAGTGACGAGGGAAGACCGCACGATCAAGCTCCGGCACACGCGAGCGAAGCGAGCCATGTCCCAGAGCAGATCGGCGTGCGCAAGGGTCTGTTCGGGGTGCGGGGTAGTGGTGATACGTCGGGGTATGGGCGGTTGGTACGTCCGGTGTTGTTGCCGGGGAGTACGCCGCGGCCGTTCGGCGGGTATTTCGACGAGGTGGCGGATGGGTTGGGGGCGGCGCTGGCGGAGTCGGGGGTGGGCTTCGAGGTGGCGGTGGAGTCGGTGGTGGTGTTCCGGGGTGAGGTGACGTTCGGTGTGCGCCGCGAGTTCTTGGTGCCGGTGGCGCGTGCGCTGCGGGATGAGCCGGATCTGCGGTTCGAGATGTGTCTGGGTGTGAATGGCGTGCATTTCCCGCAGGATGCGGGCCGGGAGTTGCATGCGGTGTATCCGTTGTTGTCGATTACGCACAATCGGCGGATCCGTCTGGAGGTGGCGGTGCCGGATGGGGATCCGCATATTCCGTCGTTGTATGACGTGTATCCGACGAATGATTGGCACGAGCGGGAGACGTACGACTTTTTCGGGATCGTGTTCGATGGTCATCCGTCGTTGACGCGGATCGAGATGCCGGATGACTGGCCGGGTCATCCGCAGCGGAAGGACTATCCGCTCGGCGGTATTCCCGTCGAGTACAAGGGCGCGGAGATCGCGCCGCCGGACGAGCGGCGGGGGTACAACTGATGAGCGAGGACACGGTTTTCACTGTCGCCGGTCAGGACTGGGACGAGGTTGTCGATGCGGTGAAGGCGGCGTCGGATGATGCGGGGAGCGGCGAGGAGCGCATCGTCGTGAACATGGGTCCGCAGCATCCGTCGACGCACGGGGTGTTGCGGCTCATCCTGGAGATCGAGGGTGAGACGGTCACGGAGGCCCGGTGCGGGATCGGCTATCTGCACACGGGGATCGAGAAGAACCTGGAGTACCGCACCTGGACGCAGGGCGTGACGTTTGTGACGCGGATGGATTATCTGTCCCCGTTCTTCAACGAGACGGCGTATTGCCTGGGTGTGGAGAAGTTGCTCGACATCACGGAGCAGGTGCCGGAGCGGGCGAGTGTCATCCGGGTGATGTTGATGGAACTGAACCGCATTTCCTCGCATCTGGTGGCGCTGGCCACGGGTGGGATGGAGTTGGGCGCGGTGACGGCGATGCTGTTCGGTTTCCGGGAACGTGAGTTGGTCCTGGACGTGTTCGAGTTCATCACGGGGTTGCGCATGAACCATGCGTATATCCGGCCTGGCGGGTTGTCGCAGGATCTGCCGGAGGGGGCGGTGGAGAAGGTCCGCGAGTTGCTGACGGTGATGCCGGAACGGTTGCGGGACATGGAGAATCTGCTGAACGACAACCGCATCTGGAAGGGCCGGACGAAGGGCATCGGGTATCTCGACCTCACGGGGTGCATGGCGCTGGGGGTGACGGGTCCGATGCTGCGTGCGACGGGTCTGCCGCACGATCTGCGGAAGTCGCAGCCGTATTGCGGGTACGAGAACTACGAGTTCGACGTCAGCACTGACACCGGGTGTGACGCGTACGGCCGTTACCTGATCCGGGTCGACGAGATGAAGGAGTCGCTGAAGATCGTCGAGCAGTGCCTCGACAAGTTGCGGCCGGGGCCGATCATGGCGGAAGACAAGAAGATCGCGTGGCCTGCGGATCTGACGTTGGGCCCGGATGGTCTGGGTAATTCGCCGGAGCATGTCCGCGAGATCATGGATTCGTCGATGGAGTCGCTGATCCATCATTTCAAGTTGGTGACCGAGGGTTTCCGGGTGCCGCCGGGCCAGGTGTACGTGGCGGTGGAGTCGCCGCGGGGTGAGCTCGGGGTGCACATGGTGAGCGACGGTGGCACGCGCCCGTTCCGGGTGCATTTCCGCGATCCGTCGTTCACGAATCTGCAGTCGGTGGCGGCCACGTGTGAGGGCGGCATGGTGGCGGATGTGATTGCCGCGGTCGCGAGCATCGATCCCGTCATGGGGGGAGTGGATCGATGACCGAGCGAGCGGCACCGGCGCAACCACCTGTTTTCATCGAGTTCGGGCCGAGGCCGGAGGAGAACGGACGGTTGGTGCGGCCGGGTGCGCGGGAGGAGTATCCGCCGGAGATCCGGGCGCGGCTCGCTGCCGACGCCGATGTCGTCGTCGCGCGTTACCCGAATTCGCGTTCCGCGCTGCTGCCGTTGTTGCATCTGGTTCAGGCGGAGGACGGGTGCATCACGCCGGCGGGGGTCGAATTCTGTGCCGGCCGGCTCGGGTTGACCGGCGCCGAGGTGGCCGCGGTGGCGACGTTCTATTCGATGTACCGGCGCGATCCGACGGGTGACTACTACGTCGGGGTGTGCACCAACACGTTGTGCGCGGTCATGGGCGGCGACGCGATCCTCGCCGCGCTGGAGGAGCATCTCGATCTGCCGCACGGTGGCACGTCCGCGGACGGCAAGGTCACGTTGGAGCACATCGAGTGCAACGCGGCGTGCGATTACGCCCCGGTGGTGATGGTGAACTGGGAGTTCTTCGACAATCAGACCCCGGAGTCGGCCCGCTCGCTCGTCGATTCCCTGCGGTCGGGGGATCGGGTGACGCCGAGCCGCGGCGCGACGCTGTGCACGTTCCGGGAGACCGCCCGCATTCTCGCCGGGTTTCCCGACGAACGTCCCGGTGCGCTCGAGGAGGGCGTCGCCGGCGACGCGACACTGGCCGGCCTGCGCATTGCGCGGGAGCGGGGAATGACGGCGCCGGATCCGGCGGAGACGTCCCTCGTCCCGGAGCCGCAGTCGCAGGGCACCGAGGCGGTGGCGGCGGAGTCGACGAAGGACGAGCCTGCGCCTGCCCCGTCGGCGACGGTCCCTCCGGATCGGTCCACCTCCGAAACGAACCCGGCTGCCACCGACCCCGGACGGAAGGGAGACTGACATGCCGCTGACCCCGGTCCTGAGCCGCTACTGGGACGAACCCGAATCCTGGACCCTCGACACGTACCGTCGCCACGACGGATACGAGGGCCTGCAGAAGGCGCTGCGCATGGACCCGGACGAGGTGATCTCGACGGTCAAGGAGGCCGGTCTGCGCGGTCGCGGCGGTGCCGGGTTCCCGACCGGCATGAAGTGGTCGTTCATCCCGCAGGGCGACGACAAACCGCACTACCTCGTGGTCAACGCGGACGAGTCCGAACCGGGCACCTGCAAGGACATGCCGCTCATGCTGGCCACGCCGCACGCGCTCGTGGAGGGCGTCATCATCGCGGCGTACGCGATCCGCGCCGGGCATGCCTTCATCTACGTGCGCGGCGAGGTGGTGCCGGTGCTGCGCCGGCTGCAGGCCGCGGTCGCGGAGGCGTACGCGGCGGGCTATCTCGGCAAGAACATCCTGGGCACCGGGTTCGACCTCGAGTTGGTCGTGCACGCGGGTGCCGGGGCGTACATCTGCGGCGAGGAGACGGCGCTGCTCGACTCGCTGGAGGGGCGCCGCGGCCAGCCCAGGCTGCGTCCGCCGTTTCCCGCGGTGGCCGGTCTCTACGCGTCCCCGACCGTCGTCAACAATGTCGAGTCGATCGCGAGCGTCCCGCCGATCATCGTGAACGGCATCGAGTGGTTCCGGTCGATGGGCAGTGAGAAGTCGCCCGGGTTCACCCTCTACTCCCTGTCGGGGCACGTGACCACACCCGGACAGTACGAGGCTCCGCTGGGAATCACGTTGCGGGAGTTGCTCGAGTACGCGGGCGGAGTCCGCGCCGGGCACCGGTTGAAGTTCTGGACGCCGGGCGGTTCCTCGACGCCGATCTTTACCGACGAGCACCTCGACGTCGCCCTCGACTACGAGGGCGTCGGCGCCGCCGGGTCGATGCTGGGCACCAAGGCCTTGCAGATCTTCGACGAGACCACATGTGTGGTGCGCGCCGTGCTCCGTTGGACCGAGTTCTACGCGCACGAGTCGTGCGGCAAGTGCACGCCCTGCCGGGAGGGCACCTATTGGCTGGTGCAGATTTTGGAGCGGCTCGAGCGGGGGGAGGGAACCGATGCGGATCTGCACAAGTTGCTCGACATCGCGGACAACATCCTCGGCAAGTCGTTCTGCGCTCTCGGTGACGGTGCGGCGAGCCCGATCATGTCTTCCATCAAGTACTTCCGCGACGAGTATCTCGCGCACTTCGAGCAGGGCGGCTGCCCGTTCGACCCGCATCAGTCCACGCTCATGGCTGGAGTGGACGCATGATGTGGCGCCGGGATGGTGCGCGAGCCGTGACTCGGCGCCGGGGCGATGCGCGAGCCGTGACTCGGCGCCGGGGCCGCGCGGTCTGGACCGAGGAGCGAGGGAGCGCAGCGAATGAGTGACGAGGGAAGAGCGCGCGTGAAAGCCCCGGTGCCCGTGAGCGGAGCGAGTTGTGACACAGTCAGCATCACTATCGACGGGGTGGAGCTGAGTGTTCCCAAGGGCACGTTGGTGATTCGTGCGGCGGAGATGATCGGTATCCAGATCCCGCGGTTCTGTGATCATCCGCTGCTCGACCCGGTGGGTGCGTGCCGTCAGTGCCTCGTCGAGGTGGAGGGGCAGCGGAAGCCGCTCGCGTCGTGCACCACGACTGTCACCGACGGCATGGTGGTGCACACCCAGCTGACTTCGCCGGTGGCGGACAAGGCGCAGAAGGGGGTGATGGAGTTGCTGCTGATAAACCATCCCCTGGATTGTCCGGTGTGCGACAAGGGCGGCGAATGCCCGTTGCAGAATCAGGCGATGTCCAACGGGCGCGCGGAGTCGCGCTTCGGGGAGATCAAGCGCACGTTCCCTAAGCCGATTCCGCTGTCCACGGAGGTCCTCCTGGATCGTGAGCGGTGTGTGCTGTGTGCGCGGTGCACCCGGTTCTCCCAGCAGGTCGCGGGGGATCCGTTCGTCGAACTGATGGAGCGGGGTGCGCTGCAGCAGGTCGGGATCTACGCGAAGGAACCGTTCGAATCGTACTTCTCCGGCAACACCGTCCAGATCTGCCCGGTGGGCGCGCTGACGGGTACCGCGTACCGGTTCCGGGCCCGCCCGTTCGATCTGATCTCCAGCCCCAGTGTGTGCGAGCACTGTGCGAGCGGGTGCGCCCAGCGCACCGATCATCGGCGGGGCACGGTGTTGCGGCGGCTGGCGGGCGACGATCCCGAGGTCAACGAGGAATGGAATTGCGACAAGGGGCGGTGGGCGTTCGCCTACGCCACTCAGCGCGACCGGATCACCACCCCTCTGGTCCGCGGCGACGACGGCACGCTGGCGCCCGCCTCCTGGTCGGAGGCACTGGCCGTCGCGGCGCGGGGACTGACCGCGGCGCGGGGCAACGCGGGTGTCCTCGTCGGAGGCCGATCCACGTGGGAGGACGCCTACGCCTACGCAAAATTCGCACGAACGGCGCTCGGCACCAACGACATCGACTTCCGCAGTCGCGCACACTCCGGTGAGGAGGCCGACTTCCTCGCGGCCCGGGTGGCGGGGCAGCGACTCGCGGTCACCTACGACGATCTCGACGCCGCGCCGGTCGTCCTCCTCGCCGGGTTCGAGCCGGAGGAGGAGTCGCCGATCGTGTTCCTGCGGCTGCGCAAAGCGGCGCGTACGAAGGCCGTTCCGGTGTACTCGATCGCCCCGTACACGTCCCGCGGCCTCGAGAAGGTGTCGGGCAGACTGCTGCAGGCTGCGCCGAATGCGGAGCCGGAGGTCCTCGACGGCCTCCGTACGGGTGAGGTGGACGCGGGGGTCACCGAGTTGCTTCGCCGACCGGGTGCGGTCGTCGTGGTGGGGGAGAGGCTCGCCGCGGTACCGGGGGCGCTGTCCGCCGCGGTCCGGCTGGCCGACGCCACCGGGGCCCGGCTGGCCTGGGCGCCGCGGCGGGCCGGCGAACGCGGCGCACTCGAGGCGGGCGCGCTGCCCGGACTGCTCCCGGGCGGCAGGCCGGTGGGCGATCCCGTGGCCCGGCGGCAGGTCGCGTCGGCGTGGAACGTCGCGGATCTGCCGGACACCGCGGGCCGCGACACTGCGGGCATCCTCGCCGCCGCCGAGTCGGGGACGCTCGGGGCGCTGGTGATCGGCGGTGTGGAGATCGACGACCTCCCCGACCCTCAGGCCGCGACGGCGGCCGTCGACGCGGCCGGGTTCGTCGTGAGTCTGGAACTGCGCCACAGTGCGATCACCGATCGCGCCGACGTGGTGTTCCCCATCGCACCGGTCATGGAGAAGCCGGGCACGTTCCTCGACTGGGAGGGGCGGATACGCGACTTCGACGCCGCTCTCCGCGGCACCGGGGCGATGCCCGATCAGCGGGTGCTCCACGCGATCGCCGGCGAAATGGGTGTCTCGCTCGGTCTTCCCGACGCGGCGACCGCACGGCGGGAACTCGAGCGGCTCGGCGCCTGGGACGGTGACTTCCCGGATCCGCCCGACGTCCCGCAGTCCCCACGGCGGGACCCCGGGGCGGGGGAGGCGATGCTCGCCACTTGGCGGATGCTGCTCGACTCGGGGCGGCTGCAGGACGGGGAGCCGCACTTGGCGGGCACGGCGCGTACCCCGGTCGTGCGGATGTCCGCGACGTCGGCGGCCGAGTCGGGTGCCGGTGACGGAGATCCGGTCACCGTCACGACGGAACGAGGCGAAGTGACGTTGCCGTTGGTGATCACCGACATGCCGGATCGGGTGGTGTGGCTGCCGCTCAACTCACCCGGATCGGCGGTCTACCGGCAACTGGCCGCCGGGGCGGGAACCGTCGTGAACCTACGCCGCGCCGCAGGCACCAACGGGATCGCGCCGGGAGGTGCGCTGTGACGATCGCGGCGGTCTACCCCGACCCGGCACTGTTCGGGCACGACCCGTGGTGGCTGGTTCTGGGCAAGGCGCTGGCCGTCTTCGTGTTCCTCGTCCTCACCCCGCTTCTGACGATCCTGGCCGAACGCAAGGTCATGGCCTGGATGCAGATGCGCGTCGGCCCCAACCGGGTGGGCCCGTGGGGCATGCTGCAGAGCCTCGCCGACGGCATCAAGCTCGCCTTGAAGGAGGGGATCGTCCCGAAGGGTGTGGACAAGCCGATCTACCTCCTCGCGCCGATCATCGCCGCGGTTCCCGCGTTCATGGCGTTCGCCGTGATCCCGTTCGGCCCGGCGGTGTCGATCTTCGGGCACTACACGCCATTACAGCTGACGGACCTGCCGGTGGCCGTGCTCTACGTCCTCGCAGCCACGTCGATCGGCGTCTACGGCATCGTGCTCGCCGGCTGGGCGTCCGGCTCCACGTACCCGCTGCTGGGAGGTCTGCGCTCGACGGCGCAGGTGATCTCGTACGAGATCGCGATGGCATTGTCGTTCGCTGCCGTGTTCCTGGACGCCGGAACGATGTCCACGTCGGGCATCGTCGCCTCCCAGGAGCACACCTGGTACGTTTTCCTGCTGCTGCCGTCGTTCCTCATCTACGTCACCTCGATGGTGGGTGAGACCAACCGGGCGCCGTTCGACCTGCCCGAGGCCGAAGGCGAACTGGTCGGCGGATTCCACACCGAGTACTCCTCACTGAGCTTCGCGATGTTCATGCTCGCCGAGTACGTGAACATGGTGACCGTCTCCGCGCTCGCCACCACCCTGTTCCTCGGCGGCTGGCACGCACCGTTCCCGCTCAGCCTGTGGGACGGCGCGAACTCCGGATGGTGGCCGGTGCTGTGGTTCACGCTGAAGGTCTGGGGTTTCCTGTTCGTGTTCGTCTGGTTGCGGGCCACGCTGCCCCGGCTGCGGTACGACCAGTTCATGGGTCTCGGCTGGAAGATCCTGATCCCGATCTCGCTGGTGTGGGTCATGATCGTCGCCACCGTCCGGGCCTTCCGCAACGAAGGCTACGACGCGCGGACGATCACCCTCGTCGTCGCGGGCCTCGTCGTGGCCCTCGTGGTGGTGACGCTGCTGTGGAAGCGCCTGCGTCCCGGCCGCGTTCGCGCACCCGAGAAACCGGTCGAGCCGCGGGACCGCGCCGAACTGTCCCCGGAGACACTCGAACCGTTCGACCCCATGGCCGGTGGATACCCGGTTCCGCCGATGCCGGGTCAGACACTGCCCGCGTTCCGGCGCACGCCCGTCTCCGTCACCGGCGCGCACTCCACCGGATCGACTCAGGAGAACAGCGATGACTAAATTCCTCGGCCCCATAGCGGGATTCGGCGTGACCTTCTCCACGATGTTCAAGAAATCGAACACCGAGTTCTACCCGGAGGAGAAGACGCCGACGGCGCCCCGCTATCACGGCAGGCATCAGCTCAACCGGTACGCGGACGGGCTGGAGAAGTGCATCGGGTGCGAACTGTGCGCCTGGGCGTGCCCCGCCGACGCCATCTTCGTCGAGGGCGCCGACAACACCGACGAGGAACGCTTCTCACCCGGCGAGCGGTACGGCCGGGTGTACCAGATCAACTACCTGCGCTGCATCGGGTGCGGGCTGTGCATCGAGGCGTGCCCGACGCGGGCGCTGACGATGACCAACGAGTACGAGATGGCCGACGACAACCGGGCCGGCCTGATCTACGAGAAGGACCGCCTGCTGGCCCCGCTCGAGTCCGGCATGGTCGATTCGCCGCACCCGATGGCCCCGGGCACCACGGCCGAGGACTACTACCGCGGCACCGTGACCGGGGGAACGGCGCCCGCGTCGCAGGACCAGTCGGAGGCGGACGACACGGCGGGGGACAAGCCGTGATCGAGGGAGGAGAGCCGACGTGGTGAACACGATGCCGTCCGCGGTCCAACTGATCGCGGAACCCTTCACCCAGACCTCGACGGGCGAGGGCGTGCAGTTCTGGGTCCTCGCGACCGTGGCCGTGATCGGCGCGCTCGGAGTGGTCAGCGCGACGAAAGCCGTCTACTCGGCGATCTTCCTCGCCACGACCATGATCATCCTGGCCGTGTTCTACATCGCCCAGGGCGCGCTGTTCCTCGGCGTCGTGCAGATCGTGGTCTACACCGGCGCGGTCATGATGCTGTTCCTGTTCGTGCTTATGCTCATCGGCGTCGATTCCTCCGAATCCCTCGTCGAGAACCTGCGCGGTCAGCGGGTGGCCGCGATCGCGGCGGGGCTGGGATTCGGACTCCTGCTGATCGGCGGCATCGGAAGTGCGTCCGTCTCCGCGTTCACCGGTCTCGACGAGGCCAACGCGGCGGGCAACGTCCAGGGGCTGGCCGAACTCGTCTTCGTCCGGTACGTGTGGGCGTTCGAACTGACCGGCGCACTGCTGATCACCGCGACCATCGGTGCCATGGTGCTCGCCCACCGGGAACGCTTCGAGCGGCGCAAGGACCAGCGCGAGCTGTCCGAGGACCGGGTCCGTGAGGGTGCCCGTGTCACACCGCTACCCAGTCCCGGGGTCTACGCGCGGCACAACGCCGTCGACATCCCGGCGTTGCTGCCCGACGGCACGTTCTCCGACCTGTCCGTCAGCCGGTCACTCGACCGGCGGCCGAGCATGCCCGCCCGGGCGCTGGGCACCGCGGACGTCGCGGCCCCCGAACCCGCCGCGACCGAAGAGGAGGGTGGGCGATGAATCCCGAGAACTACCTCTACCTGTCGGCGCTGCTGTTCACGATCGGTGCCGCCGGAGTGCTGATCCGCCGCAACGCGATCATCGTGTTCATGTGCATCGAACTGATGCTCAACGCGTCGAATCTGGCGTTCGTGACGTTCGCCCGGATGCACGGCAACCTCGACGGTCAGGTCTTCGCGTTCTTCACGATGGTCGTCGCGGCCGCCGAGGTCGTCGTCGGTCTGGCGATCATCATGACCATCTTCCGTTCCCGCCGTTCGGCTTCCGTCGACGACGCCAACCTCCTCAAGAACTGACGGGTCCCCGATGACGCACATCCTCGAGAAGGTGACTTTGCCCGACGACACCCCGATCGGCGGTGCGGCATGAGCGGAACGCTCTGGCTGCTGCCGGTCCTGCCGCTCCTCGGCGCCGCCGTGCTCCTGCTGGCGGGCAGGCGCAGCGATGCGTGGGGTCATCTCCTCGGTTGCGTGACGGCGCTGGCCTCGTTCGCGCTCGGTCTCGCCTTCTTCGTCGACATGCTGGGCCGGGACGCCGCCGACCGGGTCGTGCACCAGGTCCTGTTCAGCTGGGTGCCGGTCGGCGAACTCCAGGTGGACTTCGGTCTGCAACTCGACCAGCTGTCCGTGTGCTTCGTGCTGCTGATCACCGGTGTCGGCTCGCTGATCCACATCTACTCGGTCGGCTACATGGCCCACGACCCGGAGCGCAGGCGGTTCTTCGCCTACCTCAACCTGTTCCTCGCGGCGATGCTGCTGCTGGTGCTGGCCGACAACTTCCTGGGACTGTACGTCGGGTGGGAGGGTGTCGGTCTCGCGTCGTACCTGCTCATCGGGTTCTGGCAGTACAAGCCGTCTGCGGCTGCCGCGGCGAAGAAGGCGTTCGTGGTCAACCGCGTCGGCGACATGGGGCTGATCCTCGCGATCATGATCATGTTCTCGACGTTCGGCTCGATCGAATTCGCCGACGTGTTCACGCGCGCCGACGCCGCGAGCGAGGGCGTGCTCACCGCGATCGGGCTCGCGCTGCTGCTCGCCGCCTGCGGCAAATCGGCGCAGGTCCCGCTGCAGTCCTGGCTCGGCGACGCGATGGAGGGCCCGACACCGGTATCCGCGCTCATCCACGCCGCGACCATGGTCACGGCGGGTGTGTATCTCATCGTCCGCTCCAACGCGATCTTCGACCTGGCACCGAACGCCCAACTCGGCGTCGTGATCGTCGGCGCGGTGACCCTGCTGTTCGGCGCGATCATCGGTTGCGCGAAGGACGACATCAAGAAGGCGCTGGCGGCGTCGACGATGAGCCAGATCGGGTACATGGTGCTGGCCGCCGGACTAGGACCGGCCGGGTACGCGTTCGCGATCATGCTGCTGCTCACCCACGGCTTCTTCAAGGCCGGCCTGTTCCTCGGCGCGGGTTCGGTGATGCACGGCATGAACGACGAGGTGAACATGCGCCGGTACGGCGGTCTCCGCACCGTCATGCCCATCACGTTCGTCACGTTCGGGCTGGGATACCTGGCCATCATCGGGATTCCGCCGTTCTCCGGCTTCTTCTCCAAGGACAAGATCATCGAAGCGGCGTTCGCCGCCGAGGGCGTGCAGGGCGTCGTCCTCGGAACGGTGACGCTGCTCGGTGCGGGACTCACCGCCTTCTACATGACCAGGGTGATGCTGATGACGTTCTTCGGACAACGGCGGTGGCAACCGAACACCGACCCCCACGAGTCGCCGGGGGTGATGACGGTGCCGATGATTCTGCTCGCGGTGGGTTCGGTCGCCGCGGGAGCGCTGCTTGCCGTCGGGTCCTCGCTGCAGCACTGGCTGGAACCGGTCGTCGGCGCCCATCACGGCGAGCCCGCGCTGCCCGTGTGGGCGATCACCGGACTCACCCTGGTGGTGGTGCTCGCCGGGGTCGCGGTGGCCTACCGGCAGTACGCCCGGCAGCCGATCCCCGACACCGCGCCGGTGGACGTCACCGCCCTCACCGTCGCCGCCCGGAGGGACCTGTACGGCGACGCGTTCAACGAGGGGGCGCTGATGCGTCCCGGGCAGGAGTTGACGCAAACGCTCGTGACCGTCGACGACCGGGGCGTCGACGGCACCGTCAACGGGTTCGCCGCACTCGTCGGCGGAACGTCGATGCGGGTGCGGCGCCTGCAGACCGGGTTCGTCCGGTCGTACGCCCTGTTCATGTTCGCGGGTGCGGCGCTACTGGTCGCCACGATGCTGGTGAGGCTGTGGTGAGCGGCTTCCCGTGGCTTACCGTCCTGTGGGTGCTGCCACTCGTCGGCGCCGGTGTGGTCCTGGCCCTGCCCGTCGACCGGCGCGCGCTCGCGAAGTCGGTCGCGGTCGGTGTGTCCGTGGTGGTCCTGTGCCTGGCGGTCATGCTGGCGATCCGGTTCGACCCGACCGGTGAGCAGTACCAGTTCGTCGAATCCCACGCCTGGATCCCAGCGTTCGGCACCCGGTACATCCTGGGTCTGGACGGCATCGCGCTCGTCCTGGTGCTCCTCACCGCGGTGCTGGTGCCGCTGCTGCTGCTGGCGGGGTGGAACGACGGCGACTCCGCTCCCGATAATGACCGGCGGCGGATGGCGCACACGTACGTGGCGCTGACGCTGATGGTCGAGGCGATGGTGATCGTCTCGTTCACCGCCCTCGACGTCCTGCTGTTCTATATCTTCTTCGAGGCCATGCTCATCCCCATGTACTTCCTGATCGGAGGATTCGGCGGGGCGGGGAGGTCGTATGCCGCGGTGAAGTTCCTGCTGTACAACCTGTTCGGCGGCCTGATCATGCTGGCGGCCGTCATCGGGCTGTACGTGGTGACGGCGCGCCAGGACGCGTTCGGCGGCGGCACCTTCGACTTCCGGGTGATCGTCGCCGAGGGGCTGGACGCCGACCCCGGCGTGCTGAAGGCATTGTTCCTCGGGTTCATGTTCGCGTTCGCGGTCAAGGCCCCGCTGTGGCCGTTCCACACGTGGCTGCCGGGCGCCGCGGTGGAAGCCACCCCGGCCAGCGCGGTGCTCATGATGGCCGTCGTCGACAAGGTCGGGACGTTCGGGATGCTGCGGTTCTGCCTGCAGATGTTCCCGGACGCGTCCGCGTACTTCGCACCGTTCGTCACGGTGCTGGCGGTGATCGGCATCATCTACGGTGCGGTGCTGGCCATCGGACAGACCGACGTGATGCGGCTGATCGCGTACACGTCGATCTCCCACTTCGGGTTCATCATCCTCGGTATCTTCGCGATGACGAGCCAGGGGCAGGCCGGATCGACGCTGTACATGGTCAACCACGGCATCTCGACCGCGGCGCTGTTCCTGATCGCAGGGTTCCTGGTGTCGCGGCGCGGCACCCGTCTCATCGCCGACTACGGCGGGGTGCAGAAGGTCGCTCCGGTGATGGCGGGCACGTTCCTCGTGGCGGGGCTGGCCACGCTGTCGCTGCCGGGCCTGGCGCCCTTCATCAGTGAGTTCCTCGTCCTGGTCGGGACGTTCTCGCGGTACCAGATCGCCGCCGTGGTCGCGACTCTCGCGCTCGTCCTCGCCGCGATCTACGTGCTGTGGCTCTACCAGCGGATGATGACGGGACCGCTGAAGGAGGGCAACGAGACGGTCCGCGATCTCGTGCGTCGTGAGATCGCGGTCGTGGCACCGCTGATCGCCCTGCTGCTCGTCCTCGGCGTCTACCCCAAGCCGGTACTGGACGTCATCACCCCCGCGGTGAGCCACGTCCTCGTCACCGTCGGTCAGCACGATCCTGCCCCCACCGTCGCCGGGCAGGATTCAGAGGGAGGCACACCCTGATGAGTACCTCCGAATTCGTCCTCGCCCAGTCCGCGTCATTGCCTGCGCCGGACATCGAATACGGCCAGCTGTCACCGATGTTGATCGTGTTCGGCGTGGCTGTCGCCGGTGTGCTCGTGGAGGCGTTCCTGCCCCGTCGCGGCCGCTACTCGAGCCATCTCGTTCTCGCGATCGGCGGACTCACTGCGGCATTCGTGGCCGTCGTCCTGCTCGCGGGAACCCGCGACTCGGTGGTCGGGGGAGGGGTGGCCGTCGACGGTCCGACGCTGTTCCTCCAGGGCACGATCCTGCTGATCTCGATCCCGGCGATCCTGATCATCGCCGAGCGGAGCGTCGACAGCGGGGTCGGCGCCGCGACCGCGGAGGTCACGGCCGTCCGCGGGGCGGAGCCGGAAGGCAGAACCGACGCGTTCACCCCGCAGGCGTACGCCGTCCCCGGCAGTGTCGCCGAACGGGAGGCCACCAGAAACGCCCCGGGGCACACCGAGGTCTTCCCCCTCACCCTGTTCGCGGTCGGCGGGATGCTCCTGTTCCTGGCGTCCAACGACCTTCTCACCATGTTCGTGGCGCTGGAAGTGCTCTCGCTGCCGCTGTATCTGCTGTGCGGGCTGGCGCGGCGTCGCCGTCTCCTGTCGCAGGAAGCCGCGATGAAATACTTTCTGCTCGGGGCGTTCTCGTCGGCGTTCTTCCTGTTCGGGGTGGCGTTGTTGTACGGCTACGCGGGCACCGTCGCGTTGCCGGGGATCGGCGACGCACTCGCCCGGGGCGCCGAGGACCGGACGCTGGCGCTGATCGGCACTGCGCTCCTGTCGGTGGGTCTGCTGTTCAAGATCGGCGCGGTCCCGTTCCACTCCTGGATCCCCGACGTCTATCAGGGTGCGCCGACGCCGATCACCGCGTTCATGGCGGCGGCCACCAAGGTCGCGGCGGTCGGGGCGATGCTGCGCATCTTCTACGTGGCGCTGCCCGACCTCCGCGCGGACTGGCGGCCGGTGATGTGGGGCGTCGCCATCCTCACCATGGTGGTCGGTGCCGTCATGGCGGTCACGCAGAACGACGTCAAGCGGATGCTCGCGTACTCCTCGGTCGCGCACGCCGGATTCATCCTCACCGGTCTGATCGCGGCCAACCGGGCGGGTCTGTCGTCCACCATGTTCTATCTGCTGGCCTACGGCTTCAGCACGCTCGGCGCGTTCGCCGTCGTCACCCTCGTGCGGGACAGCCGGGGCGAGGCGACGGACCTGTCCCGCTGGGCGGGGCTGGGGCGGCGTTCGCCTCTGGTGGGCGGGGTCTTCGCCCTGTTCCTGCTCGCGTTCGCCGGAATCCCCTTGACGAGTGGGTTCGTCAGCAAGTTCGCGGTCTTCCAGGCCGCCATCGAGGGCGGTGCCGTTCCCCTCGTCCTCGTCGGCGTCGTCAGCAGTGCGATCGCGGCGTTCTTCTACGTCCGGGTGATCGTCCTCATGTTCTTCTCGGAACCGCAGAGCGACGCCCCGACGATCGTGGTACCCAGCATGTTCACCGCCGCGGCCATCGCGGTGGGAGTGGTGGTGACGGTGGTGCTCGGAATCCTGCCGCAGGGGGCGCTGGAACTGGCGGACCAGGCCGCGGTGTTCTTCCGCTGACCCGGCGGTGCCGGCGGGTCGCGAGTGTCCGATGTGACGGATGTAGTCCAAGTGGCTGGCGGGACCCGTGTGAGTGTGGTGGAATGCAAGCCGGACAACATACCGACTGAGCGAGAGTGAATGTCGGAGACACGCCGGAGCGCGACCGATCGGATATGGGGGCACAGTGGAATTTTCTCGGAGAGACCTGTTCCGGTACGCGGCAGCGGGATCCGCCGTGGCCGGGATCGCGGCGCTCGCATCCACCACGTCCTCGGTCGCCGTCGCGAAGGCGGACAGCCTCGGCATCCTGATCGACTACGCGGGCGGCGTGCCTTCGGCGGACGCCATCCTCGAGGCCGGATACGACGGCGCCATCCGCTACGTGTCGGATCGCCGTCCCGGCGCCGAATGGATGGAAGGCAAGCCGATGCTCGCCGACGAGGCGCAGGCGCTGCTCGACGCCGGACTGTCCGTCGTTTCGTGCTATCAGTTCGGCAAGGGGCCGACCGCCGACTGGCGCGGCGGGCTCGAGGCGGGCAAGCGGCACGCGGAGCGTGGACTCGAATTGCACCTCGCCGCAGGCGGTCCCGAGGATCGTCCCATCTACGCGTCCATCGACGACAATCCCTCGCCCGCCGATTTCCTCACCATGATCGCCCCGTATCTCGCCGGGTGGGAGTCGGTGGTCGGCAAGGGGAACACCGGCATCTACGCCAACTCCAAGACGCTGGATCTGGCGGTCCTCGCCGGGCTCGGGTCGTGGTACTGGCAGCACGACTGGGGCACACCCGAGGGGTACGTCCACCCGTCGGCGCACCTGCATCAGTACGAGATCGACGCGAGCAACGTCGACGGGGTGGGCATCGATCTCAACGACATTCTCAAGCCCGACTACGGGCAGTGGTGACCCGGTCAGGCCGCCGGTCGATCACCCATCTTCGAGAGCCACTCCCGCGCGTCCTCGGGTAGGTTGCCCGCGGCTTCCGCTGCGCGGCACCACTTCTTGGCGGTGGCGAGAAAGTTCATCGGGTTGTACGCGTCCTCTTCGCGCGACCACAGGTTGTCGCCGGCGTAGTGGAGGATCGTGATGTTGGCCGCGGCGTGCCGGGAGCCGTCGCCGGGATCCTCCATGGGGTTGTCGATTTCGCAGATCACCCATCCCCGGTCTTCGTCGATCACGAACCAGTTCGCAGGGAACTCGGTCATCCGGGTTCCCGGGAAGGCCGACATGGTGCGCGTGACCCAGGCGCGGATGGCCTCGCGTCCGTCGAAGTGTCCGAACGCGTGCTCGACGTATGTGGCGTCCTCCGTGAAGAGGTCGGCGAATCCGTCCCAGTCTCCGAGTTCGACGCAGCGGCCGACGGTTCGCTGGTAGTGCGCGAACGCGTCTTCGAGTTCGGCGCGACTCCACGGCATGGTGCGTCCCCTTCTCTCGTCCGGCACCGCGTCTGCGTGCCTCGAAGAATGAGAACACGTTTCAGTTCTGTTGTGGGGCGTTTTCCGGTGGATGGGATCGTTGAAACGCCACCCGAGTCAACTCCGATTACCTGTTGTCACTCGTTTCACTTTCGAACCCGGAGGTTCTGCCATGGATCTGCTGATCAATTTCGTGTACACCGTCGCGTCGGTTCTCTACACCGCGCTGTTCGTCAACGGATCCTGAGTCGCGTTCGCGGTGCCGGAATGTGCACGCTACACATGATGTGTATGGTGCACAATGATGCCCCGGTCGAGGTAACCGTGCCTCGGGCAGAATGACGGTAACTCTGGGAGGTGTCGGTGTCCGATCGCGACGAGGTGGCGGCTGATGTCGAGAACGAATTGACATTGCTGTCGCGCTATCACGCCCACGCGCAGCGGGCGGGGTTCCAACTCGACCGTTCCGCCTACCTGCTCCTCGGACGCCTGGAACTCGAGCATCCGCTCAGCCTGAAGCAGCTCGCCGAGGCGTTCCGGCTCGACATCTCGACCATCAACCGGCAGATCGGCGCCTTGCTGAAGCGTGGACTCGTCGAACGGGTCCCCGACCCGGACGGGGGAATGGCCCGCAAGGTCGAGGCCACTGCGCGGGGGCTCGAGCAGCTTCACGCGGACCGGGCGCTGGGCAGGAACGGTGTCGAACGCATCATCGCCGAGTGGAGCGACCACGACCGCGGTGAGTTGCGCCGCCTGCTGACCAAGTTCAACGGCGAGATCGAGAAGTACGACGGCAACTCCTGGCCGCGCGCCGGCCGGACGACCTGACCGGACGCCGTCAGGACTGGACGTGTGCGGTCGCGTCCCGTGTGAGGTCCGGTTCGTCGGCGATGACCGTGAGATGAGGGTGCTCGGGCGGACTGTCGTGCCAGCCCTTCCATGACAGCAGAGACCACCGCGACAGCCCCGACAGCGCAGATCCAAGGCTGGCGAACGAGGCGGTGCTCAGTGCCGAGCCGAACGACCCGACGGACCCGATCGACAGCACCGAGCCGACACTCCCGATCGACAGGACGGAGTAGGCGGAACCGATCGAGAGGATCGACCCTTCCGAACGGATCGACAGGATGGACCGCCGGGCGTGTCGCGATCGCAGTGAGTGGTCCGGGGTGTGGTGCGTCGAGTGCATTCCTCGGTCTACCACGGTGGGGCCGTCGGCAAACAGTGAAGCGGTGCAGACATGAGCGAGGGGCCCTCCGGAAGATCCGGAGGGCCCCTCGCTCGTCAGGTGTGAGGGTTACGCGACCTGGAACATGCCGACGGTGGGGAGGAAGCTGCACGTGATCGGCGCCGCCCCTTCCTTCTGGGTCGTCAGTCCGCCCGACACTACCGCGAGGACGCGGCCCGGGCCGGTGTCCGCGATCGCCGACAGGGTTGCCGGTCCGTCGGGGTTGATCTTGGCCTCGTTGGTGAGGTTCTGGGTAGCGCGCCGCTGGTTGTCCAGGTTGATCCACGTCACGGTCAGCGGATTGGGCTGTTCGGCGGCAACGGAACTGGTTCCGAGGGCGGTGAACACGAACCCGGCCTGACCTGCCTTGGGGCCGGGCGGGGGCAGCTGGGCCGGGCCGGGGACCGCGAGGGCGGTGCCGACGGAATCGGCGCCCTCGCCGATGCAGCCCCTGCCGATGGTCGGGTAGAGGAACTGCGCGATGACGGGCGCGTTCTCCTGCGGGATCTCGGGACCGCCACCGCCGCTGCCGTCGAGGAACGTGATGACGCGCTCGAGGGTGGACTTGAGTTCCGGCGGGATGCCGGGGGACTCGAGGAGGTTGCGGGCCTGGTCCAGAATCGCGTCCTGGGGTCCTGCGGCGATGTCTTCGGTACCAGCGGCTGCGCCGATGATGGCGGGTGCGAACGACGCGAGCATCTCCACGGGGATGCCTTCGGGTACGGGCGGCGGCGTCGGCTGCGCGATCGCCTGGGCCGGCACTGCCATAGCGGCTGCTGCGGCAACGGCGAGAGCAGTTACTGCTCTGCGCATACCTCGGGTTCGAAGCACAGTCTCCCCATCCTTAGTCATAACAGCGTGGACGACAAAACAATCCACGTCTGACGGCTCGGGGGGTCACTCTATGTACAGCGCCCCCGGGTTGTACAGCTCACGAGTTCGTTCATCGGTAGCTGCGGCACCCCGGTGGGAGTGTATGGCATACAGACCCCGACGGTGGTCCTCCGGTGACGATAGCTTGTGGCACGTGTGGTTCGTGTGATTGGTGATGCAACTGTTACGCGCGGCTACGGACACCTCGGAACCCGCGGGCGGCGCCGTCTACGCTGTGCGGGACCGTTTCGGGATCGGCTGAGACATCTACACACCTCACGGGAGAGCGCCACACTGTGTCCGACCATGCAGCGTCCGACGGCGGAGCAGCCTCCGACGACCCGACTTCCGAGCGTTCACCCACGTCCACCCGGGGAACATCCGCCCTGCACACCCTGTTGCGATGCGCGCCTGTTCTTCTCGTGCTGTCGGTGCTCGGGCGGATGGCGTGGACGCTGTTGAGCCCCAACGGGATGAACCTCGTCGACCTGCACGTCTACGTCGACGGTTCCGAGGCGCTTCACGGTGGCAGTCTCTACGACTTCACCTATTCGGAAGTGACACCGGACTTTCCGCTGCCGTTCACCTATCCGCCGTTCGCGGCGCTCGTCTTCTTTCCCCTGCACTACCTGCCGTTCCCGCTGGTCGGGGTCGGCTGGCAACTGCTCACCATCCTCGCCCTGTACGCGCTGGCGCGGATGAGCCTGGGGCTCGTGCTCGGCGACGCCGCGCGCAGCCCGCACTGGCGTGCGGTCGCGGTGCTGTGGACCACGGTCGGGGTGTGGGTGGAACCGGTGCGCACCACGCTGGACTACGGCCAGATCAACGTCTTCCTGGCACTGCTCGTGATGACCGCGGTCCGCAGTTCCCGGTGGTGGCTGTCCGGTGCGCTCGTGGGATTCGCCGCCGGGATCAAACTGACCCCGGCGATCACCGGCCTCTATTTCCTGATGCAACGCCGCTGGAAGGCCGCCGTCTTCTCCGGGGTCGCGTTCGCCGCGACCGTCGGAGTCAGTTACCTGCTGATCGGCTCGGAGGCGCGGGAGTACTTCACCCACCTGCTCGGTGACGCCGATCGCATCGGGCCGGTCGGCTCGGTCTGGAATCAGTCGCTGCGCGGCGCGTTGTCGCGGCTGCTCGGATACGACGTCGAGACGGGCGTCCTCTGGCTGCTGGCGGTGGCGGTCACCGTCGTCCTCGCCGGCCTGGCCTGGCGGGCGATCGCCCGGGACGACCGGCTCGGCACCCTCGTTCTCGTCGAGTTGCTGGGGTTGCTCGTCTCACCGATCTCGTGGTCGCACCACTGGGTGTGGGTGATCCCGATGCTGATCTGGTTGCTGCACGGCCCCTACGGGTCGATGCTGGGCACCCGGATCCTCGCCGGGTACTGGCTCGTCACCACTCTCATCGGCGTGCCCTGGGTGCTCAGCTTCTTCCAGGACTCGATCTGGTTGATCTCCCGGCCCGCGGTACTCGCGTGGCTGGGCACCGTCGACGTCGTCGGCGCCTTCGGTGTCTATGCATGGGTGGCCTACGCCGGGCGCCGCACCAAGCGTGCCGCCGCGGCCGCCGGCGAGATCAGCCCGCCAGTGAGTCGATCTGCGCAGCAAGATCCAGATCCAGCTGCGTGAGCCCGCCCGCGGAATGCGTCGACAGTGTGTAGGTGACCTTGCGCCACCTGATGTCGATGTCCGGATGGTGGTTCGCGGCCTCCGCCGCCTCCGCGACCTTCCGGACCAGCTCCACCGCTTCGGGGAAACTCGGCGACTCCACGGTGCGGACGAGGGAATCACCCGCCCGCTGCCACCCGGGCAGTCCTGCGAGTGCGGTGTCGATCTCTCCGTCTGACAGCAACTCGGCCATACCTCATGATGGTGCCGTGCCCGAGGAACGTGCAAGACCTGTCGAGAACACCGGTGAGGTGGTGGCGGCCGCGATCATCGTCGACGGCCGGCTGTTGCTGGCGCAGCGGACGCGGCCCCCGGAACTTGCCGGACTGTGGGAGCTGCCCGGCGGCAAGGCGGAGGCGGGGGAGAGCGCCGAGGACGCGCTGCGCCGCGAACTGCGGGAGGAACTCGGCGTCGAGGTGTCCGGCGGCGACCGGATCGGTGACGACGTGCCGCTGCCCGACGGCCGGGTGCTGCGCGCGTACCGCGTCGAACTGGTGTCGGGAACCCCCGCCGCGCTCGACCACGCGGAACTGCGCTGGGTGGACGGACGGGAACTTGGTGAGATCGACCTCGTCGGCAACGACCGCGGATGGGTGCCGGACCTGCGGTTGCACCTGAACGGGCGGGCCTGACCTCAGGCCGCGCGGGCCTTCTTGAGGCCCTTCTTCAGTTCCTTCTTGGACGCGCCCTCGTCCTCGAGCTTCTTCATGCGCATGATCACGACCGGGCACTTGATGCACCGCGTCTTGCTGCGGCAGCATTTCTTCTTCGGCTTGAGGCCCGAGACCTTGCCGGCCTTCACCTTGCCCATACTCGGCTCGGCCTTCCTACTCCGGTGAACGCCGGTATCCGCCGGCTCCGCTCAGGTTAGCGTCCCCTCAGCTTTCGGCCTCACCGCACACGCGAGACGGGCCGAATTCGACGTGGCGCAGATCACTTTACGCTGGTCGGGCATGCCCCGCGAAGCCGGCGATGCGCGAAGTAGCCGTTCGGGCGGGTAGTATTCACGTGGCCGCGATGCCTGTACTGGGCGATTTACCATCGCCTCGACGAGGATTCTGAATCGAGATGACAAGGCGGCCGCCAGAAAGCCGTGCGAGGGAACTTTCGCGTGGCCGAATCAACTCAGCCAGGAGAGCCACCGCGTGACCATCACCAGCTTCCGTAACGTTGCCATCGTCGCACACGTCGACCACGGCAAGACCACTCTCGTCGACGCCATGTTGCGTCAGTCGGGGGCATTCGAGGAGCGCGCCGAACTGGTCGACCGCGTGATGGACTCCGGCGACCTCGAACGCGAGAAGGGCATCACGATCCTCGCGAAGAACACCGCCGTCCACAAGCACCACGGCGACGGCAGTGTCACGGTCATCAACGTCATCGACACCCCCGGTCACGCCGACTTCGGCGGCGAGGTCGAGCGCGGCCTGTCCATGGTCGACGGTGTCGTCCTGCTCGTCGACGCCTCCGAGGGCCCGCTGCCGCAGACCCGCTTCGTGCTGCGCAAGGCGCTCGCCGCGTCGCTGCCCGTCATCCTGGTCGTCAACAAGACCGACCGCCCCGACGCCCGCATCGAAGAGGTCGTCTCCGAAAGCCACGACCTGCTGCTCGACCTGGCCTCCGACCTCGACGACGAGGCCGCCGAAGCCGCCGAGCTCGCCCTCGACCTTCCCGTTCTGTACGCGTCCGGCCGTGAGGGCAAGGCGTCCAAGGTTCAGCCCGAGAACGGCCACGCGCCGGACGCCGAGAACCTCGACGCCCTGTTCGAGGTCCTCCTCAACTACGTGCCCGCACCCAAGGGCAACGTCGACGCGCCGCTGCAGGCTCACGTCACCAACCTCGACGCGTCCGCGTTCCTCGGCCGCCTCGCGCTGGTCCGCATCCACAACGGCGAGCTGACCAAGGGCCAGACCGTCTCCTGGTGCCGCGAGGTCGACGGCGAGCCCGTCGTCACCAAGGCCAAGATCACCGAACTGCTCGCCACCGTCGGCGTCGAGCGTCAGCCCGCCGAGAAGGCCGTCGCCGGTGACATCGTCGCGGTCGCCGGTTTCGCCGACATCATGATCGGCGACACCCTCGCCGACCTGGAGAACCCGGTGCCGCTGCCGCGGATCACCGTCGACCAGCCCGCCATCTCGGTGACCATCGGCACCAACACCTCGCCGCTCGTCGGGCGGGTCAGCGGACACAAGCTGACGGCCCGCATGGTGAAGTCGCGCCTCGACCAGGAACTGGTCGGCAACGTCTCGCTCAAGGTCCTCGACATCGGTCGCCCCGACGCCTGGGAGGTCCAGGGCCGTGGTGAGCTCGCGCTCGCCATCCTCGTCGAGCAGATGCGCCGCGAAGGCTTCGAACTGACCGTCGGCAAGCCGCAGGTGGTCACCCGTCAGGTCGACGGCAAGGTGCACGAGCCCTTCGAGGAGCTCACCATCGACAGCCCCGAGGAATACCTCGGCGCCATCACCCAGCTCCTCGCCAACCGCAAGGGCAAGATGGTGCAGATGGCCAACCACGGCGCAGGCTGGGTCCGGATGGAGTTCATCGTCCCGTCGCGCGGCCTGATCGGGTTCCGCACCGACTTCCTCACCGAGACCCGCGGCACCGGCATCGCGAACGCCGTCTTCCACGGCTACGCACCGTGGGCCGGCGAGATCCGCGCCCGCCACACCGGCTCGCTCGTCTCGGACCGCACCGGTTCGGTCACCCCGTTCGCGATGATCCAGCTCGCCGACCGCGGAACGTTCTTCGTCGAGCCCGGCGCCGACACCTACGAGGGCATGGTCGTGGGCATCAACCCGCGCCAGGAGGACCTCGACATCAACGTAACCCGCGAGAAGAAGCTGACCAACATGCGTCAGTCCTCCGCCGACGTGATGGAGACCCTCGCCAAGCCGATCAAGCTGGAGCTCGAAGGCGCGATGGAGTTCTGCGCCGGCGACGAGTGCGTCGAGGTCACCCCGGAGGTCGTGCGGGTGCGCAAGGTGCACCTGTCGGCTACCGACCGTGCCCGTGAGCGTTCGCGTTCCAAGGCCCGCGACAAGGCGGCCCTGTAGTCGGCACGTCCGACCACGTCAAACACAACCGGGCGAATGTACCTTCGATCGATCGCCGACCGAAGGTACATTCGCTCGTGGGTTTCCGGAGCCTTCCGGTATCTCTGAGGAAAGGCGGCGCGGTGGGTGCTGGGGGTCGACTCGAGAGAGTCCGAGCGGTTCGGGCGGTTCGGGGAGTTCGGGGCCGAAGCCGCGGGAACGGTGTGGCAGTGACCGCACTCCTGCTGGCACTGTCGACGGCGGTACTCACGTCGTGCACCGCCGATCCGCCTCCGCCGGTCGAGAGCACCGACAGCCCCAAGCCGACGGTGTCCCCGACCGAGAAGCAGCCCGTCGTCGTCGCGATCGACGACGTGGGCAGCGGATTCAACCCGCACCTGCTGTCGGACCAGTCGCCGGCGAACTCCGCGGTGAGCGCCCTCGTCCTGCCGAGTCCGTTCCGGCCGGTGCCCGACCCCGCGCACCCGGGCGGCAGCACCTGGATTCCCGACTCCTCCCTCGTCATCTCCGCGGACGTCACGTCGCAGGAACCGTTCACCGTCACGTACCAGCTTCGCAACGAAGCGCAATGGTCCGACGGTGCGCCCATCGCCGCCGAGGACTTCCGCTACCTGTGGCAGCAGATGATCAGCGCCCCCGGGGTGGTCGACCCCGCCGGCTACGACCTGATCCAGGACGTCCGGTCCTCGGGCGGCGGCAAGACGGTCACCGTCGTAATGAAGGCCGCCTACCCGGCGTGGCGTGAACTCTTCACCGACCTGCTGCCGTCACACCTCATCAAGGATTCCCCCGGCGGTTTCGCGACCGGACTGGCCGAGAACATCCCGGTGTCGGGCGGGCACTTCCACATCAAGTCGATCGACCGCGGCCGCGACGAGATCCTGCTCGAACGCAACGACCGGTTCTGGGACAAACCGGCGACCCCCGACCAGATCCTGATGCGCCGCGACGGCACCCCGTCGCAGCTCGCCGACTCGATGCGCAACAACGACACCCAGATCGTCCAGATTCACGGGGGCACAGCGACTTCCGCTCAGCTCGCGGCGATCCCGGCGGTGCGGACCGGTGCGTCGTTCCAGCCCCGCGGACTCGACCTGACGCTGAACGGCCGGGTGCCCGAACTCGCCGACGTCCGGGTGCGGAAGAGTCTGCTGAACCTGCTGGACACGGACCTGCTCGCCGTCGTGGGCGCGGGCAGCGAGGCGTCGGCGGTCCCGGCGCGCTCGCAGGTCTACGCCCCCTCCGATCCCGGTTACAGCGCGACCGCACCCGCGCGGCCGAGCCGCGAACAGGTGCTGGCGCAGCTGGCCGAATACGGCTACGTCGCCGAAACACCCCCGGATACCGTCGTTCCCGCAGGCACGGTGCCGCCCACCCGGCTCGTCCGTGAGGGCGTCCCGCTCACGCTCGTCATCGGGACACCCGAGGGAGACGACACCGCGAGCGCCGTCGCCAACACGGCGGCCGACCAGTTGCGCGGCGCCGGCATCGACGCCACGGTGACGTCGCTGCCCGCCGAGGAGTTGTACGGTGAGTCGCTGAGCAGGGGCGACATCGGAGCGGTCGTCGGCTGGTCGCGCGCCGGGTCCGACCCGGCGACGGCGCTGGCGTCCCGGCACAGCTGTCCGCCCGCAATGGTCGCGACGACTCAGCCGAACACCGAAACCGCCGTCCCCGAACGTGATTCGGTGTCGGAGGCCGAGGCCCCGTCGAACCTGTCGGGAGTCTGCGATCCCACCTTGCAGCCGTCGATCGACGCCGCGCTGTGTGGGGTCGGTGACGTGCCGCAGGCCCTCGCCGACGCCGATCGCAGGCTCTGGGACCTGGCCGCGGTGCTGCCGATCATGCAGGACCGCACGCTGGTCGCGGCCGGGCCCGGTGTCGACGGGGTATCGCTGTCGGGCGCGGTGCCCGTCGGAATATTCAGTGACGCAGCAGACTGGAGCAGGATCAAGGAATGAGTGAGCGGCGACTTCTGCTGGTCCATGCCCATCCCGACGATGAGACCCTCACCACCGGCGGCACCATCGCGCGCTACGCCGCCGACGGTACCGACGTCCACGTCCTGACGTGCACGCTCGGCGAGGAGGGCGAGGTGATCGGTGACGAGTGGGCGCACCTGGTTGCGGACGCCGCCGATCAGCTCGGCGGGTTCCGGATCGGTGAGCTGACGTCCGCGCTGGCGTCGCTCGGTGCGGGGCGGCCACGATTCCTTTTAGGGGCGGGACGCTTCCGCGACTCCGGGATGGCGGGCACGGCGTCGGCGGCGAACCCGCGCGCCTTCGTCAACGCCGACCGCGACTCGGTGACCGCGGCGATCGTGGCGGTCATCCGCGAGGTGCGGCCGCACGTCGTCGTCACGTACGACCCGGACGGCGGATACGGGCACCCCGACCACATCCAGGCGCACGGGATCGTCACGGCGGCCGTCGAGGCGGCGGGAACCGAACAGTTCCCGGACGCGGGCGTCCCGTGGGAGGTCGCGAAGCTGTACTGGACGGTGACCGAGGCGAGTGCGCTCGAGGCAGGTCTCTGCCGGATCGGCGATCTTCCCGACGGCTGGCGGCTGCCGGAGCCCGGCGAATTGCCGAGCGTGCCGGACGCCGACGTGACGACGGTGATCGACGTACGGGGTGTGCTCGATGCGAAGCGGAACGCGCTGTCGGCGCACGCCACGCAGGTGACCGTGGCGCCGAGCGGCACCGAGTACGCGCTCTCCAACGACATCGCGCAGCCGATCCTGGTGGAGGAGCATTTCGTGCTGGTGCGCGGCGCCCTCGGGGATCGGGACGCCGACGGCAGGGAGCGGGACCTCTTCGGTGGCGTGCGTCTCTGACCGCAGGTGTCTGTGACCGCCGTCACGTATTACACTGTGGCGCACGTCACGCAGCGGCCGCGGTCGAGTCCGCGTGGCACCCGTCAGGAGAGGCGATAGATGTACAACTGGGATGTTCAGAACGCCATCGTCGCGTTCGTCGATACGCTTCGGCCCTCGTGGCCGGCCCAGCACGACCTGTACTACAGCGTGCTGTACGGATTCGCCGACATGCAGAGCCATTTGCTGACCCTGCTGGGCTACCCGCCCGTCGCCTGATCCACTATTGACACATGACCGTCGGCACCGCAACGCAACCCGGGCACCTCGACGCTTTGGGGAGGGTCACCCTCGCGTTGCTGGTGTTCGACGGTTTTCTGTGCGCCGTCCTGTCGGTGCTGTTCCTGCCCAGCTATCTCGGTGCCACGCCGTTTCCGATCAGCATCCTCGCCGCCGCGGTCGCCAATCTGGCGCTGGTGATCGCCGCCCGGTCCACGACCGGCCGGGTCAGGTCGGGAGTGCTGCCGCTCGCCGGGTGGGGGGTCGGTTTCCTGCTCTGCATGTTCGGCGGTCCGGGCGGCGACGTGCTCATGCTCGCGTCCGTCTGGACGCTCCTGCTCCTGATCGGCTCGCTGCTTCCCGCAGCGGTCTACCTGTGGAAGGTCAGTGTCAAAGCGGCTTTCGGGGCTGTTTCGCCTCCAGAACGCGAGGGTACGCGGTAACCACCAGCAGTCTGCTGAAGGAGCATCGCGATGACCGATCAGAACTTCACGACCGACGACGCCGGCATCCCGGTCACGAGTGACGAACACTCGCTCACCATCGGGACGGACGGGCCCATCCTCCTCCAGGACCACTACCTGATCGAGAAGATGGCCCAGTTCAACCGCGAACGCGTTGCGGAACGCCAACCGCACGCGAAGGGGGGCGGGGCGTTCGGACGGTTCGAAGTCACCGAGGACGTCTCCGCGTACACGAAAGCCGATCTCTTCCAGCCCGGGAAGAAGACGGATCTGCTGATCCGATTCTCGTCCGTCGCCGGCGAGCGCGGCAGCCCGGACACCTGGCGCGACCCTCGCGGATTCGCCGTGAAGTTCTACACCGAGCAGGGCAACTACGACATGGTCGGAAACAACACGCCCGTCTTCTTCGTCCGCGACCCGATGAAGTTCCAGGACTTCATCCGCTCGCAGAAGCGGCGCGCCGACAACAACCTTCGCGACCACGACATGCAGTGGGACTTCTGGACGCTGTCCCCGGAGTCGGCGCACCAGGTCACCTGGCTGATGGGCGATCGCGGTATCCCGCGCACCTGGCGGCACATGAACGGGTACTCCAGCCACACTTACATGTGGGTGAACGCCGCCGGCGAGAAATTCTGGGTGAAATACCACTTCCACACCGACCAGGGCATCGAGTTCTTCACGCAGCACGAGGGCGACCAGATGGCGGCCGTCGACACCGATTACCACACACGGGACCTGTGGGAGCACATCGACGGCGGTGAGTACCCGAGCTGGACGCTGAAGATGCAGATCATGCCGTTCAAGGATGCGGACGACTACCGGTTCAACCCGTTCGACCTCACCAAGGTGTGGCCGCACGGCGACTACCCGCTGATCCCCGTCGGCAGAATGACACTCGACCGCAACCCCACCGACTACCACTGCGAGATCGAGCAGGCCGCATTCGAACCCAGCAATCTGGTTCCCGGCATCGGCCCGAGCCCCGACAAGATGCTCATCGGCCGGCTGTTCTCCTACCCGGACGCCCACCGCTACCGGATCGGCGCCAACTACAAGGAACTGCCCGTCAACCGGCCGCACGTACCCGTCCATTCGTACTCGAAGGACGGCAACATGCGGCACCACAACCCCGGGGACCCGGTGTACGTGCCGAATTCCAAGGGTGGCCCGCACGCCGATCCGTCGCAGGTCGGGGAGACCGCCACCTGGTACGGCGCCGGCGACATGGTCCGCTCGCCCTACGCACTCCACAAGGAGGACGACGACTGGGGTCAGGCCGGGACGATGGTCCGTGACGTACTCGACGACGCCGCCCGGGACCGCCTGGTGGACAACATCGTCGGGCACCTGCTCAACGGCGTCAGCGAACCGATCCTGGCGAAGGCGTTCGAGTACTGGCGCAACGTCGACAAGACGCTCGGCGACCGGATCGCCGACGGGGTGTCGGAGAAGCAGTCCGAGACGGATCCCAAGGCGGGGGAGCAGGCCAATCCGGCGCGCAGCAGCGCGCAGGCGAAGGCCTAACCCTCGAACGCCACCGGGTGCCGGGGCTCGTACAGCGTCATCTCTCCCGCTCCGGGGATCTTCAGGGAGGTGGTGAGGCCGTACCGGTCGTCCCGGATTCCGCGGGTGAATTCGGCGCCCTTGGCCTCGAGTTCCGCCACGGTCGACTCGATGTCGTCGCACATCAGCGAGATCTCGTGATGCGGCCGGGTCGACCACGGCTCGCCGCCCCGATCGTCCGAGGTGGGATGCACTCCCATCTCCGACGGCCCGGTGCGGAAGATCAGCCAACCGCCGCCGGCGTCGACGTGCGGCCAGCCCAGCACGTCGCGGAAGAAATCGCGGGCGGCCTCGGCGTCGTCGGCGTAGACCAGAGTGTGCACAGCTGTGATCATGTGGGCAGCCTAGTGCGATTCGTCCGTCACACTGAGGGAATGTCGAACGACGAACTGTCCGGTCTCACCATCGCCGTCACCGCCGAACGGCGGGCCGCCGAGTTCATCACGCTGCTCGAACGGCACGGCGCCGCCATCGTCCACACCCCGGCCATCCACGTGCTTCCGCTCGTCGACGACTCCGATCTGCGCGCCCGCACCGCCGAGATCATCGCGTCGCCGCCGGACCTCCTCGTCGTGAGCACCGCGGTCGGATTCCGGGGATGGCTGGACGCGGCACGGGCCTGGAACGAGGAAGACGCACTGCTCACCGCCCTGCAATCGGCGCGGATCATCACCCGCGGCCCCAAGGCGAAGGGCGCCGTCCGCGGCGCAGGCCTGCGCGAGGAGTGGTCGCCCGACACCGAATCGTCCGAGGAAGTGCACGACCACCTCGTGGCCGAGGGGGTGCGCGGACTGCGCGTCGTGGTCCAGTTGCACGGCACCATCACCGAATGGGAACCGATGACCGACCTCAGCGTCTCCCTCGCCGGCGCCGGGGCCGAGACGACGGCCGTGTCGGTGTACCGGTGGATCCGGCCCGAGAACCAGCAGCCACTGCTGACGCTGCTCGACCGGATCGTCCGCGCCGAGGTCGACGCCGTCACCTTCACCAGCGCACCCGCCGTGTCCTCGTTGCTCAGCACCGCGAAGGACACCGACCGGGTCGATGCCCTCCTGCAGGCGTTCCACGGTCCGGTCGCACCCGTCTGCGTCGGTTCCGTCACGGCCTCGCCTCTCACCGTCCTGGGTGTGGAGACCATGCAACCCGCCCGCCCCCGGCTCGGCAGCATGGCCAAATACATCATCGAGGAACTCCCGAAGCGGCGGCATGCGGGGTGAACGGCGCTTTCGGCGCTTCTGACGCGTCGGATGTACCGTTCGCCCGGCGGTCGGGCGCCCGAAATCAGTCGAGCAGCCCGGCCACGCGTGCGGCGTCGGAGAGCACCGACTCGAGCATGGCGGGGGTCAGCCTGCCGGTGAACGTGTTCTGCTGGCTGACGTGGTAGCACCCGAACAGGTGCAGGGGACGTTCGGTGCCGGCCAGTTCGACGTGCGCGCCGTGCCCGAACTTGGGTCGCGGCCGGGGGACGGCCCAGCCGGCGTCGTCGAGGACCGGGAGCAGCGACTGCCAGCCGAACCCGCCGAGCACGATCACCGACCGCAGGCCGGGTTGCAGGATGCGTAGTTCGGCGTCGAGCCAGTGCCGGCAGTTGTCGCGTTCCTGAGGGGTGGGCTTGTTCGCGGGCGGCGCGCAGTGCACCGGGGACGTGATCCGGACGCCGAACAGTTCGAGGCCGTCGCCGATGCGGGTGGCCGTCGGCTGGCTCGCGAGACCCACGGCGTGCAGGGCGGCGTACAGGAAGTCGCCGCTGCGGTCGCCGGTGAACATGCGCCCGGTCCGGTTCCCGCCGTGTGCGGCGGGCGCGAGACCGACGATCAGCAGGGACGCGTCGGCCGGACCGAATCCGGGAACCGGCCGGCCCCAATAGGTTTCGTCGCGAAACGACGCGCGCTTCTCGCGTGCGACGGTCTCCCGCCACTCGACGAGGCGGGGGCACGCCCGGCAGTCGATCAGGTGGGCGTCGAGACCGGCGATGTCGTTCAGCGGCGCGCCCACACGTCACCTCCGCCGGGGGCCACCGACTCGATGAGCGACCACGCCTGATCGGCAGGCAGGTCGATCATCAGGTATTTTCCAGTGCCTGCGGGGGTCGCGGCGATGACGGTCGCCACTCCTGCCCGCCGCTGGAAGAACGTCTGGCGGACGGTCCAGCCGATGATGCCGTCGGCCTCGAGACTGACCCGGGCGCGGTCGAGGGAGCCGCTGCGGGTGATCAACCACCCGGGCACCACGGCGTGACCGAGGCCGCGGTACCGGTCCCACGCCAGCGCCACCCCGCCGACGGCGAGCATCGCGATCCCGGCCCACACCGCCCAGAACACGGGCCGGTCGAGGATCAGGAACACGAGGGCGGCGGCGAGCGCGATCTCCGCGGGGATCAGGGCCCGGGTGTAACGCCGCCGCTGTGCGACCGGCCCGTGCGGGGTGAGCGGGACCGCGGCCTGGCGGTGGTCGCCGATGACGGTGGCCATCACCCGCTCCGCCTCCGCGCGCGGCGCCTGGGGGAGCAGCAGCGAGGACTCGCGCCTCTCGGCGCTGACACCGGTCATCACGGCATCGAGCCGGGCGCCGCCGGCGAGCCGCAGCAGGAGTGGTTCCTCGAGCCGCGTACCGCGGAGCCGGGCGCGATCGAGGGTGGTCTGGCGGGTCTTCAGCAGGCCGTGGCTGACGTGCAGGGTGCGACCGTTGTCCGTCAGCGTCATGTTGCCGTACGTCAGCAGGTACCGGACGCACGCGAGGCCGCTGGCGACGATCAGGAGGACGACGATGCCGACGACGACGGCCACGGCGACCCCGACGCGCTCGGCGGATTCGATCCCCTCGGCCACCGTCGACGAGCGGGCGATCTTCGCCCCGATTCCGTATTGGAACGCGAGTCCGACGATCGCCGCGATGGTCACCACCCCGGTCACCGAGAACGGGGCGTAGCGCACCCACGCGGGAGTCCAGTGGCCGATCTCGTCCACCGCGGGTTCCTGCGTGACCGCGGTGTGCTCGACTTCGGGGGAGGGCTGACGGGCGAGGAGCGCGGCGCGCAGGTCGGGCACCAGCCCGGTGGAGAGGGCGTTGAGTTCGAACTTCGCCGCATCCGGCTTGGCCCCCACCTGCCGGCCGGTGCCGATGCGCACGATCGACAGCCCGAGCAGCCGATGCAGCACCCCCGCCTCCACGTCGACGGAGCGGATCCGGTTGCGCGGTACGGACAGCAGGCGTTTGTTGAACAGGCCCTGCCGCAGTTGCACGTGGACCGGGCCGATGCGGTAACTCGTCGTGAACCAGCGCGAGACGCCGAACACCACGAACACGACGATGGCGACGAGACTCCACACGTGGTTGCCGCTCTGGGTGCCGATCACCAGCGAAATCAGCAGCACCGGCAGGAGTTTGACGATCTCGTTGACGGGGTGGACCAGCAGCATCCGACGGTCCAGGCGCAGCCAGGGCTGCTCCTCCTCCGCCGCGACCGCCGCCTCGCCCTGCGCGATCGGCGGAGCGACGCCCGGTTCCGGTGCCGCACTCATGTGGCGTCACCGACGTTGGTGCCCGCGATCTCGGTGAGCCGCGCGACGGTGCGGTCGGCGGTGCCCTGATCGAGGGCGGCGATCTTGACGGCACCTGCGGACGACGCCGTCGTGACGGTGACGGTAGCCAGCCCCAGCATGCGGTCGATGGGTCCGCGTTCGGTGTCGACGGTCTGGATGCGGGAGATAGGCGCGATGCGCCGTTCCTGGGTGAACCAGCCGCTTCGCGTGTAGACCGCGGTGTCGCTGATCTCCCACCGATGCACCCGGTATCGCCAGAAGGGGACGACGGCGACGTGGACGATCGCGAGCACGACGGTGATCGCGAGGACCGTGAGATGTACCCACACGGGCCACCAGTGGAAGACGAGCGCGACGGCCTGCACGACGAAGACGGGAAACCAGAGGAGGGCAGCGTTGATTGCCCACAGCTGCTTGGCTTTGGGGCTGGGCCGCCACAGCGGCTCCGCCATGGTGACGGTGGTGGGCACACTCATGCCCCTACTTTGGCCGTGCCCCGCCATTCTGTCGAGAACGGACCTATGGTGGGAGGAACCCCGAAGCGAAAGGAGCGCAGACATGACGTCATTCGATGCGGCCGATTCTCCGGAGGTTCCCGAGGCGGACCGGCTCGAGCAGGAGATCGCCGTCGACGACGACAACTCCGACGAGGTCGAAGAAGTGTCGTCGCTGGAGGTGAACGAGGCGGACGCCGCCGAGCAGAGCCGGGCGGTTCCGGTCGACGAGGACTACCCGCGCGGGTAGCGATCCCCGCCGCTCACGGAGTCTGGGTGGCACGGCTCGTCGTCGATGGCGCATGATCGCTGGGTGACCCATTCAGGTGAAGAGTCCGGCCGGCCCACGATGCTTCCCATGCCGGGTGTTCCGGCGGCACCCCCGTCCGGCGTATCGGCGCAGGAAGCGGCCCCGTCCGCGTCCGCGATGCGGCGGGTGCTGCGACGTGCCCGGGACGGCGCCACGCTGAACGTGGACGAGGCGACGGTGTTGTTGCAGGCCCGCGGCGACGATCTGGTGGATCTGTGTTCGTCGGCGGCGAAGGTCCGCGATGCCGGGTTGCTGGCGGCGGGTCGGCCGAAGGCGGTCACGTATTCGCGGAAGGTGTTCATCCCGTTGACCCGGTTGTGCCGGGACAAGTGCCATTACTGCACGTTCGTGACGGTGCCGGGCAAGTTGCGGGCGGAGGGGCGCGGGGCGTATCTGGAACCGGACGAGGTCCTCGAGATCGCCCGTCAGGGCGCCGAATTGGGCTGCAAGGAAGCCCTGTTCACCTTGGGTGACCGTCCGGAGGATCGGTGGCCGGAGGCCAAGCAGTGGCTCGACGAGCGGGGCTACGACTCGACGCTGGACTACCTGCGGGCGATGTCGATCCGGGTGCTCGAGGAGACCGGGTTGCTGCCGCACCTGAACCCGGGTGTGATGAGCTGGGAGGAGATCTCCCGGCTCAAGCCGGTGGCCCCGTCGATGGGGATGATGCTCGAAACCACCTCCACCCGGCTGTTCACCGACAAGGGCGAATGCCATTACGGCAGCCCGGACAAGGATCCGGCGGTGCGGTTGCGCACCCTGACCGACGCCGGCCGGCTCAGTGTGCCGTTCACCACCGGGATTCTGGTGGGCATCGGCGAGACGGTCCGGGAGCGGGCCGAGTCGATCATGGCGATCCGGAAGTCGCACAAGGCGTTCGGGCACGTCCAGGAGGTGATCGTGCAGAACTTTTTGGCCAAGCCGGACACCGCGATGCGCGATACCCCCGACGCCGGTCTCGAGGAGTTCACCGCGACCATCGCGGTGTCCCGGTTGCTGCTGGGCCCGGGGATGCGGATCCAGTCGCCGCCGAATCTGGTCTCGACCACCGAATGCGCCGCGCTGCTGGGGGCCGGCGTCGACGACTGGGGTGGGGTGTCGCCGCTGACCCCGGACCATGTGAACCCGGAGCGGCCGTGGCCGAACCTGGACACCCTGGCCGAGATCACCGCGGCCGCCGGGTTCGAACTCACCGAACGCACCGCGGCGCAGCCGCAGTTCGTCCTCGCCGGGGCGCCGTGGATCGATCCGCGGATCACCGGGCACGTGCACGCCCTCTCCGACCCGCAGACCGGGCTCGCCAAGCCCGACACCACACCGGTCGGGCTGCCGTGGCAGGAGCCGGACGAGTCGTGGGAGTCGGCGGGGCGGGTGGACCTGAACACCGAGATCGACACCGCCGGCCGCAACACCGACACCCGCAGCGATCTGGGCAGCGCGTTCGGGGACTGGGAGACCGTCCGCGAGCAGGTGCTGGAGTTGTCCGGCCCGGTGCGGGTGGACACCGACGTCCTGGCGGCGCTGCGCAGCGCCGAACGCGACCCGGCGGGGCTGTCCGATGACGAGTACCTGGCGTTGGCGACCGCGGACGGGGCGGGACTCGAGGCGGTGGTCGCGTTGGCCGATGCGCTGCGTAAGGATGCGGTCGGGGACGAGGTCACGTATGTGGTGAACCGGAACATCAATTTCACCAACATCTGCTACACCGGGTGCCGGTTCTGTGCGTTCGCGCAGCGCAAGGGGGACGCGGACGCGTTCACCCTGTCCACCGACGAGGTCGCGGACCGGGCGTGGGAGGCGCACGTCGCGGGGGCGACGGAGGTGTGCATGCAGGGCGGTATCGACCCGGAGTTGCCGGTGACCGGGTACGCGGATCTGGTGCGGGCGGTGAAGAAGCGGGTCCCGTCGATGCATGTGCACGCGTTCTCGCCGATGGAGATCGTCAACGGCGCCTCCCGGGGCGGGCAGAGCATCCGGGACTGGTTGACGGAGTTGCGGGAGGCGGGTCTGGACACCATTCCGGGGACGGCGGCGGAGATCCTCGACGACGAGGTGCGGTGGGTGCTGACGAAGGGGAAGTTGCCGACCGCCACCTGGGTGGAGGTGGTGACCACGGCGCACGAGGTGGGGCTGCGGTCGAGTTCGACGATGATGTACGGGCACGTCGACAACCCGAAGCATTGGGTGGGGCATCTGCGGGTGCTGTCCTCTATTCAGGACCGCACCGGTGGGTTCACCGAGTTCGTGCCGTTGCCGTTCGTGCATCAGAGTGCGCCGCTGTATCTGGCGGGGGCGTCGCGGCCGGGTCCGACCAACCGGGACAACCGGGCGGTGCACGCGCTGGCCCGGATCATGCTGCACGGGCGGATCCCGAACATTCAGACCAGCTGGGTCAAGCTCGGGGTGACCGGCACCCAGGTGATGTTGCGGGGCGGGGCGAACGATCTCGGCGGCACGTTGATGGAGGAGACCATCTCCCGGATGGCGGGTTCCGAGCACGGCTCGGAGAAGACCGTCGCCGAGTTGCGGGCCATCGCCGAGGGCATCGGCCGCCCGGCCCGCGAACGCACCACCACACACGCCCGGCGCGAGGGACGGTCGCCGGCCGCATGAGCGAGACACATCGGCTGGGCGACGACACGGTCGTCGGCATCCTGGACCGCGCCGCACGCGGCATCAACCCCGTGCTCGATCTGGCCCTCACGGATCCGTTCGGTATCAAGGGCCGGACGTTCACCCCGGCAGCGGAGGAACGGGGCGCCGCGGAGGCGCTGCTCGACGGCCTCGCGTGGGTGCTCGACACCGTGCGGTTCCCGGGAACGGCGTCGTGGGAGAAGGCGAGCGACGACGAGCGGGCACGGTGGTGGGTGACGCGGATCGGTGCGCTGAACACGATCGCGGTCGCGTCCCCGGGCATGTTCGGTGTTCTCCTCAACCGGCTCCCGATCCAGGACGTGCTCGGATTCGCGAATCAGGCCGTCGTGCTCGTCGCCGTGGCCCGGGAGCACGGCGTCACCGACCGGTCCGAGCAGGTGGACCTGCTGGCGTCCGTGCTCTGCCGCCGTGAGACGGACGCGTCCGCGGTGCTCGCCCGCGCGACCCCGCCATCCGATTCGGCGGACGGTGCCTCGGTGTGGCGCCCGTTCGGGCTGATCGGCGCGCTGTGGCGCACCGCGGGCACGGTGCGGGCGCTCAGTGACGAACTAGACAAACGCCCGCAACCGGGCGGGACCTACGCGCTGCTGGGCAACATCCCGGTGGTCGGTGTGGTGGCCGGGTATCTCGGCGAACGTGGCGCGCTGGTGAGAGCCGTAAAACAAGCCGAGAAACGGATTGCGAACCGGGCGCCGATGCCCGCGACGATCCGCCGGGTCAGGTAACCCTCACCGCAGAGGAGTCCGCCTGGCAGGCGATAATGATTTCTTCCACGAGGTACAAGCGGCCCGTACCTCGTGCTAACTCGTGTCAGAAAGGCAGGGAGAGCGGCAGTGCCCTACACGATTGCTGAACCGTGCGTGGATGTGCTGGACAAGGCGTGTATCGAGGAATGCCCTGTCGACTGCATCTACGAGGGCGGGCGGATGCTCTACATCCATCCGGACGAATGCGTGGACTGCGGCGCCTGTGAACCCGTCTGCCCCGTCGAAGCCATCTTCTACGAAGACGACGTTCCGGACCAGTGGAACGGCTACATCGCCGCGAATGTCGACTTCTTCGACGACCTCGGTTCCCCCGGCGGCGCGGCGAAGCTGGGCAAGGTCGACTACGACCCGCCGTTCGTCAAGGCGCTGCCCCCCATGGGCGAGGACTAGATGCCTCGTATCCCGGTAGCCGCAGCACTTCCCGACTTTCCGTGGGACTCGCTCGAGTCGGCGAAGGCGAAGGCCTTCGCCCACCCGGGTGGCATCGTCAACCTGTCGGTGGGAACCCCCGTCGATCCGGTGGCCCCGATCATCCAGGAGGCGCTGACCGCGGTCGCCGCGGTTCCGGGATATCCGACGACGCACGGCACGGACGAACTCCGCAACGCCGCGGTCGAGGCGCTGCGCCGCCGCTACGGAATCACCGGCATCGATCAGGCGGCGGTGCTGCCCGCGATCGGCACGAAGGAGCTCATCGCCTGGCTGCCACGCCTTCTCGGGCTCGGCGCCGACGACCTCGTGGTCATTCCGGAGCTGGCGTACCCCACCTACGAGGTGGGTGCGCTCCTCGCGGGTGCGCGGGTGATCCGCACCGACGGCCTGAACCGGCTCGGCCCCGAGGGCGCGTCGCTGATCTTCGTGAACTCGCCGTCCAATCCGACCGGCAAGGTGCTCGGCCTCGAGCATCTGCGCAAGGTGGTCGACTGGGCGCGCACCCGGGGCGCCATCGTGGCGTCCGACGAGTGCTACCTGGGGTTGACCTGGGAAGGGGAAGCACTCTCCATCCTCGACGAGCGGGTGAACGACGGCGATCTCACCGGTCTCCTCGCGGTGCATTCGCTGTCGAAGACGTCCAACCTCGCGAGCTACCGCGCGGGCTTCGTCACCGGTGACCCGGCGTTGGTTGCCGAACTTCTCGAGGTCCGCAAGCACGCGGGCATGATGGTGCCGTTGCCGATCCAGTCGGCGATGACCGCCGCGCTCGGCGACGACGACCACGAGAACGAGCAGCGTGAACGGTACCGCCGTCGCCGCGAGATCCTTCTCGCAGCGGTGCGCGGCGCCGGATTCACCGTCGACGATTCCGAGGCCGGGCTGTACCTGTGGGCGACCCGCGGCGAAGCCTGCCGGGACACCGTCGAATGGTTCGCCGAGCGGGGCATTCTCGTGGCGCCGGGGGAGTTCTACGGTCCCGGCGGCGGCACCCACGTCCGGATCGCGCTCACGGCCGACGACGAACGAATCGCGGCCGCAGCGGAACGACTCGCCTGACCCGAGTCGGCCCGGACGGAACGGTCGCGGTGCAAGTATGGTGCCGTGACCCTCGACGACGTCGCCGACGAACTGTACGGCCTCGACCCCGGTGAGTTCGTCGAGGCGCGCACGGCGCAGGTGACGGCGGCGCGGGAGAACAAGGACCGCGCCCTGGCCACCGAGATCGGGAAACTGCGGAAGCCCACAGTCGTCGGCTGGCTCGTCAACCTGCTCGCCCGCGAACTGCCCGACGAGGTGGGTGCGCTCCTCACCCTCGGCGACGCCCTCCGCGATGCGCAGCGGCACCTGTCCGGCCCGGACCTTCGGCGGCTGACGACGCAGCGCCAGCAGGTGGTCCGGGCGTTGGCGCGCAAGGCCGGCGAACTCGCCGCCGACCGGGGCCGGACCGTCGGTGAGGACGCGCTGCGGGATGTCGGTCAGACGCTGCACGCCGCGCTCGCCGACGCCGACACCGCCGAACAGGTGCGGCGCGGCCGGGTAGTGACGGCGGCGAGCTACAGCGGTTTCGGGCCCGCCGGACTCACCGCCGTCCAGGGAAAGTCGGCGAAGAAGCCGTCGAAGTCCGAACCCGAAAAGCCGAAGAAGGCGAAGAAATCGCAGGAGCGTGATCTCGACGCCGAACGCGCTGCGGCCGAGGCGGAACTGGCGGACGCCACGTCCGGGGCCGACGAGATCCGCGGCGCGCTGGACGACGCGAACACCGAACTCGGGCAGGCGCGATCCACGCTGACCGAGATCGACCACCGGATCGAGGAACTGCGCGCCGAACTCGAACACGCCGAGCAGGAGCGGCAGTTCACCCGGAACGCGGAGAGGGCCTCGGCGGAGGCAGTGCACCGGGGAGAACGCGAACTGGAGGTGGCGGAGCGGCGGGTCGAGGCAGCCCGGCGCGCACTCGACGACCTCGGCTGAGGACGAGTGCCGGAAACCTTGACCTCGAGCGCGGTTGAGGTCTTAGCCTGGCCTCATGTCATTCACCGAGCAGGAACTCGATTACCTGGCATCGCAGCGCATCGGCAGGCTCGCCACGGTGCAACCCGGCGGAACCTTGCAGGTCAGTCCCGTCGGCTTCCACTACAACCCCGACACGTCCACGATCGACATCCAGGGCTACAACATGGCGGCGAGCCGTAAGTTCCGCAACGTCGCCGACAACGGGAAGGTGGCGTTCGTCGTGGACGACGTGCCGTCCGTCGACCCGTGGCGGGTCCGCTGCGTCGAAATCCGCGGTCGCGCCGAGGCCCTCGACGCCGACGCAGCCCAGGCGAACGGTCTCGGCGGCCCGACCATCCGCATCCGCTCAGAACGCATCATCAGCTTCGGGCTCGGCGCCACCGACCAGGACGTCCACCAACTCGTCTCGAACGCACGCGACGTGTAGCGGACTACGCGATGTCCGGGGAATAGCCGGCCGCGAGCACGGCGACGGTGGACGGCGGTGTCAGGACGGTGGCGGTGCCGCCCTCCGGCCGGTTCGACGGCGTCCTGTATCCGTCGGCCGACCACGGGACGACGGTGTCGTCGAGCACGACCGCGGGACCGTCGTCGAACAGCACGAAGGCGCCGCGGGGCAGCGACGACCACGCGGCCCGGTGCGTTCGCTGACGGGACCCGTCCAGTCGTTCGCCGTGCAACCGGGCGTCCATCTCGTCGGCGCTCGGCAGGGCGCCCCCGTTCGCGGACCGCCAGGCGGCGCGAAAGTCGTTGTACGGCTCGCGCCTGCAGAGGGCGCACGGCCGGTGCCCGGCGGCCAGCGCCACCGCCTCGTCGTGGAAGAACAGCACCGTGTAGTGGCCCTCGCTCCACTGCGGGACCGTGCGCGCCGGGTAGTCGGTGACGCAGATGATCCACCGTTTGCCGGAATGATTGCGCACCACGGAGTGCCCGCGGTGCAGGCAGCCCCGATTGCCCATGAACCGGCCGCGCAGCGGAATCGCGACGATGCCGGAGCGGGGTGACACGCGGTTCCGTTCGGCCATGCGCCGATGGTAGCCAGCCCGTCGGCGCGTCAAAACCGGATGGCTGCCCCCGTACAGAGCTAACCTGGGCTCGAGGGTTCCGTTCGGACGGGTGTCCCCGTCCGGCCGCGGTTCCCGGTCACAGTTCCTCACACGATCTGAGGGCAGGAGGCAGGCAGCATGGACGCCATCACTCAGGTTCCGGTGCCCACCAACGAGCCGGTCCACACGTACGCGCCGGGCAGTCCCGAACGTTCCCGAGTGCAATCCGCGCTCACCGACATCGCCACCAATCCCGTCGACATCCCGCACGTGATCGGTGGCAAACACCGTCACGGCAACGGCGACCGCGTCGACGTCGTGCAACCCCACCGGCACGCCGCCGTGCTCGGCACGCTGCGCAGCGCCACCCACGACGACGCGTCGGCGGCGGTCGAGGCGGCCACGGCCGCGGCACCGGACTGGCGGGCGCTGTCGTTCGACGACCGGGCCGCCGTGATCCTGCGTGCCGCCGACCTGCTGTCCGGGCCCTGGCGCGAGACACTCGCCGCGGCGACGATGCTCGGGCAGTCGAAGTCGGTCCAGCAGGCGGAGATCGACGCACCGTGCGAGCTGATCGACTTCTGGCGCTTCAACGTTCACTTCGCCCGCCAGATCCTCGCCGACCAGCCGATCTCCTCGCCCGGTGTGTGGAACCGGCTCGAATACCGCCCGCTCGAGGGCTTCGTCTACGCCATCACTCCGTTCAACTTCAGCGCGATCGCCGGCAATCTGCCGACCGCGCCCGCGCTGATGGGCAACACGGTGATCTGGAAGCCGTCGTCGACGCAGACCGTCGCCGCGTACTGGACGATCAAACTGCTCGAAGCGGCGGGCATGCCCCCGGGTGTGATCAATCTGCTCACCGGCAGCGGGCAGGCGGTGTCGGAGGTGCTGCTGAGCGACCCCCGGCTCGCCGGAATCCACTTCACGGGGTCGACCCGCACGTTCCAGCACCTCTGGAGCGAGGTGGGCGCGAACATCGGGAAGTACGCGGGCTACCCCCGGCTGGTGGGGGAGACCGGCGGCAAGGACTTCGTGGTCGCGCACGCCTCGGCCGACGAGGACGTACTCCGGACGGCGCTGGTCCGCGGCGCATTCGAATACCAGGGCCAGAAGTGTTCCGCCGCCTCCCGGGCCTACGTCCCGAAATCGCTGTGGCGGAGGATGCGGGACACGTTCACTGCGGAGGTCGACGCCCTCACCTACGGGGACGTGACAGACCTGGAGAACTTCGGCGGCGCCCTCATCGACCGGCGCGCCTACGACAAGAACGTCGCGGCCATCGAACGCGCCCGCGGCGCGGCAGGCCTCGAGATCGCCGTCGGCGGCAAGTACGACGACAGCGTCGGCTACTTCGTCCGTCCCACCGTGCTCCTCGCGGACGACCCCGCCGACGAGGCGATGACCACCGAGTACTTCGGCCCGATCCTGACGGTGCACGTGTACGACGACTCGGCCCCGAACGCGTTCGCCGACGTGCTCGCCACGGTCGACTCGGCGGCCCCGTACGCACTGACCGGTGCGGTGATCGCCGACGACCGGCAGGCCGTCGAGCAGGCCACGTCGGCCCTGCGGTACACCGCCGGAAACTTCTACGTCAACGACAAGCCGACCGGTGCCGTCGTCGGGCAGCAACCGTTCGGCGGGGCCCGCGCGTCCGGCACCAACGACAAGGCCGGGTCCAAACTCAACCTGCTGCGCTGGGTGTCGGCCCGCACCATCAAGGAGACGTTCGTCCCCGCCACCGATTACCGATATCCGCACATGGGGTCGGAATGAAAGCGCCGACGGTTCTAGCGAATCCGCTGCGCCCGGCGATCCTGGCAGCGGCCAGGTCGTCGCGCGTCAAACGCGCCGTCACCGGCGCCCCGGTCACCCGGAAACTGGTCGACCGCTTCGTGGCGGGCGAGAGCCGGGAGTCGGCGCTGGCGTCCGTTCGGGAGATCCTCGATTCGGGCCGGTCGGTGTCGATCGACTTCCTCGGTGAGGACACCCATGACGCGGCGGGCGCGCAGGCGACGGTCGACGAGTACCTGGCGCTCGTCGCCGATCTCGGTGCCCTGCCGGAAGCAGCGGACACGACGTCGGGGGTCCGCCGGCTCGAGGTGTCGATGAAGTTGTCGGCGCTCGGTCAGGCGCTCGCCGGCGACGGCACGCGGATCGCCACCGGCAACGCCCGCACGATCTGCGCCGCAGCCGAGGCGGCCGGGGTGTGGGTGACCGTGGACGCCGAGGACCACACCACCACCGATTCGACGCTCGCGATCGTCCGCGAACTCCGCACCGACTTCCCATGGCTCGGTGCGGTGCTGCAGTCGTATCTGCGCCGCACCGAGGACGACTGCCGTGCCCTCGCGGGCCCCGGCTCGCGGGTCCGGCTCTGCAAGGGGGCGTACCGGGAACCCGAGTCCGTGGCATTCAAGGACCGCGCCGCCGTGGACGCCTCGTATCTGCGTTGCCTGACGATCCTCATGGAAGGCGAGGGGTACCCGATGGTGGCCTCGCACGACCCGGCCGTCATCGACGCGGTCGCACCGATGGTCGGGCGCACCGGCCGCGCCGCGGACGCCTACGAGCACCAGATGCTGTTCGGGATCCGGGACGTCGAGCAACTGCGGCTCGCGAACCAGGACAAGCAGGTTCGGGTGTACGTGCCGTACGGAAGTCAGTGGTACGCGTACTTCATGCGGCGACTGGCCGAGCGTCCCTCGAACCTGCGGTTCTTCCTGCGCTCGGTGGTCACCCGGGACTGACCGGCGCGGGCCGCTGACCGGATCCGGTGCGGGCGCGTCGTTGTAGAGTTTCGCGGTGACAACTTCTGGCGCGGGATGGATCAGCGCGGTCCTCTTCGCCGTCGTTCTCGTCCTCGCCTCACTGATCGGATCGGTGTGTATCGGTGAGGGGCGCATCGGCGCGGTGGGGTTCACCCGTCCGCCGCGCACCGCGGTGGTGCTGTGGTTGCTGATCGCCGTGCCGTCACTGCTGCAGATCGTCGTTCCCGCCGTCCTCGACGCCCTCGAGCGTGACCCCGACCAGATCCGGGACCACCAGTGGTGGCGGATCTTCACGTCGGTCGCGGTGCAGGACGGGGGAGTGGCCGGAACCGTGGTGAACCTGCTCGTCCTCGCCTGGGTGGCGCCGCTCGCGGTCCGGGTGTGGGGTGGAGTCCGGGCCGTACTGCTGTTCGTGGCGAGCCAGATCATCTTCGGCCTGTTCACCGCGTTCCTGTTCCCGTCGCCCGGCGCGGGCAATTCGGGTGCCACGCTCGCGCTGGCCGCGTCGTTCGCGGGGCTGGTGGTCATGCAGTCCAAGGACAGGCGGGTCCTCGCCGCGAGTGGTGGCATCGTGCTCGCCGGCGTCCTGCTGGTGGTAGTCGACGACGCCCACGGACTGGCAGTCCTGACCGGGGCCCTGCTCGGCGCGGCACTCGCCACGGTCAGTCCGCCGCCGGGAGACCCGCCCGACCGCGTCCGGGCGCTGTGAGAGGCTGTCGATGTGCTGCTGCGATCTCTGAATCCTCTGGCCGTCGCCCAGGGCGACGACATTCCCGACGCCATCCGGATCGGCGACGCCACCCTGTCGCGCGGCGACGTGCTCGGTGCGGCGACGTCCGTGGCCGAACGGGTGCACGCGCGGATCGGGTCGCGATTCTCGCCACCCCCACCGCGACCACCGTCCTCGCCGTCGTGGGCTGCCTCATCGCCGGTGTGACCGCGGTGCCGGTGCCGCCCGATTCCGGCCCCGCCGAACTCGAGCACATCCTGCGCGATTCCGGTGCGCAGGCGTGGCTCGGTGAGGCGCCTGCGGACGCGGCGGGCCTGCCCGTCGTTCCGGTGCGCCTCCACGCCCGGTCGTGGCACAGCTACCCCGAACCGCCCGAGTCGAGCATCGCGTTCGTGCTCTACACGTCCGGCACGACGGGACCGCCCAAGGGGGTCCTGATCAGCAGGAAGGCCATCGCCGCCGGCCTCGACGCCGTCGCGGACGCCTGGCAGTGGACCCGCAACGACACTCTGGTGCAAGGACTTCCGCTGTTCCACATCCACGGACTGATCCTCGGTGTGCTGGGACCGTTGCGGATCGGCAGCAGGCTCGTCCACACGGTCAAACCCACCCCGGCGGCCTACGCCGCGGCGCGGGGAACGATGTACTTCGGAGTCCCCACGGTGTGGAGTCGCATCGCAGGCGACCCCGAATCGGCGCGGGCGCTGTCGGGGGCGCGACTACTGGTGTCGGGGAGCGCCCCGCTGCCCGTCCCGGTGTTCGAGAAGGTGCAGGAGCTGACCGGGCTCGCACTCGTCGAGCGGTACGGAATGAGCGAGACGATGCTCACGCTCAGCACCCGGGCCGACGGCGAACGACGCCCGGGGTGGGTCGGTGTGCCGGTCCGTGGTGTCGAGACCCGGCTCCGCGACGAGCGCGGCGGCGACGTCCCCCACGACGGCGAATCCATCGGCGGTCTGCAGGTGCGGGGGCCGATGCTGTTCGACGGCTACCTCGGCCGGCCCGACGCGACCGCCGAATCGTTCACGGACGACGGCTTCTTCAAGACCGGCGACGTCGCCGTCATCGACCCGGGCGGGTTCCACCGCATCGTCGGCCGCGAATCCACGGACCTCATCAAATCGGGTGGATTCCGCGTCGGGGCGGGCGAGGTGGAGACATCGCTCCTGGGTCACCCGAGCGTGCGGGAGGCGGCGGTCGTCGGCCTCCCCGACCCGGACCTCGGTCAGCGACTCGTGGCGTTCGTGGTGGGCGACGACGTGTCGGAGGCCGCGCTGATCGAGCACGTGGCCACCGAACTGTCGGTGCACAAGCGGCCCCGCGAGATTCGCGTCGTCGAGTCGCTTCCGCGCAACGCGATGGGCAAGGTGCAGAAGAAGCAGCTGTCCTGAAATCGGTAAGGTGGCGGGCGATACCGGCCCAACACGGATTGGCAGGCGCACAGTGAGTGTCGAGAGCATCGTCCAGAGCACCCGGATCGTCCTCGCCTCCCGGCCGGACGGCGCGCCCACCGCCGACAACTTCCGGCTCGAGGCGGTGAATCTCCCCGACCCCGCGGACGGCCAGGTGCTGATCCGCGTCATCTACCTGTCGCTCGACCCGTATATGCGCGGCCGGATGAGTGCCGCCGAGTCGTACGCCGACCCGGTCGAGATCGACGAGGTCATGGTCGGTGGCACCGTCGGGCAGGTTGTCGATTCCCGGCACCCGGATTTCGCGACGGGTGACTACGTTCTCGGGTACGCGGGCTGGCAGTCGCACGCCGTGGTCGACGGCAAGCACCTCCGCGCACTCGACCGCGACGCCGCGCCGTTGTCGACGGCGGTCGGAGTGCTCGGCATGCCCGGCTTCACCGCCTACTCCGGCCTGCTGAAGATCGGGCAACCGAAGGCGGGCGAGACGGTGGTCGTCGCGGCGGCCAGCGGTCCGGTCGGCTCCGCCGTGGGGCAGATCGCGAAACGGAAGGGCGCCCGGGCCGTCGGGATCGCCGGCGGACCGGAGAAGTGTGCCTACCTGCTGGACGAACTCGGATTCGACGCCGCCGTCGACCACCGGTCCCCGAACTTCGCCGAGGAACTGCGCGCCGCATGCCCGGACGGCATCGACGTCTACTTCGAGAACGTCGGCGGTCCGGTGGCCACGGCGGTGCTGCCGCTGCTCAACCTGTACGCGCGCGTTCCCGTGTGCGGCCTGATCGCGCAGTACAACGACACCGAGACCCCCGAGGGGCCGGATCGGCTGCCCGGGTTCTTCAGCCGGGTGCTCGTCAAGAGCCTCACGATCCGTGGGTTCATCCAGAGCGAGTTCGTCTCCGAGATGTATGCGGACTTCCAGCGCGACGTGTCCGGGTGGATCCGGGAGGGCCGATTCGCCTACCGCGAGGACGTCGTCGACGGGCTCGAGAACGCGCCCGCGGCGTTCATCGGGCTGCTCCGGGGCAGCAACTTCGGAAAGCTGGTGGTCCGGGTCGCCGAGGAGAATTGACCGACCACCCTACTGCGATCTCTGTATTCGCCCTGGACAGGGCGCTGTCGTGATACAACTGTGACAGAAGCGGACCCTCGTTATGTTTGCGTGATGTCGATGATGCGGGAGTTCGGTGTCATCCACCTACGGGAGCGATCAGAGCTATGACGAATCACAGTCCTGAGGCGGGTTCGCAGATCCTCGTCGACGGCAGGCCCGCGTCCGCCCCGCTGCGCGACACGCTGACCGTCGCGCAGAACCTGGTCCGGCATTTCGCCGACAACGTCACCCCGTGCGGTTCGCTGCCCGGCGAACAACTGCAGAGCGACGTCATGGATTTCACGATCGTCTGCCTCGGTCTCGGCATCCAGATGCTCGACGAGGGCATCGACCCGACGGACGAGGACCTCGCGGCGGTGCGCAACAGTTCCGCGCGCTGGGCCCGCGAGGGCTTCCCGCTGAAACTCGTGCTCCGCATCCTCCACGAAGGTATCCGGGAGGCAGGCGACCTCGTCGCCTCGAACGCCCGCGAGGAAGACCTGCCCGAACTCCTGGCCATCCAGAAGGTGATGTTCACCCTCCTCGAATGCGTGACGGTCGCCGCCACGACCAGCTACGTGGAGGAACTGGAAGCGGTCAACACCGAACGCGACGGCGCCGCAGTCAATCTCGTCACGGCGCTGCTCAGCGGCCGAAACGCGGCGGCCGCGGCCCGGCACGCGGGTGTGGAGCCGGCCGACGAATACGTAGTGCTGGGGCTGTCGATTCCGTCGCATCCCACCGAGGCCGTGACCCACCGGCGCAAGGCCGTCGTCGCCCGGCAGAAGCTGCGCCGGTTGCAGATCGAGCTGGCGGACGCCGCGGGTGGGGCGGCCCTCTGTTCGCTGAGCCCCGACGGCGGAACGCTGTTGCTACCGGGGTCGCCGGAGCGGGCGTGGATGGTCTCCCTGCTCGACCGCATCGGAGCGGCCGCCGGGGTTCCCCTCACCGCGACGGCGACCCGGGTCCGGACCGCCGGTATCCCTGCGGCGGCGGACGAGGTTCACGAACTCCTGGGTCTCGTCCATCAGCTGGCCCTGGAGCCTGGCCTCTACGAGATGGACGATCTGGCGCTCGAATACCAGCTCACCCGGCCCGGGCCGGGCCGGACCCACCTGGCCCGGCTCCTCGAACCGCTGCAGGGCTCGCCAGAACTGATCGAGACGCTCGAGGTGCACATCGGCCACGATCTGAATCGGCAGCGGACCGCGAAGCAGATGCACCTGCACACCAACACGGTGGACTACCGGCTCAAACGGGTGGCGCAGCTGACGGGCTGCGATCCGACCCGTCCCTCCGGGCTCCGGCGGATCCAGGCCGCGCTCGTGGCACGCCGACTCGAGGTCGAGCAACCCGACCGCTGATCGGACCGCTCTCGTCGCTGGACGGACACTCCTGTCATCAGCGCAAAGTCGTACAACGCACCGTTCGCTACGATGTGGGCCGGATCATATTCGGTCCGGTGGGTCGGCGGTTCGTCTCGTGACCGAACTGTTAGAGGGGGCAGGCGATGGCCGGAGGGCGTCATTCGAGCGCGGGGCCGGAGCGGGAGGGGCGCTCACCCGCCTTCTACGCGGTGTGCGCTGCCGCCGTCATCGGGCTCGTGGCCTCCGTCGTGGTCGTCGTTCAGGCGGTGCGCTCCTGGGCGGACGAGTGCGACCAGGTCACCGACTACACCCTCGCCGCCGATCCGAGCATCGCTCCCGCCCTCGACACCATCCTCGGCGAAGCGAAGAGCACCGACCTGAGCTGCGCGAACATCGCCGTCGGCGCCGCGACGTCCGGCGACATCGCGGGACGGCTCGGCAAGGGAACCGACGCCCCGGATCTGTGGATCCCCGACACCGGCGCGTGGGTGGGCAAGGCGGCACTCACCGCGGCCGGGCCGGTCGAGGTCATGACGGGGTCGGTCGCGTCCTCGCCCGTCGTGCTGGCCTCCCGCGAGGAGGACGCACTCACGTCACCGACGTGGCTCGCGGCCCTGCAGATCAAGGACATCCAGCTGGGCAACCCCCTCGTGACGGGGGTCGCGCAGGCGCCGATCAACGCGGCACTCGCCGAGGGCCAGGCCGATCCCGTGTCCGCGGGGACGGTGCGGGCGGCGCTGGTCCCGCTCGCGCAGGAGGAAAGTGCGCGCACCGCGGACGAACCCGTCGGCGAGCAGATGCTGCAGGGCGTCGTCGACAACGGCGGAGTCGCGGTCGCCACCGAACAGTCCGTGCTCGAATTCACCGACGGTGACGAAGCGCGCACGCTCGCCGCGACGGTGCCCCCAACGGGCAGCAACTTCATGAACTTCCCGCTCGTCGTCACGTCGCCCGCCCCGGACCGGCACTACAAGGCCACCCAGGTGGCCCGTGCCGTCGCCGCGGTCCTCGGCGGCGAGGACGCCCGCGCGGTGTTCGCCGAGCACGGATTCCGCGGACCGGACGGGAGCCCACCGGCCGACGGCCGCGGCGTCGGCAGGGTCACCAAGCTCGCGCTCGACGACGAGTCGCCGCTGCAGGATGCCCTGGGCGGATGGGCGCTGATGGCGCTGCCGATCCGCACGCTCGTCGCGATCGACGTGTCGGGGTCGATGGAGACCCCGGCGAGCAACCGGTCGCGCATGGACCTCACGGTCGATGCCGCCCTCGCAGGCAACGCGATGTTCCCGGACAGCGTGTCCGCGGGACTGTGGGCGTTCTCGCAGGGGCTCGGCGGGGGACCGCAGGACTATCAGGAGCTGGTCCCGATCCGCCGGTACGACACCGTCGTCGGCGGAGTCACCCAGCGTGAGCTGATGGCGCAGCAGGCGGGGAAGGTCGAGGGGCTGATCGGCGGCGGCACCGGCCTGTACGACACGACGCTCGCCGCGTTCCGGACGGTGCAGGACAGTTACGACCCGCGCGCGGTGAACAGCGTGATCATCCTGACCGACGGCGCCAACGAGGACCCGGACTCCATCACGAAGGAACAGCTCCTCGACATCCTGGAGCGTGAGGTGGATCCGGCCCGGCCCGTCATCATCGTGACCATCGGCATCACCGACGACGCCGACGCGGCCACGCTCGCCGAGATCTCGCGGGTGACCGGAGGGTCGAGCTACGTCGCGAAGGATCCCGCCGACATCGCCAACGTGTTCGTCAACGCGTTGGCCGCCCGCGGCCGAAGCTAGCGCCTACCGTGATGCGTGGAACGGGTAAGCCGCTACCGCGAACATCCTCCGGAACAGGAACCCTCACATGGATACTCACCGGTTCTTCGAGTTCGCGACCGAATTGTTCGAAGTGCTCGGTGTCTCGTCCATGGTCCTGGGGTTCGTCTTCGCGTTCGTCCTCGCCGTCCGGGCCTGGAAGCGGACCGGTGACGGTGCCCGGGCGTTCAAGACCCTGCGGGAGTCGCTCGGCGGCGCGATCCTGCTCGGTCTGGAACTGCTCGTCGCGGCAGACATCGTCAAGACCGTCACGTCGACGCCGTCGCTGACCGATGCCGCCGTGCTCGGTGTGATCGTGCTGATCCGGACCGTGCTGAGTCTGTCGATCGAGATCGAGATCGAGGGTGTCGCGCCGTGGCGGAAAGCGCTGGTGACCGGCCCGCAGGTCCTCGCCCACGCGGCGCGCACGTCCGGAGATCCGGATCGGACGCCCGACCGGTGAGTGCCCGGCCCGGGTCACACCGCCCGGGAATGCCTCCGCATCCGGGTGTTGATGAAGCCGAGGGCCGCGATCACGAGGAACAGCACGCACGTCGAGATCAGCTGGGTGCGGGCGTCGGTGTCGAACAGCATCAGCACGACGAAGCCGCCGAGCATCGCGAGCGTGAGGTAGCTGAGCCAGGGGAACAACCACATCCGCACCGTCAGCTTGCCCTCGCGTTCGAGCCGGGGGCGCAACTGCAGGTGTGAGACGACGATGAAGATCCAGATGACGAGCAGCGCCGAGCCGACGGCGTTGAGGAGCAGACCCAGCAGGTCGTCCGGCAGCCACCAGTTGAGCAGCACGCTGACGAAACCGAAGAACACGGACAGCAGCACCGCATTGAGCGGCACCCCGGAGTTCGAGATCCGGGCCATGAATGCGGGACCGTCGCCGCGCCGCGACAGCGAATACGCCATCCGCGACGTGCCGTAGATGTTGGCGTTGAACGCCGACAGCAACGCCACCACGACCACGAGTTCCATGAATCCCGCCACGTACGGGATGTGCGCCTGGTTGAGAACGGCGACAAACGGTCCGCTCTTCAGGTCCGACGAGTCCCACGGAAGGACGAGGACCATGATCGAGATCGAACCGAGGTAGAAGACGCTGATGCGCCAGACGACGCTGCGCACCGCCACGGCGATCGAACGCTCCGGGTCCTCGGACTCCGCGGCCGCGATGGTCACGATCTCGATGCCGCCGAATGCGAACGCCACCACCAGCAGTCCTGCGGCGACACCGGCGAAGCCCTCCGGCATGAAGCCGCCGTGCCCGAACAGGTTGGTGGTACCCACCGGTTCGGTGTCCGGGAGCAGGCCGAACACCAGCAGCACACCGATCACCAGGAAGCCGATGATGACGGTGACCTTGATGGCGGCGAACCAGAACTCGAACTCGCCGAAGTTGCTGACCTTCGCGAGGTTGACGGCCGCGAAGAAGATCACGAACACGAGGGCCACGAGCCACTGCGGCACCCCGGGCAGCCAGGCGCTCACGATGCCTGCGGCGCCCGTGATCTCGGCGCCGAGCACCATGATCAGCATGAACCAGTAGAGCCACCCCATCACGAAACCGGCCCAGTCGCCGATGCCGATCCGCGCGTAGTGCGAGAAGGATCCGCTGGCCGGAATCGCCGCCCCCATCTCGCCGAGCATCCGCATCACGAAGACGACGATGATGCCGGCGAGGAGGTAGGAGACGAGGACGGCCGGACCGGCGGTCGCGATCCCGACACCGGTACCGAGGAACAGTCCGGCACCGATCGCGAGCCGAGTCCCATCATCGTCAGGTGACGGACCTTCAGGCCCCGGCCGAGGGTGCCGGTCGAATCGGTCGTGGTGCCGGGTGTTCGCGGACCGCTCACAGCGTCAGTCGTTTGCGTGCAGCGCGGCGTTCAGTTCCACGCCGGTGCCCTTCCACGGCACGACCTCGACGGCCCCGGACACGGAGTTGCGACGGAAGAGCAGGTTGGACTGGCCGTTGAGTTCCTTGGCCTTCACGACGGTGCCGTCCGGGCCGGTGACCTTGGTGCCCGCGGTCACGTACAGGCCGGCCTCGAGGACGCAGTCGTCGCCGAGCGAGATGCCGAGGCCGGCATTGGCGCCGAGCAGGCAGCGCTTGCCGACCGAGATGGTCTCCTTGCCGCCACCGGACAGGGTGCCCATGATCGAGGCGCCGCCGCCCACGTCGGACCCGTCGTCGACGACGACACCCGCGGAGATACGTCCTTCGACCATCGAACTGCCGAGCGTGCCCGCGTTGAAGTTGACGAAGCCCTCGTGCATCACGGTGGTGCCGCTGGCCAGGTGGGCGCCGAGACGGACGCGGTCGGCGTCGGCGATGCGGACGCCGGACGGGACGACGTAGTCGACCATGCGCGGGAACTTGTCGACACCGAACACGGTGACGACGCCGCGGATGCGCAGGCGGGACCGCACCTTCTCGAAGCCCTCGACCGCACAGGGCCCGAAGTTGGTCCACACCACGTTGGACAGCAGGCCGAACAGTCCGTCGAGGTTGACGCCGTGCGGTGCCACCAGGCGATGCGAGAGAAGGTGAAGGCGCAGGTAGGCGTCGTGGGCGTCGGCCGGCGGCGCCGACAGGTCGGCGATGGTGGTGCGCACCACGATGTGGTCGACCTCACGTGCCTCGTCGGGTCCGGCGAGAAGTGCCAGATCGGAGGGGATGTCGCCACCCTCGATCCGCACGGTGCCCGCGCTGTCGAACGTTCCCAGCTCAGGCGCCGGGAACCAGGTGTCGAGGACCGTGCCGCCGACGGTCACGTTGGCGATGCCTACTGCTGATGCTCCCTGTGTGCTCACGGCAGTAGAGGTTACTGCCTCATTACTCGGGCATTCTCGAGCGGTCGTTATCTCGGCGTGATCGATTCGAAACCGAGCGGGTTCCCGGCTCGTGGGGGAACATGCACGGGGCACGTGTGAGACACCGGGAAAGGTCGTGGCAATGCGTATTTCAGAGTGGGGCCGAGTCACCGGGCGCGGCCTGCGGGCCGTGGCCGCGGGGGCGTTGCTGGCCGGGGTGGTGTCGGTGGCGGCGCCGCAGACCGCGTCCGCCGCACCGGTGTGCCCGGGCGCAGGCCAGCCGCCGGTCCTGGTGGGGCGCGTGCCGGGTGCCGCGCTGGAGGGCGTCGCCGTGGACGGCGGCGGCCGGCTCTACACGACGGACCTGATCAGCGGACGGGTGTTCCGTCTCGACGCGCCCGGAGCGCCGGCGGTCCCCGTCGCGACAGTGCCGGGCGGCAGCGGCGCGGGGGCCCTCGCGTGGGCGTCCGACGGATCACTGCTGGTGGGGTACGGCGCGGATGCCCGCGTCCTCCTCGGCGACATCCTGCGTCCGGGTGCGATCGCGAAGCTGAACATCGCCACTGGCGCACTCACCCCCTTCGTGTCGGGCTTGAGCGCGGCGGACGGACTCGACGTCGACGCCGCCGGGACCGCCTACGCCACCAACGACTTCGGAACGCAGATCGGGCGGGTGTTCCCCGACGGGCGGGTCGAACCGAACTGGGCCACGCTGCCCAGCGCGAACGGCGCGGTGCTCGGTGTCGACGACCGGTACCTCTACGTCTCGCGGACGTTCGTGAACCCGGGCGTGAGCCGGATCCCGATCGCGAACCCGGGAGCCCCCGAAAGCATCCTCGACCTGTCCGGTCCCGACACGTTCGCGGCTCCCGACGGTCTGACCCTGGATTCGCGGGGACGCCCGGTGGTCCCGGCCAACGTGCGCGGCGAGATCTGGCGCGTCGACGCGCCGGGGCAGTACTGCGTGCTGGCGTCGGGACTGCCGTCGTCGAGCATGGTCGTCTACGGCCAGGGGTCCGGCGGCTTCTCCGCGGGACGGTTGTTCCGCATCGGATTCGACGGTGCGATCTACGAGATCCCGGGTGGCTTCGACGGGTAGCAACGCAGTAGTGGGTCGACGGGTCGGCTTAGGGTGGACCGGTGAGCACACTCGACCTCCACGCCGATCCCATCGACCTCACCGCCGCGCTGGTGGACATCCCGAGCGTCTCCCACGACGAATCGGCGATCGCCGCCGTCGTCGAGTCGGCGCTGCGGGAGCAGACCACCGGTTTCGAGGTCATCCGCAACGGCAACGCGGTGCTCGCCCGCACCGATCGGGGGCTCCCGAGCCGGGTGATGCTCGCCGGGCACCTCGACACCGTGCCGATCGCGGACAACGTGCCGTCCCGGCGTGAGGGCGACTTGCTGCACGGATGTGGAACGGTCGACATGAAATCGGGCGACGCGGTGTTCCTGCACCTCGCCGCCACCGTGGAGAACCTCGCGCACGACCTGACCCTGGTGTTCTACGACTGCGAGGAGATCGCGGCCGTCCACAACGGGCTCGGACGGATCGAACGTGAGATCCCCGAGTGGTTGCGCGCGGACGTCGCGATCCTGGGCGAGCCGACGGGAGGACTCATCGAGGCCGGCTGCCAGGGCACGCTGCGGGTGACGCTGACCACCCGCGGCACCCGCGCGCACTCCGCGCGATCGTGGCTCGGCGACAACGCGATCCACCGGTTCGCCCCGGTCCTGCAGCGGCTTTCGGACTACACCGCGCGGTCGGTGGACATCGACGGCTGCGTGTACCGGGAGGGGCTGTCCGCCGTGCGGATCGCCGGCGGTGTCGCGGGGAACGTCGTCCCGGACGCGGGGGAGATGGACGTCAACTTCCGCTTCGCACCCGACCGCAGCTCGGAGCAGGCCATCGACCACGTGCGGGAGGTCTTCGACGGTCTCGAGCTGGGTTTCGAGGTCACGGACCTGTCGCCGGGCGCGCTCCCCGGGCTGACCGATCCGGCGGCCGCGGCCCTCATCGAGGCGGCGGGTGGCGAGTTCCGCGCCAAGTACGGGTGGACGGACGTGTCCCGGTTCTCCGCGCTCGGCATCCCGGCCGTCAACTACGGTCCCGGCGATCCGAACCTCGCGCACAAGCGGGACGAACACGTCCCCGTCCAGCAGATCACCGACGTGGCGACCGTGCTCCGCGCCTATCTGAGCACCCCGTGACTGCCCGGTGCCCCGAACGGGCCACCCGTTAGCCTGGGGCTCATGGCACCCGAGAAGAACAATTACGGACGGAAGTCCTCGTCCGTGAAGCACCGGGGTCCGGTGCAGTTGAGGCGCGCCCGCAAGGACGAGACCACCACCGACGAGCAGTTGCTCGACGAGCGGGGGCGAACCGACTGGGTGCACACCGACCCGTGGCGGGTCCTGCGGATCCAGAGCGAATTCGTCGAAGGGTTCGGTGCCCTCGCCGAGGTGCCGCGTGCGGTCACCGTGTTCGGGTCCGCCCGCACCGAGCCCGGTCACCCCGAGTACGAGGCGGGACGGGCGCTGGGTGCGCGCCTGGCCGAGGCCGGATACGCCGTCATCACCGGTGGCGGCCCCGGTGTGATGGAGGCCGCCAACCGCGGCGCCAGCGAATCGGGTGGATACTCCATCGGCCTCGGCATCGAGTTGCCGTTCGAGCAGGGCCTCAACGAGTGGGTCGACCTCGGTATCAACTTCCGGTACTTCTTCGCCCGCAAGACGATGTTCGTGAAGTACTCGCAGGCGTTCATCTGCCTGCCCGGCGGCTTCGGGACGCTCGACGAACTGTTCGAGGCGCTGACCCTCGTGCAGACGCGCAAGGTCACCCGGTTCCCGATCATCCTGTTCGGCACCGAGTACTGGTCCGGGCTCGTGGACTGGATCCGCGGAACCCTCGAACGCAGCGGCAAGATCTCGGAAGGTGACGTCAACCTGCTGCACGTCACGGACAGTGTCGAGGAGGCGGTGCGGATCGTCGTCAAATCCCAGCAGGGAGTCGACGAGGCCGAACTGCTCGGAACGGAGGAGCAGTGGTGAACCCGGAAAATGTTCCACCGCAGCCGTTCTCGGTGTGCGTCTACTGCGCTTCCGGGCCCGTGGACGATCACTTCCTGGAACTGGCGGCCCAGGTGGGAACCGAAATCGGAAAGCGCGGTTGGCAACTCGTGTCCGGCGGCGGCAACCTCTCGATGATGGGTGCGGTGGCCGTGGCTGCCCGTGCCGCCGGGGCGACGACCGTCGGAGTCATCCCGAAAGCCCTCGTGCACAGGGAAGTAGCCGACGTCGACGCGGACGAACTCGTCGTCACCGACACCATGCGCCAGCGCAAGCAGGTCATGGAGGACCGGGCCGACGCGTTCGTGACGCTGCCCGGCGGCATCGGCACGCTCGAGGAGCTGTTCGAAACCTGGACCGCGGGCTACCTCGGCATGCACGAGAAGCCGGTCGTCCTGCTCGATCCGCACGGTCACTACACGGGGCTACTGGACTGGATCAACGGTCTGCGGGGAGGTGGCTTCGTGGCGCAGCGCGCCCTCGACAGGCTGCTCGTCCGGACCGAGGTCGGGGAGGCGCTGGACGCCTGCCTCCCCTGAGGAGCCGTCCGATCGCCGTCGTGGCGCACGTTGTTACCGTGCAGTAAGGTGACCTGATTCATACTGCAGGCCTGAGGGGATGTCATGCGTTCTGAAGCACGTTCGACGATCGGTGTGGTCGATCTGGCCAGGCGGTTGCCTGCCATGATCCCGGAGCTGCCGACCATGGCGAAGGGAGTTCTCGGCCTCATCCGGACCCCCGACGCGAAGGAGTCGATCGGCCTGGTCTTCCAGCGCGCCGCCGCCGCACACCCGCGCCGCACGTTCCTGCGGTTCGAGGGCGACTCGCTGAGCTACCGGAACGCCAACATCCGCGTGAACCGCTACGCCCACGTGCTCGCCGACCTCGGAGTGTCGCGCGGGGACGTCGTCGGGATCCTGGGCAAGAACGCCCCCGAGACGCTGCTCATCGCACTCGCCGCGGTCAAGCTCGGTGCCACCGCCGGGATGCTGAACCACAATCAGCGCGGAGACGTGCTCGCGCACAGCATCTCGCTGCTCGACAGCCGTGTCCTCGTGGTGTCCGAGGCGTGCGGCGAGGCCATGGACTCGCTCGACGAACCGCCCGCCGCGGACTCGGTGGTGTACTTCGACGACCTCGACCGGCTCGCCGGGAAGGCCGGCGACGGCAACCCCGAGGTGTGCGAGCAGATCCAGGCCCGGGAGAAGGCCTTCTACATCTTCACCTCCGGCACCACCGGACTGCCGAAGGCCAGCCTGATGAGTCACTTCCGCTGGCTCAAGAGCATGTCCGGACTCGGCAACATGGGAGTCCGGCTGCGCGGCAGCGACGTCCTCTACTGCTGCCTGCCGCTCTACCACAACAACGCGCTGACCGTGTCGCTGTCGTCGGTGCTGGGGTCGGGGGCGACGCTCGCGCTGGGCAAGCAGTTCTCGGCGTCCAAGTTCTGGGACGACGTCGCGCTGAACCGCGCAACCGCGTTCACCTACATCGGTGAATTGTGCCGGTACCTGCTGAACCAGCCCGAAAAGCCGGGCGACCGCGACAACGACGTCCGGCTGATGGTCGGGAACGGACTCCGTCCGGAGATCTGGTCCGAGTTCACCACCCGGTTCGGCATCTCCCGGGTCGCGGAGTTCTACGGCGCCAGCGAATGCAACATCGCGTTCGTCAACGCCCTCAACGTCGACCGGACCGCGGGCATCTGCCCCCTCCCACACGCCGTGGTCGAGTACGACGAGGACAACGGTGCGCCGCGGCGGCACTCCGACGGCAAACTGCGGAAGGTGCCCACCGGCGAGGTCGGCCTGCTGCTGTCGAAGGTGACGGACCGGGCACCCTTCGACGGCTACACCGACGAGGACGCCACCGACAAGAAACTCGTCCGCGACGCCTTCGACGACGGCGACTGCTGGTTCGACACCGGAGACCTGGTGCGCCGCCAGGGCTGGGCACACGTCGCGTTCGTCGACCGGCTCGGCGACACCTTCCGCTGGAAGGGGGAGAACGTCGCGACCACCGAGGTCGAGGGTGCGCTCCTCGCGCATCCCGCGGTCGAGCACGCCGTCGTCTACGGCGTCGAGATCCCCGGCACCGACGGTCGCGCCGGCATGGCCGCGGTGACGCTGCACGAGAACGAGGACTTCGACGGCTCCGACGTGGCGGAATTGCTGTTCCAGCGGCTGCCGTCGTACGCGGTGCCGCTGTTCGTCCGCGTCGTCGACTCGCTGGAGCAGACGTCGACGTTCAAGAGCCGCAAGGTGGAACTCCGCAAGGAGGGCTACGACGTCGAGGACACCGACACGCTGCACGTGCTGTCCGGCCGCAGTGGCGGCTACAAGCGTGCGTACGACGGGTACGTCGAGGAAGTGGCGAAGGGGTCGCTGCCCAAGGGCTGACGCCCCGTGAGTACTTATTAACCGCCCGTGGTTAACAAGTACTCACGGGCGGCGAAGCCGCGATTTCGCTGCGTGCCAATATTGGTGGCATGGCCGAGAGAGACGTACCGCCCGCGCCCGACCGTCCGTCGCCCACGCTGTGCGGGCGGCCCGTGGCGGTCGACCGTGCGCTGGTGATGGCCATCGTGAACCGGACGCCCGACTCGTTCTACGACCGCGGCGCCACGTTCACCGACTCCGCCGCGATGTCGGCGGTCGAGCGGGCCGTGGACGAGGGCGCCGACCTCGTCGACATCGGCGGCGTGAAAGCCGGTCCCGGCGACCTCGTCGACTCGGCGGAGGAGATCCGGCGGGTGGTGCCGTTCGTCGCCGCGATCCGCGGACGCTATCCCGAGTTGCTCATCAGCATCGACACCTGGCGCAGCGACGTGGCCCGGCTTGCCGTCGCCGAGGGCGCCGACCTGATCAACGACACGTGGGCCGGCGCCGACCCGGCGCTCGTCGAGGTAGCCGCGGAGACGGGTGCCGGCATCGTCTGTTCGCACACCGGGGGAGCGGTCCCCCGGACCCGGCCGTTCCGCGTCCGCTACTCCGACGTGGTCGCGGACGTCCTCGAGGAAGTGGTGTCGGCCGCCGAGAACGCGGCCCGGCTGGGTGTGCCCGCCGACTCGATCCTCATCGATCCGACCCACGATTTCGGGAAAAACACCTATCACGGGCTCGAGTTGTTGCGGCGAGTGGAAGATCTTGTAAATACGGGGTGGCCAGTGCTCATGGCGCTGAGCAACAAGGACTTCGTCGGGGAGACTCTAGGGGTAGATCTCGTCGAGCGGTTGGAGGGAACATTGGCAGCGACAGCTATGGCCGCCGCAGGAGGCGCCCGAGTCTTCCGTGTCCACGAAGTTGCCCCCACGCGTCGAGTGGTGGACATGGTGGCCGCGATTCAGGGCCGACGCGCCCCGTCACGCACCGTGCGGGGGCTGGCATGAGTGCCGTGGGGGCCCGGGCGGCCCGCACGATGGTCGCGGAGGAGCGCGCCCCTCGCTCCTGGGCCGAGGCGAACAGCTGGGACCAGCCGTCGTGGAGCATCGCCGAACTCGAGCGGGCCAAGGCGGGGCGCACCGTGTCGGTGGTCCTGCCCGCGCTCAACGAGGAGGAGACCGTCGCCGCGGTGGTGGACACAATCCATCCGCTGTTGGGCGGGCTGGTGGACGAGTTGATCGTGCTCGACTCCGGATCGACGGATCTGACGGCGGAACGCGCACGCGCGGCGGGCGCCACGGTGATCAGCCGGGAGGAGGCGGTGCCCGCCTTCCCACCCGTCGCGGGCAAGGGGGAGGTGCTGTGGCGTTCCGTCGCCGCCAGCACCGGCGACCTCATCGCGTTCGTCGACTCGGATCTCATCAACCCGGATCCGGCGTTCGTCCCGAAGCTCCTCGGACCATTGCTGACGGCCGACGGCATCCATCTCGTGAAGGGCTACTACCGGCGTCCGCTCCGCCTCAGCGGGACGGAGGACGCCAACGGCGGCGGCCGGGTGACCGAACTCGTGGCGCGCCCGATGCTGGCGTCGCTGCGGCCGGAGCTGACGTGTGTGCTGCAGCCGCTGGGCGGCGAGTACGCGGGCACCCGGGAGTTGCTGTCGGCGGTTCCGTTCGCCCCCGGCTACGGCGTCGAGATCGGGCTGCTGCTCGACACGTACGACCGTCTCGGGCTCGGTGCGATCGGCCAGGTCAATCTGGGGGTGCGCAAGCACCGGAACCGTCCGCTGTCCGAACTCGGGGTGATGAGCAGACAGATCATCGGCACGATGATGCGGCGCTGCGGGGTGCCCGACTCGGGGGCGGGTCTGACCCAGTTCCTGGTGGACGGCGACTCCTTCGTGCCGACGACGACGGACGTCGCGTTGGCCGATCGTCCGCCGATGAACACGGTGTGCCCCTGACCGGGCGCCCCTGACGCGGGAGGCTGTCGGACGTCCGTGACAGGATCGGAGCATGGTGACAGCCCTGCTCTATCTGCTCGTCATGGCGCTCGTCGGCGCGATGCTGTTCCTCGCCGCCAGTACGGTGTTCGGCCGTTCCGAGGAACTCGCGCCCCTGCCGCCCGGCACCACACTCACGGCGCTGCCCGCCGACGGTGTGACGGGCGCCGACGTGGAGGCGTTGCGGTTCCAGCAGACACTGCGGGGGTACAAGGCGAGCGAGGTCGACTGGGCGCTGGCCCGGCTGGGTCGCGAAATCGATTCGCTGCGTGAACAGTTGGCGGCGGTAGAGGCCGCGTCGAAAGATCCGGGTGACGCCCGGTGAGCGCCGGGGAGAGGGTGCGGTGCGCGTGGGCGGTCGACTCGGACGGGTCCAGCCTCTACCGCGACTACCACGACCTCGAGTGGGGTCGTCCACTGCACGGCCGCGACGAATTGTACGAACGGCTGTGCCTCGAAGCGTTCCAGTCCGGACTGTCGTGGATCACGATTCTCCGCAAGCGCGAGGCCTTCCGGGCCGCGTTCGCCGGCTTCGATCCGGAGGCGGTCGCGCGGTACACGGAACTGGACGTGGAGCGCCTGCTCGAGGACGCGTCGATCGTGCGGAACCGGGCCAAGATCGAGGCGTCGGTGAGCAACGCCCGGGCCCTGCTGGAGTTGTCGGACACCGACCTGGACACGCTGCTGTGGTCGTTCGCCCCGCCGCCGCGCCCGAGCCGTCCGGCCACCGTGAACGACGTCCCGGCCGTCACACCCGAGTCCACCGCGATGGCGAAGGAATTGAAGCGGCGAGGGTTCAAGTTTGTGGGTCCTACCACCGCTTATGCACTCATGCAGGCCACCGGGATGGTGGACGACCACGTTGCCGCCTGCTGGGTCCCGATCACTGCCTGAATTGCCGGTGAACCTGCGTATTCGTGACTCAGGTTCCCGGTACTCGTGTCCATAGGGAAGAATGGATGTCACAAGCCTCGCCGAGTGTTGGCGGGGTGCCAAAATTTGTCGAGGCGCAAGCAGGCAGCGCAGATCTGGAGGGAGCAGAGGATGGCGGCCATGAAGCCCCGGACCGGGGACGGTCCCCTCGAAGCAACCAAAGAGGGACGAGGAATCGTCATGCGGGTTCCGCTCGAGGGTGGTGGACGTCTGGTTGTCGAGCTCACCCCGGAGGAAGCTGCCGCACTCGGTGAAGAGCTCAAGGGCGTCACCAGTTAGTCGAGTGCGGAGAGAACCTCACAGGGCAGGCCCCGTCGCCGTTCTCGGTGCGGGGCCTGTTCCGTGTCCGGAACAGGGAGGCGAACGTTCGTGCTGGCCGATGTGACCGACCTGCTGGCCTGCCCACAGTGCCGGTCGCCGGTGGAACTCGACGAAGGCACGATCCTGTGCGACGCAGGGCACACCTTCGACGTGGCGCGGCAGGGCTACGTCACCCTGATGACCGGGGCAGGCGGCAAGTTCGACGGTGACAGCCCCGAAATGATCGCCGCACGTGCGGACTTCCTCGGCGGCGGCAGCTTCGACCCGCTGATGGATGCCGTCGCCGACGCAGTGGTGGCGGGAACCGGGGCCGCCGACGACCCCCGGATCCTCGAGATCGGCGCGGGCACAGGCCACTACCTGGCGCGCGTCCTCGACGCCGCGCCCACGGGCCGGGGAATCGGGCTGGACGTGTCCAAGTACGCGGCCCGTCGTATCGCCAGGGCCCACCCGCGTGCGGGGGCGGTGGTTGCCGACGTGTGGCAACACCTTCCGGTGCGTGACCACGTCCTCAGTCACGTCCTCTGCGTGTTCGCGCCCCGCAACGCCGACGAGGCGCACCGGGTGCTGGCCGAGCGCGGCTCCCTGGTGGTCCTCACGCCCACGGAGCGGCACCTGGGGGAACTCGTGGACCTGCTCGGCATGGTCCGGGTGGACGACCGGAAGGTCGAGCGGCTGGGGGCCGCGATGTCCGGGCGGTTCGAGCGCACCGGCCACGTGGCGGTGGAGTACCCGATGTCGTTGTCGCACCTCGACGTGACCCGACTGGTGGGGATGGGGCCGTCGGCGCGGCACCTGACTCCCGAGCGGCTCGCCTCCTCGATCGCGGCGCTGCCGCAGGAGTATCCGGTGACGGCGTCGGTGACGGTGTCCACCTACACCCGGCTCTGAGCGTCAGCGGCGCGACAGCGCGTCCTGGTAGACGTCGAGGGTCTGCTGCGCGATGGCCGCCCAGGAGAACTCGGCGATCGCCCGCGCCCGCCCGGCCTTGCCCATGGCCTCGGCGGTGCCGGCGTCGGCGGCGATCGCGTTGACCGACTCGGCGAGCGCCTGCTCGAACGCCTCCGGCTCGTACGAGTTGTAGTGCACCAGACGGCCGGTGACCCCGTCCTCCACCACCTCGGGGATGCCGCCGACGTCGGACGCCACGACCGCGGTCTCGCAGGCCATGGCCTCGAGGTTCACGATCCCCAGCGGCTCGTACACGGACGGGCACACGAAGACGGTTGCGGCCGACAGGATTTCCCGCACCTGTTCGGTGGGGAGCATTTCGCGCACCCAGAACACGTTGCCGCGGTGCGCCGCGAGGGCGGCGACGGCCTGCTCGGTCTCGGCGGCGATCTCCGGGGTGTCGGGGGCGCCTGCGCACAGCACCAGCTGTATCTCGGGCGCGAAGTGGTGTGCTGCGGCGATCAGATGACCGACGCCCTTCTGCCGGGTGATGCGGCCGACGAACGCCACCATCGGCTGGTCCGGGTCGACGCCGATCTTCGTCAGCGCGGACTGCCCGTGACCTGCCGGTCCCGCGTGCCAGACGGTCGTGTCGATCCCGTTGCGCACCACGTGGACCCGGTGCGGGTCGACGAACGGATACGCGTCGAGGACGTCGAGTCGCATGCCGGCGCTCACGGCGATCACCGCGTCCGCGTGCTCCACCGCGTTGCGCTCGGACCACGACGAGATGCGGTAGCCGCCGCCCAGCTGCTCCGCCTTCCACGGCCTGCGGGGCTCGAGCGAGTGGGCGGTGAGGATGTGCGGCACGTCGTACAGCGCGGACGCCAGATGGCCGGCGAGGCCGGTGTACCAGGTGTGCGAGTGCACGACGTCGGCGCCCGTCGCGGCGTCCGCCATACGCAGTTCGGCGGACAGCGTCGCAAGCGCCGGATTGGCCCCGGCCAGCGCGGGATCGGGGGTGTGCACGACCGCCCCGACGCGCGGAGCGCCCATACAGTGCACGTCCACCTCGCACAGCTGCTTCAACTGAGCAACCAGTTCGGTGACGTGTACACCCGCACCGCCATAGATCTCCGGTGGATATTCCTTGGTCATCATCGCCACCCGCACCGGCCTAACGTAACCGTCCGGGCCGCTTCGGGCCACCGCTCTCGGACACATTCGGGTATCGGAGAAATTGTGAGTCGGCGCTTCGCTGGCGGGGGGAGTGGCCGCCCGATAGGTTGACAGGGTGAGGAGCCAGCCACATGTGCTTGGAATCGTGCTCGCCGGCGGCGAGGGCAAACGTCTCTATCCGCTCACCGCGGATCGGGCGAAGCCCGCTGTGCCTTTCGGAGGCGCCTACCGGTTGATCGATTTCGTGCTCAGCAATTTGGTCAATGCGGGATACCTCCGCCTGTGTGTTCTGACGCAGTACAAGTCGCACTCGTTGGACCGCCACATCTCTCAGACGTGGCGACTGTCCGGGTTCGCGGGGGAATACATCACTCCCGTTCCCGCGCAGCAACGTCTGGGTCCGCGCTGGTACACCGGCAGCGCGGACGCGATCCTGCAGTCGCTGAACCTCGTCTACGACGAGGACCCCGAGTACATCGTCGTGTTCGGTGCCGACCACGTGTACCGGATGGACCCGGAGCAGATGGTGCAGCACCACATCGAGTCGGGCGCCGGGGTCACGGTGGCCGGGATCCGGGTGCCGCGCAGCGAGGCGTTCGCGTTCGGCTGTATCGACAGCGACGAGTCGGGCCGCATCGTGCAGTTCCTCGAGAAGCCGGCGCATCCGCCGGGAACCCCGGACGACCCCAACATGACGTTCGCGTCGATGGGTAACTATGTGTTCACCACCAAGGTGCTCGTCGACGCCATCCGGGCCGACTCCGAGAACTCCGATTCCGACCACGACATGGGCGGCGACATCATCCCCGCGCTCGTCGAGGCGGGCGAAGCGTCCGTGTACGACTTCAAGGACAACATCGTCCCCGGCGCCACCGACCGGGACCGGGGCTACTGGCGGGACGTGGGGACGCTCGACGCGTTCTACGACGCCCACATGGATCTCGTGTCGGTCCACCCCATCTTCAACCTCTACAACCGGCGCTGGCCGATCCGCGGCGAGACGGAGAACCTGGCGCCCGCCAAGTTCGTGCAGGGCGGCCTCGCGCAGGAGTCCGTGGTCGGGGCCGGGTGCATCCTCTCGGCGGCCACCGTGCGCAACTCCGTGCTCAGCTCCAACGTGATGGTCGACAGCGGCGCGACCGTGGAGGGCAGCGTCCTCATGCCGGGTGTGCGCATCGGCAAGGGCGCCGTCGTGCGCCGCGCGATCCTCGACAAGAACGTGGTCGTCGGCGACGGGGAGATCATCGGCGTCGACCTCGAGCGCGACAAACAGCGCTTCGCCGTGAGCAACGGTGGAGTCGTGGCCATCGGCAAGGGCGTCTGGATCTAGCGGGAGGGCCCCGGGAACGGGGCTCTCGGAGCCGGGGACGGCGTTCCGAGCCGGGGCGCGCCTCTCAGAGCTTGGACGCGCAGAGCAGGCCGTCGCCGATCGGCAGCAACACCCGGATCAGCTTGTCGTCCTCGGCGAGCGCCTTGGCGGCCTCGCGGACGGCGACGGTCGCGGCGTCCCGCTGGCCCGGGTCGACGACCCGGCCGCCGTTCAGCGCGTTGTGCAGCACGATCGCCCCGCCCGGGCGCAGCAACCGAACCCCTTCGCGGACGTAGTGCGGGTGGTCGACCGGCGCACAGTCGACGAACACCAGGTCGTACGCGCTGTCGGCGAGTCGCGGCAGGACGTCGAGCGCCCGGCCGTTGATCAGCCTCGTCCGCGCGGGTGCGATGTCGTTGGTCCGGAACGACAGCTTGGCGGCCCGCTGATGCTCGGGTTCACTGTCGATGGTGGTGAGGACGCCGTCCTCGCGCATGCCCCGGAGCAGCCACAGGCTGCTCACACCCGCGCCGGTGCCGACCTCGACCACCGTCTTGGCGTCCAGCATGCGGGCAAACAGGGCGAGCGCAGCACCGACCGCGGGAGGTACCGGTTCGGCACCGAGGTCGTCCGCCCGCTCCCTGGCCGCACCGAGGGCCTCGTCTTCACGGACAGCCCCTTCTGCGTGGGTGAGTATCCGTTCGGCGTTTGTCTGCACGCACATGAGGCTATCGGGGTCTCGTCATCGCCGCTGCGAGGCGCGCTCGACAACAATGCCCTGACCCGGCCCGGCGCGATTCTCAGGAATACCTCAGCTTGCTCACACCACACACATATCGGGGTGGGAAAGAGTAAGCGCAACGCCAGATCCGAAGACCGCCCGGCGGGGAGATCACGACGACGGAGGAAAGTCCGAGAGCCCGGGAACAAATTCCGGCTCCCGGGAGTTGACGCCTATACCACGTCCAGTGATCTGCGGTCCTGAGTAGGAGGATCCACTTAACTCGATGAGCAACCACGCGATGGCTCCAGACGAGAGAACCACCGACGAGCAGCTGTCGGACGCCGAGCTGACGGGCACCGCTGTGTTCGATGCCACAGGCGAGAAGTCCGCCATGCCGTCGTGGGACGAACTCGTCCGCGAGCACGGCGACCGGGTCTACCGGCTGGCCTACAGGCTGTCGGGCGACGCGCAGGACGCCGAGGACCTCACCCAGGACACGTTCATCCGGGTGTTCCGGTCCCTGTCCGACTACCAGCCCGGCACGTTCGAGGGCTGGTTGCATCGCATCACCACCAACCTCTTCCTCGACATGGTCCGCCGCCGGAACCGCATCCGTATGGAAGCGCTCCCCGAGGACTACGATCGGGTCCCGGCCGACGGGCCGAACCCCGAGGAGATCTACCACGACGCCCGCCTGGACGCCGATCTGCAGGCAGCGCTCGATTCGCTGGCCCCGGAGTTCCGCGCCGCGGTCGTGCTGTGTGACATCGAAGGACTGTCCTACGAGGAGATCGGTGCCACACTGGGTGTGAAGCTCGGAACCGTGCGCAGCCGCATCCACCGCGGCAGGCAGGCTCTGCGTGAGCATCTGGCTGTGAACGGAAAGGTTGACTCCGATCAGATCGGCGTCGGGTAGTTACCAGGAGGGACGAATGACGCAGGGGCGTGTACCTCGCCAGTTTGGCTCCACCGAACACTTGGCGAGTGAGGCGATCGCCGCCTTCGTCGACGGTGAACTCCGCATGTCCGCTTATCTGCGCGCCGCCCACCACCTGTCGATCTGCGCCGAGTGTGCGTTCGAGGTCGACTCCCAGCAGCAGGCGCGGCGTGCTCTGCGTCGCAGCGGTGACGTCGCGATGCCCTCGGGCCTGCTGGGTCTGTTGAGCCAGATCCCCAGCTGCAACCAGGGCGATCCCGCCGACAAGTCCCCGTTCGACTCCCACACCCCGGATTCGCCGGTCACGAGCGAGTACTCGATCACCAGCCGGATCTGGTCCCGGCGTTGGCGCCGTTGAGCGCAGCCGGACCGACGACGGCGGTGTCCACGCCCGGCGGGGCATCGGTGATACTGGGGCGCGTGACTGACGCACACGAGGGGGACACGACAGCGTGACGGCGGATTACAAGACTCCGGGTTCCGATGCGACGGCGTCCGACGGTCCCGTGGCGGACGAGTCGAGCACGCTGCGTCCCGCGGACGCCCCACGGCTCGATCCGAGACCCGTCTACCGGCCGAAGATCGATGCGGCGTCCAGCCGCGCGTTCGGCCGACCGGGTGGCGTCACCGGTTCCTTCGCTCCGTCGGATGCCCGGCGTGACAGCGAACCCTCGATGAAGGTCGGTGCACCCGACCCCGTGCTGGCGGAGGCGTTCGGCCGCCCGGACGGCGAGGTCGACACCATTCAGCGCGATCCCCACCGCAAGCCCGCCGCCCCGGCAGCCGAGGCCCCGCCCGCCGACCCGTGGCGCGACCCCGCAGCGGGCGTCGAACTCGGCTCCCCGGCGCTGCACGCCACGGAACACTCCCGCCCGCCCGCCCCCGCCCTCAGCGCCCGCGAGGTCCTGTTCGGCGGCAAGGTGGCACCGAAGGCGCTCGCCGCGCTGGGCGGAATCGCGCTCGCGATCGGCCTGGTCGGCGGTCTGCTCGCCGCGGTGATCACCGCCGATCGCAGCTCGCTGACCAGCGACAGCGTCACCCTCGTCCAGGGCGGCGACGAGGACCTCGGCCAGTCGCCCGTCGCGCAGGTCGCGGACGCCGTCCTGCCCTCCGTCGTGTCCATTCAGGTGGCGGTCGGCGACCAGGGCAGCACCGGTTCGGGTGTCGTCATCGACGGCGCCGGCTACATCGTCACCAACAATCACGTCATCTCCGCCGCCGCCACCGCCCCCGACGGCGGCAAGATCCAGGTGATCTTCTCCGACGGGACCAAGGCCGACGCCCAGATCGTCGGTCGCGACATCAAGACCGACCTGGCCGTGCTCAAGGTCTCCGCCGACAATCTGACGGTCGCGGAACTCGGGAAGTCCGGGGATGTGCAGGTCGGTGAGGACGTCGTCGCCGTCGGTTCGCCCCTCGGACTCAGCAAGACCGTCACCCGCGGCATCGTCAGTGCGCTGCACCGCCCGATGCGACTGTCCGGCGAGGGCTCCGACACGAACGCCGTCATCGACGCCGTCCAGACGGACGCCGCCATCAACCACGGCAACTCGGGCGGCGCGCTCGTCGACGACACGGGCCGGGTGATCGGCATCAACACCGCCATGCTCAGCGAATCCGGTGGCTCGGTGGGCCTCGGCTTCGCGATTCCCATCGACGACGTCACCACGGTCGCTCAGACCCTCATCCGGGACGGGCAGATGCATCACCCGGACATCGGCGTCAACGCCCGCACCGTCGTCAACGACAACACCAGCGGCGCCCAGGTGGCCAACGTCCGCTCGGACAGCCCGGCCGCGCGGGCGGGCATCGTCGAGAACGACGTCATCGTCAAGGTCGGCGACCGCACGGTCACCAGCGCCGACGAGTTGGTGGTCGCCGTCAACCTGCAGAAGATCGGTGAGCCCGTCCGGGTTCAGCTGATCCGCGAGGGCCGTCTCGTCGACGTCGACGTGACCCCGGCCTCCGACTGACTCGAGAGGTTGCTGTGAAATCGCTCCGCCACCTGGGCATGCACCCACACCGCACAGTAGGCTGACCACGTGTTCGGCAACATTGGTTGGGGCGAGTTCATGGTCCTCCTCGTCGCGGCTCTGGTCATCCTGGGACCCGAGCGGCTTCCGGGTGCGGTCAGCTGGGTTACGAAGTCACTGAGGCAGGTCCGGGAGTATGCGAGCGGCGCCAGCCAGCAACTCAAGGACGAACTCGGCCCGGAGTTCGAGGATCTCCGCAAACCGCTGGCGGATCTCAATCAGCTCCGCGGAATGACGCCGCGTGCCGTCATCACCAAACATCTTCTCGACGGTGACGATTCGATTCTCACCGGCAACTTCGACAAGCCGAGTTCGGTGTCGTTCGACAAGTCGAACGCGGGAACGAAGGCCGTCAGCGCCGATCCGGCGGCGTCCACCGCTCCGCAGAACAAGCCGCTCGCGGCGGGCGAGCGCCCCCCGATCGACCTCGACGCCACCTAGGCCCTTCGGGCTCGTGCGCCTTTGTGGTCGCTGGAACAACCGGAAAGGCGCACGAGCGCGGAGCGCCTACAGGTGCCGGGTGGTGTCGATCCCCAGCGACATTCCGGCGAGCCCGCGCTTGCGGACGGCCAGCTTGTCGGCGATGTCGCGGAGTGCCGTCGCGGCCGGCGAATCCGGCTGGCCGAGGACGATGGGAACGCCGCCGTCGCCGCCCTCCCGGACCGCCTGTTCGAGCGGGATCTGGCCCAGCAGCGGCACGTTCGCGCCCACGGCCTTCGTGAGGCGGTCGGCGACGGCCTGACCGCCGCCGGAACCGAAGATGTCCATCCGGCTGCCGTCGGGCATGTCCATCCAGGACATGTTCTCGACGACGCCGACGATGCGCTGACGGGTCTGCAGGGCGATCGCGCCGGCGCGTTCGGCAACCTCGGCCGCGGCCTGCTGCGGGGTGGTGACGACGAGGATCTCCGCGCCGGGGATCAGCTGCGCGACGGAGATGGCGACGTCGCCGGTGCCCGGCGGCAGATCGAGCAGCAGAACGTCGAGGTCGCCCCAGAAGACGTCGGCGAGGAATTGCTGCAGCGCGCGGTGCAGCATCGGTCCACGCCACACCACCGGGGTGTTGCCCTGGGTGAACTGGGCGATGGAGATCATCTTCACGTCGTGCGCGACGGGCGGCATGATCATGCGTTCGACCTGCGTGGGCTTGGCGTCGGTGCCGAGCATGCGGGGAACGGAGTGCCCGTAGATGTCGGCGTCGAGCACACCCACCGACAGGCCGCGGGCGGCCAGTGCGGCGGCCAGGTTGACCGTGACACTGGATTTGCCGACGCCGCCCTTGCCGGATGCGACCGCGTAGACGCGGGTGAGGGAACCGGGCTGGGCGAACGGGATGACGGGCTCGGCCGAGTCTCCGCGCAGCGACTTGCGGAGTTCGGTGCGCTGCTCGTCGCTCATCACGTCGAGTTCGACGCGGATCGCACCGACGCCGGGGACGTCCGCGACGGCCTTGGTGACGCGGTCGCTGATCTCGGTCCGCATCGGACAGCCCGCGGTGGTCAGGTAGATCGCGATGTCGACGCTGTCGTCGGCCGCGATGTCGATGCTCTTGACCATCCCGAGTTCGGTGATCGGTTTCCGGATCTCGGGATCCTGGACGCGCGCCAGGGCGCTACGTACAGCGGACTCGCTCAGGACTGCCATGACTCAATGGTAAGGATGTGCGCTCAGTGGATGCGCGGCAGGTCCGCGGCCGTCGGGATGATCCCGCTGGAGTAGCCGGCGGACCATGCGAGGACGTTGGCCACGTAGGCGGCGGAGTTGTTGTACCGGTGCACGGCCTTGGCCGCCTGGATCGGATCCTTGACGTTCAATCCGCCGTCGCACAGGTACTTTCCGGTGGTCAGCGCGGAGTCGAAGACGTTCTGCGGGTCGGCGACGCCGTCGCCGTTTCCGTCGCCGGCGTAGTGATTCCAGGTCTCGGGCAGGAACTGGGTGGGGCCCACGGCGCGGTCGTAGGTGGCGTCGCCGTCCAGCTTGCCGCCGTCGGTGTCGCGAATGACGGCGTTGCCGCCGAGGCTGCCGTCGAGGACTGGGCCGAGGACGGGATTGAGCATATTGCCCTTGTCGTCGGTCTTGCCGTCGTAGGCGTGGGTGGACTCGACGCGGCCGATTCCGGCGATCAGCGTCCAGTACATGCCGCAACCGGGCTGCTCGACCGCGAGAATCCGTTCGGCGTTCTGGTAGGCCGCGACGTTGACGGCGGGGATGCCGAGCGCGCCCTGCGCGATGCTCGTCGGGAGGGGCGGGGTGGCCTGGACGGGTGCGAGTGCCGGCGCAGCGGGTGCTGCCTCGACCGCGGGTGCGGACTCGGCGGCGGTCTCGGCCACGGGGGTGACGGCTTCTGTGGCCTCGGGTGCGGTGTCGGTCGCCTCCTGGGCGACGTCGGCGACCTCCGACGAGGAAGACGAGGAACTTGTGGACAGGAACGGGACCTTGGGTGCGGCGCCGGCCGTGTTGGCTGCGGTGATCAGTCCGATGGGGACGAGTCCGGTAAGCGCGATGACCGAATTGCGGCGGATATGGGAGTCCGTCTTCTTGTTGTGCCGACCCACTCGATTGCCTCCTGCGACCCCCGTCTTGGGGTGTTCCGTTCAACTGACCGGATCGAGGCTACCTGATTCGATATCTTTCCGTTATCCAACCGTGATCAAACGGCCTTGTGTTGCAGGGTTCCGTTACGCGATGCGCACGTGAGCGAGGGTAACGAACACGGCAAGGTCACGCCAGGGCGCCGCGTGGTCGGGATGTCGACGCGGGGACCGGTCGCCCGGACTGAAACCGGCGACCCGCACACGCCACCGCGCGCCCTGCGAGATGGCAGAGCGCGCGCGGCGGAGGCGGGGGTGATTACCGGGGAGCGGTGACAGCCGGAGCGGTGGCCGGGGGCGCGACCGGAGCGGGGACGCCCGGGTCGGGCACGGCGGCCGCCGGAGCCGAAGGATCGGCGGGCGGGCAGAAGAGCAGACAGGGCAGTTGCGGCAGCGGCGGGAGTCCGGGAATCGGCGGGGCCGGAGCAGGCGTCGTGGGGGCGGCGGCACCGTCCGTCGACGGCAGCGGGGTGGTCGCGAGATCGCGGGGGAGGTCCGCTTCGGCCGCGGCGGCGTCGGCGACCCGTCCGGGCGACGGCGAGGCAGACTCCGACAACTGGCCCGGCGTCGGCGTTCCCCCGTTCCTGTACGCGTTCGACCAGGTGATGACGTTGGCGGCGTATGCGGCCGAGTTGTTGTAGCGCAGGACGGCGCGGGTCTCCTGGAGCGGATCGCGGAGGTCGAGACCGCCCGAGCAGAGGTACCGGGCGGCCGCCAGCGTCGCGTCGAACACGTTGTTGGGGTCGGCCACGCCGTCGGCGTTGCCGTCCGACGCGTACTTGGCCCACGTGGACGGAATGAACTGCATCGGTCCGACGGCGCGATCGTGCCCGGGGTCGCCGTCCGTGGCGCCGCGGTCGGTGTCGCGAATGATCTCGTTGCCCGCCAGCCTGCCGTCGAGAACCGGACCCAGGATCGGGGTGATCGTGGTGCCCACCGAGTCGGTGCGGCCGCCGCCGGCGTGCCCCGATTCGATGCGGCCGATACCGGCCAGCAGGTGCCACGGCAGACCGCACTTCGGGGACTCCGCCATCATCTCGAGTTCCGCGGACCGGTACGCGTTGAGCACGATTTCCGGGATGCCAAGAGCGCTCAAAATCACCGGTGCGGCGATGAGCCCGGTGCCGGACGGCGACGCCGAAGTTGCGGGAGATGTGGGATTTGTCACGGAGGGAGCCGGGGCGGGCGGCGGCGGCGCGGCCCGCTGCGACCGCGCGATCCGCGGTGTGGGCGCCACGATTCCCGCGGGCGGGAGGTACGCGGCCGGGGGGGTGGCTCCCGGCGTGACCGACGACGCCGCGAGGGCTGTCGCCGCACCGGTGGACGAGTAGACGGTGGTGCTCGCGGTTGCGCCGCTGATCGCGGAACCGCCGGTCGAGGACCCGAGGGTGGCGACTGCGCCCACGGTAAGGGCAGTCACCGTCAACAGTCCACGTATCCGCACTCGATCACCCCCTGCGGTGCTCTTCGTCTGTGCACACCGCATACATCCGAGAAGATGTGACTGACGTTACATATCCGTGATTGGCCGTGCCGGAGTTTGGGGGGATTTCGCCGGCCTCATTTCCGCCGGGGGCGCGTGTCTTCCTCGTCGGCCAGCAGCGTCTTGATCTCGTCGAGTTCGCGCCGCAGGTAATCGCGGGTGGCTACCTCGCCGATCGCGATGCGCAGCGCGGCCAATTCCCGGGCGAGGAACTCGGTGTCCGCCTTCGTCTGCTCGGCGCGGGAGCGGTCCTCCTCGAGGGAGACACGGTCGCGGTTCTCCTGGCGGTTCTGCGCCAGCAGGATCAGCGGCGCCGCGTAGGCGGCCTGGGTGGAGAACGCCAGGTTGAGGAGGATGAACGGGTACGGATCCCACTGCAGGCCGACGGCGAAGACGTTGATGACGATCCACACGATCACGATCACCGTCTGGATCATCAGGTAGCGGCCCGTGCCGAGGAACCGGGCGAAGTTCTCGCTGGCCCGTCCGACGGCCTCCACGTCGTACGTGACCCGGAAACGCCGGGTGCCGCGGGGGGTGTCGAGTCGCTGCCGGTCCGACAGGCTCCGAGCAGCCGCGCTGGGGGACTTCTCGCTCATACGTCGATCTCCTCTTCACGCCAATCCTCGGGGAGGAGATGGTCCAGGACGTCGTCGACGGTGACCGCGCCGATCAGGTGATCCTCGTCGTCGACCACGGGCCCGCACACCAGGTTGTAGGTCGCGAAGTAGCGGGTCACCGACGTCAGGGAATCCTCGGGCGCGAGCCGCGGCATGTCGGTGTCGAGCAGCCCGCCGACGAGGCTGGCGGGCGGTTCGCGCAGCAGTTTCTGCAGGTGGACGCATCCCAGGTAGCGGCCGGTCGGCGTCGCGGTCGGTGGACGGACGACGAACACCATGCTCGCGAGGGCGGGGGTCACGTCCGAGATCCGGGCGCGGGCCAGGGCCTCGGCGACCGTCGTCGACGCGGTGAGGACCACCGGCTCCGGTGTCATGAGACCGCCCGCGGTGTCGGGTGAGTGCTCGAGCAGGCGGCGGACCGGCTCGGAGTCCTGTGGATCCATCAGCTGCAGCAGCGATTCGGCCTCGGTTTCGGGAAGCTCACCGAGGAGGTCCGCGGCGTCGTCGGGATCCATGGCCTCGAGGACGTCGGCGGCCCGCTCCACCTCGAGGTGCATGAGCAGATCCGTCTGGTCGTCGGCGGGCAGTTCCTGGACGACGTCGGCGAGGCGCTCGTCGTCGAGTGCGAGCGCGAGTTCGTGGCGGCGCTTCTCCGGCAGGAGGCGCATCGCGTTCGCGACGTCGGCAGCCCGCATCCCCTCGAACTGGGTGAGCAGGGCCGAGACGCCCTGGCCGGGCATCGCCAGGTCGGTCTGCGTGAGTCCCTGCACGTGCTGCCACCCGACGACGTGCATGGCGGCCCGACGGCCGAGCCTGCCACGGTGCCCGCGCACCGCGACCTTCGACACCACCCAGTCCCGGGTACGGGTCTGCTCGATGCCCAGGTCGACGACGATGATGTCGGCGTCCCGCAGTTCCTCGAGTTCCGGGTCGTCCACGCGCACGTGGGAATCCGCCACCTGGGCGAGGGCCAGGACCTCGCCGGGCCGCTGCTGGAATCGGCGGAGACTGACGTTGCCCGTCGTGAGGGTCACCGAGCTGGGTTCGATGGCGGTGACGCGGAGCATCGGGACGAAGATGCGTTTGCGCGTGAACAATTCGATGACGAGCCCGAGCACGCGCGGCTGCTGCCTGCCGACGCGGGCGGTGATCACCACGTCCCGGACGCGGCCGATCGACTCCCCGTCGGGGCCGAGCACCACCAGGCCGGCCAGCCTGGCTGCAAAAACCTTGTTCGCAGCTGCCATGATTGCCAGGCTAGATCCTTGTATAGAGATACAGGGAATCGAACACCTGCGAAAGTGGAGGATCGTCCGTCATGAGTTCCGTCTACAGGCCACGGCGATCTGTTCTCGCCGTTCCGGGCAGCAGCCGCAAGATGATCGACAAGGCGAAGGGGCTGCCCGCCGACGAGATCTTCCTCGATCTCGAGGACGCGGTGGCGCCGCTCGCCAAGCAGGAAGCCCGCGGCACCATCGGCGACGCGCTCGCCGAGGACGGGTGGGGCGAGCAGATCAAGGTGGTCCGGGTCAACGACTGGACCACGGAGTGGACGTACGCCGACGTCGTCGAGGTCGTGGGGCGGGCGGGTGCCCACCTCGACGCGATTTTGCTGCCGAAAGTGCCGGACGCCAGCCATGTTCAGGCCCTGGACCTGCTATTGACGCAGGTGGAGAAGGCGAACGGGCTCGAGGTCGGCCGGATCGGCATCGAACCGCAGATCGAGAACGCGATCGGGCTCACCAACATCAACGCCATCGCGACGGCCAGCCCGCGCGTGCAGACCCTGGTGTTCGGTCCCGCCGATTTCATGGCGAGCATCAACATGCGCACGCTGGTCGTGGGGGAGCAGCCGGACGGCTACGACCGCGGCGACGCCTACCACCACATCCTGATGACCATCCTGATGGCGGCCCGCGCGCACGGCGTGCAGGCCATCGACGGTCCCTACCTCCAGATCCGCGACGTGGAGGCGTTCCGGCGGTCGGCGCAGCGCACGGCCGCGCTCGGTTTCGACGGCAAGTGGGTGCTGCATCCCACGCAGATCGAGGCGGCGAACGACGTGTTCAGCCCCCGCCAGGACGATTACGACCGGGCCGAACTGATCCTGGACGCCTACGAGTTCCACACGTCCGCCGCGGGCGGCGGTCGCGGTGCCGTGATGCTAGGCGACGAGATGATCGACGAGGCGAGTCGCAAGATGGCGCTCGTGATCTCCGCCAAGGGGCGCGCCGCGGGTATGAAACGGACCACCGAGTTCGTGCGGCCCGACGCGAAGTAGTCCTGGCAGGCAGAATGGTTCTCACAGGACCGATCCTGCGGTAACCACACGAGGAGACCAGCTGACGATGACGAATCCACTCGGACAGTCCAACGGGGCGCGGCGCGGGGCTCTGCCGGAACCCCCCACGGGCTGGCCCATCGGTTCGTATCCCACCTACGCGGAGGCGCAGCGCGCCGTCGACTATCTCTCCGATCAGGAATTCTCGGTGGAGGACGTCACCATCGTGGGGGTCAACCTCATGCAGGTGGAGCGGGTGCTGGGCCGCCTCACCTGGGCGAAAGTGATTGGCGGGGGCATCGTTTCGGGCGCGTGGCTCGGCGTGTTCTTCGGTCTGCTGCTGGGCATCGTCACGGGCGGTTTCCTGGCGCCGCTCGTCGTCGGCATCGTCGGCGGCATCATCTTCGGACTGATCTCCACGACGATCCCGTACGCGGCGACGCGGGGCACCCGGGACTTCGCGTCGACGATGCAGCTGGTCGCCGGGCGGTACGACGTGCTGTGCGAGCCGAAGTCGGCGGAGACGGCCAGGGACATGCTGGCCAAGCTGGCGCTCTGATCGGCGCGAACACGTCGAGCGGCGGGTTGCGGTCGGGTCACGGATTGCGTCCTATTCGCGACGTTCGCCGTGATTTCGCCCGGTTGGCGGGTGATGTCGGATAGGTTTACGGCGCAATGCGTGGGCCCCGGCCCTCGCCGAAACCGTGACCTGTCGGTGGAGCGCGTGTTCCGGCAGGAACCAATGTGCGGGCCCGCGTGCCCAGCCGTACCGCGACTGGATCCGTGAGGGCCGCTCGAGGAGGCGGCTGTGCTGCACCGCAC
>NZ_WXYH01000378.1:0-36055 GCF_009872365.1 Rhodococcus sp. T7
TGGTGGGAGATCGGCCTGTTCGCCACCACCGAGGAGGGGCTGAACCATCCCGACCTGATGATGCACTACGGCAGCGTCCCGTTCGACATGAACACCCTGCGGTGGGGCTACCCCACCACGGACAACGGATTCTGCCTGACGCCCAACGTCACTCAGGGCCGTTCCCGCGGAACTGTGCGGCTCCGCTCGCGCGACTTCCGCGACCGCGCGAAGGTCGATCCCCGGTACTTCACCGACAGTGAGGGCCACGACGACCGGGTGATGCTGTCCGGGGTGAGGCTGGCCCGCACGATCGCCGAGCAGAAGGCGCTGCGCGGGTGGATCGCCCGTGAACTGGCGCCGGGACCGGATGCGGTGACCGACGAGGAGATCCTCGACTACATCCACAAGACCCACAACACCGTGTATCACCCGGCGGGCACGGCCCGGATGGGCGGCGTCGACGATCCGATGGCGGTGCTCGATCCCGAACTGCGGGTCAAGGGGGTGCGAGGACTGCGGGTGGTCGACGCGTCGGCGATGCCGAAACTGCCGCACGTCAACCCGAACATCACGGTCATGACGATGGCCGAGCGCTGCGCGGACCTGCTGCGCGGTCGCGTGGGGGCCGGGCTGCAGTCGACGGTGTCTACGCTGTCCGAGGTCTGATCCGGGCATCGATTGCGCCGGCGATCCTTCGCCAGATCTCGCTTGCGGGATCGATGACGGCGAAGTGATCGCCGGGGCCCTCGATCAGGGTGACGTCGTCGGGGGTCTCCGCTGCGGTCGCGTGGTATTCCCTGCTCATCTCCAGCAGATCCGGCTCGTCGCCCACGGCGCACGCGACGAGTTGCGGGACACCGAGCGGCAGCCGATGGAGCGGTGACGACCGTTCGTACGTCGCCCGGTCTTCGGCCCAGTGGCCACCGACGGCGGTCGCGACCGCGCCCTCGCCGAGTCGGCGGTCGTCGGCGAGTCGCAGATTCAGCACCCCGGCGAGGCTGACGGCCAGCGCCGGACGCACCGCAGCCCGGTCGGCGACGGCGTCGGCGGCGGCGCGCAGGGCGAGCTGACCGCCGGCCGAGTGGCCGAGGATCACGACGCGTCCCGGATCAACTTCCGGGGCAGACCCGGCGGCTTGCAGGGCGGCGGCGACGTCGGACGTCATCGCTGCCCATCTTTTCTCGGCGGGGCGCCGGTACTCGACGTTCAACGTCACGTACCCGCGGGCTCTCAGGTCCACTGCCAGCCTGTCCATCAGATCGAACTCCCAACGGGGACGCCAATATCCGCCGTGGATCAGCACGGCGACGGGGAACGGTCCGGCGCCGTCCGGGACCCGCAGTTCGGCGCGCTGATCGGGGTCGTCGCCGTAGTGCACGATCGTGCCGGGGTGAAAGCGGTGGTGGTACCAGCTGTCGACCGCGAATCGGAGTCCGTCGAGTCCCCGCTCGCGGATGTGGGCCCGGATGCCGTCGGAGCGGTCCGGCTCGCAGTCCCCGAAATCGACGCGGATCGCCCCGCAGGCCGGACCGGTGAACGCTGCTCCGGCGCCGGGTATGACGACGAACTCTCCCCGGCCCGCCGCCGCCCGCACGGCGCGCTGCAGATCCGCGGTGTCCGCGGCGAACGTCACCTCGGCGGAGAGGCCGCGCGCATCCAGAGCCCGGCCGAGGAGTTCCGCGGCGGTTCCCCTGTGCGCGACGGTCCCGGGTGCGAAGACGACGTCGAGTCGGCGAGCAGATTCGGTCACCGGGTCACCGTACGTACCCGTGAGGACTTCTGGCGAGGGCACGTCTGGGTGGTACCGGCGATCCCTGGGTAGCGGGCGGCAACAGGTTTACCGTGGGGAGCTATGGAACTTGGACTGCACATCGCCGACTTCACCTTTCCCGCCGGACCGTCGAACCTCTCGGACGACCTGCGCCGCATTGCCGTCACCGCCGAGGACGCGGGTTTCTCCAAGCTCAGCGTCATGGATCATCTCTGGCAGATCGAACCGGTGGGACCGATCGACACCGAGATGCTCGAGGCGTACACCACCCTCGGATTCCTTGCCGCCGTCACCGAGAAGGTGGACCTGCTGGCCTGGGTCACCGCCACCGTCTACCGCGAGCCGGGCCTCCTCGCCAAGGCCTTGAGCACGCTCGACGTCCTGTCCAAGGGGCGCGCGTACCTCGGGATCGGCGCCGCCTGGAACGAGGACGAGAGTGTCGGACTGGGCCTTCACTTCCCGCCGACGGCCGAACGCTTCGAGCGACTCGAGGAGACACTGCAGATCTGCCTGCAGATGTGGAGCGAGAACGACGGACCGTTCGAGGGCAAGCACTACCGGCTCGGCCGCACCATGAACGTGCCGCAGCCGCTACGGCGCCCACACCCGCCCATCCTCATCGGCGGCGCGGGTGAGAAGAAGACGCTTCGGCTGGTCGCGCAGTACGCACAGGCCTGCAATTTGTTCGGCGGACCCGAGGTCGCCCACAAGCTGGACGTGCTGAGGAATCATTGCACCGCACTCGGTACCGACTACGACGCCATCGAGAAGACCGTGATGTTCCCGCTCGACCCGGGTGCGGACGGACAGAACGTGGACAGCTTGCTCGGTCAACTCGAGGACCTGTCGAAGCTCGGCGTCACCCACGTTCACGGATGGGTGCCGCAGGTCGCGGCGATCACGCCCCTCGAGATCCTGGGCGAACGCGTCGTCCCGGTGATCGCGGACTGGTGAATCGCGTTCGGAAAGGGAGGCGACGCAACACACCGTGCGGGGGAGCGTCGTCCCCGATGGGGTGAGGAATCGTGCACCTCGAGGTGGGGCCGGTAGTCCCTGTGTCGTCTGGTTGCCGGGGGCGGATGTGCCGAGGATTGCGGTATCAGCGAATTCCCGGCGACGAGGTAGGCGAATGTACGACAACGGCGATGAGTACCAGCCCGATTCCGGTGAGGAGATCCGCAGCGTGGCGCGGGGTCGCGCGTCGGATGCGGCGAGGATGCGCGTTGCCGTTGCCGTACTCCTCGGCGTCTCGGCGTGCACAGGACTGCTGTTTCCCCTGGTGTGGGGGCCGACGTCGAATGCGCGTGGGCTCGCGGCGATCGTCGGCGACTCGTTCGGGCTCGCCGCGGTCGCCGTCGGGCTGTCGGTCGTCGCGTGGGGCGCGGGTCGGCTGTGGTCGCGAAGTGCCCGCGAGAAACTCCCCGAGCCGCCGGTGCGGTACGGACCCGTGCCCGGCCTCGGGCCTGCGCAGACCGAATTCGTCGTGCGGAAGTGGATCGGCGACGGCGCGCCGACGGCGACACTGCTGCACCTGGCCGAGCAGTCGGTGGTCCGGCTGACCTTGGTCGACGACGGCCTGTGGCAGATCGAGGGGATCGGTACCCCGCAACGGTGGAGGCAGATCGACCCCATTTCACGGGTGTTCGCCGAGCACCTCGGAATCCGTTCTCCGGGTGGGGTATTCGTTGCCGACGGCTCGCCGACATCCGGCTGCGCGGTCAGAGAGGGCATGCGCGCGATGTCCGACGAATGCCGGTCGTGGGCGGCGCAGGACGATCTGCTCGTGCTCGCGGTCAGGTCGTGGATCGGGCGGGCGATGGCCTGCCTGTGCACGGTTCTCGCCGCACTCGGATTCCTCGGCGTACTCGGTCCCACGATCCTCGGGGTTCCCTTCGTCGCGTTCGTCATCGGCTCCCTCGGCGTGTTCGCGGCGGGAACGGGTCTTCGGCACACGCCGACGGGGCGGCAAGTGTGGGCGGGTGCCGCCGGGTTCGAACGCGTGCTGTCGGGCCGGTCGACGACGATCGGGTCCGCCGCGGTCCGTGAATGCTTCCTCGCCGCCGTCCCCTACGCCTTCGCCTTCGGCGTTGCCGACCGGTGGCCGGCGCAGTACCGACGCATCACCGGACGGGCCGCCCCACACCCCGACTGGTACCCGTCGACCACGTTGTACGACGAGGAGACAGGCCTGCAGTGGGCGGCCAAGCCGCATAATTGAGGGTGCGAGGTGAGACCGGTGCGACAGACACCCTGGTTGGCGGCGACGACATTCGTCGGGACGGTTGCTGTGCTGCTCGCAGTTCATACCAGCGGCGGTGCGTCGAGCGAACCCGACAGGGAAGCGGCGCGCATGCTCGATCCCGGTGGGCCGGTCCTCTTCGTCACTCCGCCGAGCGGGCAGCCGGGCGACCGGATCCAGTATCACGCGACGAATCTTCCGACCTGTGGCGGACCGTGGTCGGTGGAGTTCGGCGATCGCGTCCTGGGCGAGACCCGTCAAGTCGGCAGCGTCGCGGACTTCCGCGCGTCGGTGCCGAACCGCGGCGTCCGCGGTTTCCAGGTGGCCGGTCTGCGGTGCGGGCCGATCCCGTCGATGGTGGTGCAGACGACGTTCGAGGTGCTCCCCGTGACACGGACGACCGAGCCGACCACCACCTGGTTGCTGCCACCACCACCAGAGCTACCGACGCGGACGAAGAGACCCACACCGACGATCACCACCACCACAGCTCCTGCTGACGCGGAGCGGTAGGTGCGCACATTTTGGGCTTGAATACGTACATGACGACGCTTCCTGTTTCCGATGCCCAAGCCCAGCTGCCGCGGCTGGTCGAGGAGGCCGAACGCACCCATGAGCGGTTCGAGATCACCCGCAACGGGCACCGCGCCGCGGTTCTGCTGGGTGCCGACGACTACGACGCGTTGCGGGAGACGATCGCGGTGCTGTCGGATACGGATCTGCTGGCCTCGCATCTCGCCGGCCGGGCCGACGTCGAGGGCGGGGACGTCGTTGATGCGCAGGAGCTGGCGCGGCGGATGCGTGACGCTCGGTCGTCCGAGGAGTGAGCGAGCCAGCCGACCGGCATCGGTGGAGTCCTCAGACGGTGTAGTGCAGCAGGGAGACGCCGTTCTGGAAGCCGCGGGCCTCGACCAGCTGCAGCCTCGGCGTCTCGTACCCGTCCGGAAACAGCCGTCGTCCCCGACCCTGGACGACGGGGTATACGAACAGCCGGTACTCGTCGACCAGGCCGGACTCGATCAGGGCATGGGTCAGCGTGACGCTGCCCGTGACGATGATGTCGCGGCCCTCCTGCCCCTTCAGGGCTCGCACCTGAGCGATCCAGTCGCCCGTGAGCACGGTCGAGTTCCGCCACTCGGGGTCGGACATGGTGGAGGAGACGACGTACTTCTGAATCTGATTCAGCTCATCGGTGATGCCGGTCCGGTCGTCGGTCTGGTGTGGCCAGTAGCTGCGGAAGTCCTCGAACGTCTGCCGGCCCAGCAACATGGCGTCCGCCCGCTCGGACTGCCGGTTGGTCGCTTCCAGCAGCTGTGGATCCTGGTCTGCCGGGTCGAACCAGTCGCCGAGCATCTCGATCGAGCCGTCGAGGGTGATGTTCTGGGTAATCGCGAGTGTTCTCATACGAGTACTGACACGACCCGGGCCGCAAAATCATCGCCGGCAGGCCGCGGTGGGCAGTTTCGACGCCGTGTCCTCGTCGGCTGGTGTGAAGGTGGACATCGCGATCTCCGAACGAACGCCGGCGTTCAGGTGGGTCACGTGGACTTCAACGACCCGGCAGTGGGGTGCTCGAATGCCTGCTCGGCGCACAGGTTCGGGTCACCAACTCTGTGGCCGCCGCGGATCGGGCCTGCGAGTACGCTGGCGCGGTCGAGGAGGAGAGAGGTTGTGCCCATGGGTGAGCCGTATGCAGTCGTCGGAGCGACGGGTGGTCAGGGAGGCACTGTCGTCGACGCGTTGCTCGAGCGAGGGCGTGAGGTCCGGGCGCTCGTCCGTCGAAGCTCTTCTCGCTCAGAGGCATTGCGCCTGCGAGGAGTCGACATCGCCGTGGCGGACATCACCGATCGGGCGGCGATCGCGTCTGCAGTCGACGGATGTGCGGGCGTGTTCGCCATGACGACGCCTTTTGAAGACGGCCCGGAGGCGGAGATCGCTCAGGGTGCCGCGCTCGTCGGCGCGTTCGGTGACTCCGGTGTTCCGCACGTGGTGTTCTCTTCGGTAGCCGACGCGGACAAGAGCACCGGGGTGCCACATTTCGAGACGAAGGCCGTGACCGAGGCGTTGCTGCGGGATTCCTCGGTCTCGTACACGATCGTCGGGCCGACCTACTTCTACGACAACCTGCTCGGCGGCCTCGACGGCATCCGCCGAGGCCGACTCGATCTGCCACTGCCGGTCGATACCCCGCTGCAGCAGTTGTCGCGGCGAGACCTCGGTCGGTTCGTCGCCCTCGTGTTCGAGGATCCGGACCGATTTGCCGGGACCAGAATCGACCTGGCATCGGACGATCCGACGCCACTTCGAATGGCCGAAGTGCTCGGTGAAGTGCTGGGCACACCGGTGCATGCTCATTCGTCCGACGCGGACGCCATCGCATCGCCGGACATGCGCGCGATGTTCCGCTTCCTCACCGACACGGGGTACGACGCGAACATCGGCGAACTGCGCCGGCTCTACCCCGAGGTGGGCTGGCAGAGCTTCGCCGAGTGGGCGGCCGAGTTGGCCTGAGGTCAGAGGAGCGAGCCAGCGGGTATTCGATAACTGTAGCGGTCGCCACGATTATGTAATATGGAGGTCGGAGTCCGGTACTCGAACACCAGCAGTGAGGACGGCCATGGGCGTGCAGGCCAATACCAGAGCCATCGAGAAAGAGATCGTCACCGATTTCAGCGAGCGGATGAGCTACGGCTCGTACCTGGACCTCGACACCCTGCTGAGCGCGCAGAAACCGGTGAGCAGGCCCGAGCATCACGACGAGCTGCTGTTCATCATCCAGCACCAGACCACCGAACTCTGGCTGAAGCTCGTCCTGCACGAAACCCTCGCGGCCCGAGACGCTTTCGATGCGGACGACATCGGCAGGGCGCTCAAGTGCGTGGCGCGCGTCAAGCACATCCAGAAGACGCTGACCGAGCAGTGGTCGGTGCTGGCCACGCTGACGCCCACCGAGTACTCCGAGTTCCGGCAGTTCCTCGGCAATTCGTCCGGGTTCCAGTCCTATCAGTACCGCGCGGTCGAGTTCGTGCTCGGCAACAAGAACGCCGGGATGCTGAAGGTGTTCGAGGCCGATCCCGCCGCCCACGAACTGCTCGACCGGCTGCTCCGCGAGCCGAGTCTGTACGACGCGTTCTGGCAGTGCCTGTCGCGGCTCGGATACGACGTGCCGGCGTCCGCGCTGAACCGCGATGTGACCGCCGCCTACAGCCTGAACGACGACCTGATGCCGCTGATCAAGTTCGTGTACGAGAATTCCGAGGAGCACTGGGCCGTCTACGAGGCGTTCGAGGAATTCGTCGACCTCGAGGAGAACTTTCAGCTGTGGCGCTTCCGCCACATGCGCACCGTGCTGCGGACCATCGGGATGAAGTCCGGGACGGGAGGATCCAGCGGTGTGGGGTTTCTGCAGAAGGCCCTCGAACTGACATTCTTCCCGGAACTCCTGGCCGTGCGCACCGAGATCGGGCGATGATGACCACGTCGACGGATGTGCTGGCGGCCCGCGCCGCGGACCTCGACGCCGCGGACCCGCTGCGCGCGTACCGCGACTTGTTCATCGGCGCCGACGACCCGTCGGTGCCCGCCTACCTCGACGGGAACTCGCTCGGCAGGCCCACCAAGGCGAGCGCCGAGCGGATCACCGCGTTCGTCACGCAGTCGTGGGGTGGCCGGTTGATCCGCGGGTGGGACGAGGAGTGGTACGAACTGCCGATCACGATCGGCGACACCCTCGCGCGGGTGTCGCTGGGCGCGGCCGCCGGTCAGACCACCATCGGCGACTCGACGACGGTCCTGCTGTACAAACTGGCGCGGGGTGGGCTCGCGTTGCGGCCGGGTCGCACCGAGATCGTCGTGGACCGCGACAACTTTCCGACGGACCGGTACGTGCTCGAATCCATCGCCGGCGAACTCGGGCTCACTCTCCGATGGATCGAGTCGGATACCCGCGGCGGTGTCACCGTCGACGACCTGCGGTCCGTGGTTTCCGAACAGACCGCGCTCGTCGTTCTCAGCCACGTCGCGTACCGCTCGGGCTACCTGGTGGACGCGGCGGGGGCCGCCCGGGTGGTGCACGAGGCGGGCGCGCTGCTGCTGCTCGACCTGTGCCACTCCGTCGGCTCGGTCCCCCTCGACCTCGACGCGTGGGGTGTCGACCTGGCGGTGGGGTGCACGTACAAGTACCTGAACGGCGGACCCGGCTCACCGGCGTTTGCGTACGTCCGGGCCGACCTCCAGCAGGACTTCGTGCAGCCGATCTGGGGCTGGATGGGCCGCGAAAACCCATTTGCGATGGCGCAGGGCTACGAGCCGGCGCCGGGCGTCCGGCGCGTGATCAGCGGGACGCCGTCGGTCCTCGGCATGATCGCACTGCAGGACACCCTGGCCCTCCTGGGTGAGGTCGGGATGGACGCCGTGCGGGACAAGTCGATCGCCCTGACCGAGTACGCACTCGACCTCGTGCGCGAGGTGCTGATTCCGCTGGGCGTGGAGATCGGATCACCGGAGAATTCCGCCGAGCGGGGCGGCCACGTCATCATCGACCACCCGCGGTTCGAGGCCGTCGTCCAGCGACTGTGGACGAAGGGCGTCATACCCGATTTCCGGGCCCCGCAGGGACTGCGCCTCGGCCTGAGCCCGCTGAGCACGAGTTTCGGCGAGGTGTGCGCCGGAATACTCGCGATCCGTGATGAACTCGCCGACTGAACCGGCGAGCGCGATCCTCGACGACTTCGATTCGCGACCGGGCAGCGCCACGTCACTGATCCGCACCGTGCTCGGTGCGTACGTGCGCGACGTCGGCGGGTGGGTGGCGATCGCCGATTTCGTGGAAGTGATGCAGGCGGTAGGCATCCCGCCTGAATCGACGCGCATCGCGGTGGCTCGGCTGAAGAAGAAGGGGGTGCTCCGCCCCCACGCCCGCGACGGCCGTAGTGGGTACGAGGTGACCGAGCAGGCAGAGTCGATGTTCACCCGCGGCGATCCGCGGATCTTCGGTTTCCGGCAGATGGCGGACACCGATCCGTGGCGGCTGATCTCGTTCACCATCCCCGAAGCGCAGCGAGCGGCGCGGCACCAGTTGCGTCGGCGGCTCGGCTGGATCGGGTGCGGAATCGTGTCGCCGGGACTGTGGATCGCCCCCGAACACCTCGCCGGCGAGGTCGGGGACATCGTCGACGCGCTGGGCCTGTCCGAGTACGTGACCACGTTCGTGTCGACGTCGGTGTTCGTCCCCGATTCGATGGGGGACGCGGCGGCCCGGTGGTGGGATCTGGGCGGCATCGCTGCGCGGCACCGCGACTTCCTCGACCGCCACCGCGTCGCACTCGCTGCCACGGAGGAGGTGTCGCCGCGCGAAGCGTTCGTGCGCTTCGTGCCGCTGCTCGACGAATGGCGCATCATCCCGTACATCGACCCGGGCCTGCCGGAAGGGATGCTGCCCGCGGACTGGCCCGGCGCCGACAGCGTCCGCCTGTTCGCGTCGGCGCGGGACCGCTACCTCGACGGGAGCCGCGACTGGGTGCGGAGCGTGCAGTCGCGGCTCCCGGTCTGAGGGTGTCAGCCCAGGAATTCCTCGCCGATGTTCTTGGCCCACTCCTCGGCCTGATCCTTCGGGCGAACGGAGCCGGAGCCGTCGTGCCGACCATGCTCGCCGACCTGGACCGCGCCGAGGGCGATCAGCTTCTCGGCCATGATCTCGCCGCCGCGGTTGTACGTCTCCTCGTACACCTTGTCGCCGAGGCCGAACAGCGCGAACTGCATGCCGGTGAGGTCGGGTTCGTCCTCCTCGAGCCCCTCGAAGAAGGGTTCCGCGCCGGTGGGCAGCTCGCCCTCACCGTACGTGGAGCACACGATGACGTGGAAGTTCGCGGGATCGAGATCACCCGCATCGAATTCCATCATGTCGTACAGGGACGTGTCGCCGTAGTCGCCGAGCACGTCGGCGATGTTGTCGGCCACCAGTTCGGAGGTCCCGCCCTCGCTGCCGTACAGAATCACCACTGCCATTGTTCTTGCTCCTCGTGAGTAGCTGCCGACGTGGTCAGTACACGTCGCGCAGGTAGCGCTTTTCCTTCTTGAGCTTGGTCACGTAGTCGGCGGCCTGCTCGGTGGAAAGGGTGCCATGGGTGGCGATCACCTCGTGCAGGGCCCGGTCGACGTCCTTCGCCATGCGGGTGGCGTCGCCGCACACGTAGAAGTGGCCGCCGTCCTCGAGCCAGGCGAACAACTCGGCGCCGTTCTCGATCATCCGGTTCTGCACGTAGATCTTTTCCGCCTGGTCGCGGGAGAAGGCGAGGTCGAGGCGGGTGAGCAGACCGCTGTCGCTCATCGCGGCGATCTCCTCCTCGTAGATGTAGTCCGACGCGCGGTGCTGGTCGCCGAAGAACAGCCAGTTGCGTCCCGACGCGCCCCGCGCCTGCCGCTCCTGCAGGAACGCGCGGAACGGCGCGATGCCGGTGCCCGGGCCGACCATGATCATCGGTGCGTCGTCGTTCGCAGGCACGCGGAACGACTTGTTCTTCGACACGAAGATGCCGCCGTTGCCGCCCTCGGCGATCCGATCGGCGAGGAAGGTCGAGCACACGCCGCCGCGGTCGCGTCCGGCCGAGCTGTGGCGGACGCTGGCGACAGTCAGGTGCACGCTGCCCGGGTTGGCCAGCGGGCTGGAGGAGATGGAGTATGCCCGGTGCTGCAACGGCTTCAGCAGTCCGACGAACTCGTCCGCGGTCAGCGTCACGGACGGTTCGAGGAGCAGCAGGTCGAGCACGTCCTTGCCCCACAACCAGGCGTCGAGGGCCTCCTTGTCGCCGTGCCGCAGCACGTGGCTCAGCTCTTCGTCGCCCGCCCGCTTCTCGATCTCGTCGATGAATTCGTGGCTCGGCGTGGAGATCTCGTACGCGTGCAGCAGCAGGTCGCTGAACGGCCGCTCCTTGCCGGTGACGGCGGCATCGGCCGGGATGCCCAGCCGGTCGACGAGGGCGTCGACGAGGGCGGGATCGTTGATCGGCATCACACCGAGCGCGTCACCGGCCTCGTATTCGAGACCGCTGTCGGCGAGCGCGAACTCGTAGTGGCGGATCTCCTTCGCGGACTCCTCGCTCGACAGCCGCCGGTTCACGGACAGCGTGGAACCGTAGGGGTTCTTGCGGTTCCACTGCGACCGGGTGCGGGCCGGTTTCGTCACCGGCTCGGCGACGTCGGCAACGGCGGACTCGCCGCGAATGCCTTCGACGGCCGCGAACAACGGCAGCGTGTCGGCGACCCACGCGGCGGCGGCGTCCTCGTAGTCGACGTCGCAGTCGACGCGCGGCGTGACGCGGTGGGCCCCGAGCTGCTCGAGCCTCGTGTCGATCATCTTGCCGGCCTGGCAGTACCCGTCGTACCCGGTGTCGCCGAGTGCGAGCACCGCGAAGTCGGTGGTCTCGAGCCGTGGTGCGGTCTCCGCGGCCAGCGCCTGCCAGAACAGTTCGGCGTTGTCGGGCATCTCGCCCTCACCGTAGGTGGAGGTGACGACGAGGACGCGCTGCATCGCGGCGAGTGCGTCCGTGTCGACGTCGTCGAGGGCGCTCACGACCGGCGCGAAACCGTGCGAACGTGCCGCGGCCGCAGCGTCTTCCGCGACACCCTCGGCGTTCCCGGTCTGGCTGCCGTACAGCACGTGCATGGCGGGCAGCTGCCCACCGGCGGCGGCGGGCGCGTCGGAGCCGCCGACGACGAGACGCGAGCTCATTCCGGCGAGGAAGCCGGTGAGCCAGACGCGCTGGTCTTCACTGAACGGGGCGTCCTGGGGGATGTAGGGCAATTTCATGAGGGCACCACGTCTCTCGCAGGGATCAGATCGGGGAGGGCGTGCTGCGCGAACAGCTCCTCGAAACCGGGCAGCCGGCCGATCTTGTCGACGTTCTTCGCATCCTGGTGCAGGATCCAGCCATACGTGCCGGGGGCGTCGATGGACCGGACGTTGCGGCGGCGCAGCGCATCCTTGTAGTCGGCGAGCCGCTTGGCCGCGACCATCACGGCCAGATCCTCGTCGCTGTAGTCCTTCAACGCTTCCCGTGCGTACCGCTGCAACCGCTGCATGAGGAAGAAGTCCTCGGTGAGCAGCAGGTTGCGGACGGCCTTGTCGACGGCCGGGTCGGACGGATCGGTGACACCGGGCAGCTTGGACAGCGCCATCTCCTGCGCCGCGTTCAGCACGGTGTAGTTGTTCAGCAGCGCGAACATCGCCTCGGTGTCGGCCTCGCCGTAGCCGGGGACGGCGCCGTCCAGCACGGCGTGACCGTCCCGGTAGTCCAGCTTGAACTTGCGCACCTGGTGCCCGACCAGCGCGGCGGCCAGTTCGTCGGCCAGGTCCTTGCGGGGCTTGGCCTTCAGGATCTCGTCGCTGTCCTGGTACTGCAGCAGCGCGCGCGGCATGCCGTACACGAAGTGGTGCTGCTCGGTCTCCCAGTTCTCCAGCAGCCACGCCGCCTTGGCGGAGCCGGTGGCCTCGAGGTGCCACCCGAGCAGCACGTGCACGGCCTGACGGTGCAGCGCGGCGTGCTCGTCGTCGCCGGTGATCGACCCGAGCAGGATCGAGTCCGCGCTGGCCTTGCCGGGCAGCTTGTTCTCGGGGTCGTACTGGTAGACGAAGCCACCGCTCATGCCGTTGCCGACGCCCTTGCCGAAGCCGCCGAGGTTGAGGACGGCGCCGTTGGTCATGTACTCGCAGGCGAAGTCGCCGACACCCTCGACGACCGCGGTGGCACCCGAGTTGCGCACGGCGAAGCGGTCACCCGCCTGGCCCTCGACGAAAGTGCGGCCACCGGTCGCGCCGAACAGCGCGAAGTTGCCGATCAGCACGTTGCCGCCGTGGCGGTCCGAACCGCCGCCGGGGGAGCGCACGACGATGCTGCCGCCGTTGGCGCCCTTGCCGACGCCGTCGTTGGCGGTGCCGGTGTGGACCAGGGCCATGCCGTCGTTGCAGAACGCGCCGTACGACAGGCCCGCGGACCCGGACGTCGCGATCCGGACACTGCCGTCGCGCAGGTAGCCACGGCCGCGTTCGTCGCGGAGCACGGCGGGCAGCGCGACCTCGGTGAGCTCGTGATTGAGCATCCGCTCGATGTCGACCGCCAGCTGAGCGCCGACGCTCTTGTTGCGGTTGCTCAGATGCACGCCGTCGCCGAGTTCGACGGTGGCCTCGCCCTGCTCGATCAGCGCGGCACGCAGCTGCACGAGCCAGCCGTCGTCGAGCGTGTAGTCCTTCTCCAGGTACACCGGATCGCCGATGGTGACCTCGTCGACCACGGCGAGCATCGCGCGCAGGTCGAGCTGGCCGACGCTGGACGGGTGGTCCAGCAGCTGCAGCAGATCCGAACGTCCCCGGGCCTCGCGCAGCGAGGACATGCCCAGTTCCGCCAGCACCTCACGGGTCTCGTGCGCGATGTTGAGCAGGTACTGCGCCATCGCGCGCGGGTCGCCGTCGAACAGCTCGGGGTTGGTGGTCAGGCCGGCCGGGCACTTGATGTTGCAGTTCTTGGCCATGACGCACTTGAGCATCATCAGGGCGGTGGTGCCGAACTCGAAGCTGTCCGCGCCGAGCAGCGCCGACTTCACCACGTCGCTGGCCGTCTGGTGCGCACCGGAACAGCGGAGCAGCACCTTCTGCCGCAAACCGTTGGCGCACAGCGCCTGATGGACCTCGGCGACGCCGATCTCCGCCGACCGTCCGGCGTACTTGAGGCTCGTCACCGCGGCGGCGCCGGTGCCACCGGTGTTGCCTGCCACATTGATGACGTCGGCCCCGGCCTTCGCGACACCGACCGCGATGGTGCCGATGCCCTCCGAGGACACGAGCTTCACGATGACGCGGACCCGCGCCGCCTTGCAGTCGTGGATCAGCTGCGCGAGGTCCTCGATCGAGTACGTGTCGTGATGCGGTGGGGGAGAGACGAGTTCGACGCCGGGAGTGCCGCCGCGCGCGGCCGCGATCTCGACGGTCACCTTCGGTGCGGGCAGCTGCCCGCCCTCGCCGGGCTTGGCGCCCTGCGCGATCTTGATCTCGAGTTCCTCGAGCATCGGGTCGGCGAGGTAGCCGGCCCACACACCGAAGCGGCCCGACGCGAACTGCTTGATCCGGGAACCGCGGATGGTGCCGTAGCGGGAGATGTGCTCGCCGCCCTCACCGCTGTTCGACATGCCGCCGACCATGTTGGTGCCGTGCGCGACGGCCTCGTGCGCGTTGGAGTTCAGCGCGCCGTGGCTCATGGCGCCGGACGTGAGGAACGGGGTGATGTCGCTGGCCTTCTGCACCCGGTCGATCGGCAGGCTCGCCGGAGCGGTGCGCAGCAGCGACAGGCACCGCAGCGCCTCACCGGACGTGCGCACGAGCAGCGCGTCGCCGTCGACGCGGTGCTCGCGCAGGTCGTCACCGAACCGCATCACCAGCGACTCGCCGAGCGCCGCGAGCACGGAGGCCTCGCCCGCGTGAGGGCCGGTGAGCCGGAGCCGGAACCCGTCGTCGCCAACGGCCTCGGATGCGAGTCCGCGCACCGCGAAGCTGTTGTTGCCCTTGCGGGAGAAGCGGCCCATCTGCTTGCGGAACTCGGCCGCCGTGGTGAGGAACGTGACATCGGCGGGCAGATCCAGGACGTCGCGCAGCGCTACGGGACGACGGGTTCGCTCGTCGGCCATCGTCCGCGCAAACGCACGGTAGCCGGGGGTGATCTCGAAGCGGTCGATCGCCTCCTGCGTCAACTTCTGGAAACCGGCGTTGCGGTAGGCGTCGTCGTCGAGACCGAACGCGTCCTCGAGCCGGTTCAGCGGCAGCAGTCGCAGCGACTCCGTGTGGTCCTGCGTGCCCGCCGTGTCGAACGCGATGGGTTCCTCGGTGAGGTCGACGAAGCCGCGCACGGCCGCCGTGCCGTACGAGTGGCCCGCGCCCTCCGCGCGCTCCTTGAACAGGCCGAGCAGCGGGACGTCCTTCTCCCCGGTGACCGACAGCGCACGCTGGTGCCAGTCCGCGACGGCCTGCGCGATGACGGCGAACCCGACACCGCCGACCGGCGTCTTCACATTCGCGAAGTAGCGGCGCAGCACCCGATCGTCCGTGTCGAGGTAGTTGGGTTCGAAGAACTCGCCGCCGATGTAGCTCTCGGCGGTGCACAGGCCGACCCGGCCCATCGTCTTCATCAGCGACTTCTCGGCGGCCTTCGCGAACCGCTTGAACGCCTGGTCGGCGTCGTCGGCGAACTTCTCCTCGGCGCGCAGACGGACGGCTAGGGGGTAGATCGCGGCCGCGCCGAAACCGAGGGCGGCGGCGACGTGGTGCGAAGACGAGATCTGACCGCTCTCGGCGACGACGGACACCCGCAGACGCAGGCCCTCCTCGATCAGCCGCTGGTTGACCGCGGAGATCGCCACGATCATCGGCAGCGCCGCACGGTCGGTGGCCACGTGACGGTCGGTGAGGATCGCGATGCCGCCCTGCTCGCGGGCGAACGTCTCCACCTCGTCGCAGAGACCGTCGACCGCGGCCTCCAGCGCCGCCGCGTTGGCGGCGGAGTCGCCGTGCACCGGGGTGTACAGCATCGGGAACCGCTGGACCGGTGTCTCGGTCTGCTTGCGGATCCGCAGCATGTCCATGTGGGTGAGGATCGGCGAGGGCACCACGATCTGCGGCGCCGACTGTGCGCCACTGTTCGGCTTGGCGCCCAGCGCGACGCGCAGCGTCATGCCGTCGGCCTCACGGATGCTGTCCAGCGACGGGTTGGTCACCTGCGCGAAACGCTGCGAGAAGTACTTGGCGACACCACCCTCCTGATCGGAGAGCGCGTTGATGGCGTTGCCGTAGCCCATCGCGGAGATCTTCTCCTGACCCGACGCGAGCATCGGGTCCATCATGAACTTGAAGCTTTCCTGGTTGTGCGAGTACGCGACGTACCGCTGGGTGCGCTCGAGGTCGCCGTTGTAGCGCAGCGGACCCGGCTCGGCCTCGACCTCGGGCAGCGCCTCGATGGTCCGGCGGGCCTCCGCGACGAGCGTGGGGTAGTCGTTGCGGGCGGCGAGCAGTTCCAGCGCCTCGTCGGTGGAGTACGAGCGGCCCACGCGGTGGTCGAAGTACAGCATCCCGCCGGCCTCGATGCGTCCGCGGTGCAGCACGGTGTTCGGGTCGAAGTCGATCTGCCCGGCCTCCGACGTGACGCACAGGTACTCGTCCGTCTCCACCGAACGCAGCGGACGCAGACCGAGCCGGTCGAGCCGGGCGCCGACGACGATGCCGTCACCGAAGATCAGCGCGGCCGGACCGTCGTTCTTCTCCTCGTACAGCGAGAAGTACTCGAGCATCGCCCGCACCTCGGGCGACAGGGTGGAATCGTTCTCCCACGCCGGCGGCATCATCGACACGACGGCGGTCACCAGGTCCAGGCCGTCCTCCACGACGCGGCTCTGCAGCGTCTGGTCGAGGCGACAACTGTCGGACTGACCGTGCGGACGGACGATCTCTCGGTTGCGGGCACGGGCGAGAGCCGTCTCGGACAGCCGGTTCTTCTTGTCGGTGTTGAGCTCACCGTTGTGCGCCATCAGACGGAACGGCTGCGCCATCGTCGGATGCGGGTCGGTGTTGGTGGAGAACCGGGTGTGGAAGTACAGGGTGTGGATGGCGTGCGCCGGGTCGACGAGGTCCTGGAAGTAGGGCATCACCTCGTTCGAGTTGAGGCGGCCCTTGAGCACCTGCGTGCGGGCGCTGAGCGACAGCGGGTACAGCCCGGCCAGGTCCGGCTGGGTGTACGCGACGGCCTCGATCGCGAGGAGGGCGTCGTGGATGCGGCGGTCGAACTCGGCCTCGTCGGCGCACGCGTCGGGCGTGGTGAACACCCACTGCCGGATCGGCAGCTGGTGCCGGATCGCGGCGGGCCGGAGCACGGTGGCGTCGACGGGCACGTCCCGCTCGAGCAGCACCCGGAACCCCTGCTCGGCGAGAGCACGCTCGATGACGGCCTCCGCGTCGCGGTGGAACGCGACGTCGGTGGGGAGGAAGAAGTTGCCGACCCCGAAGCGGCCCGCCTCGAGCTCGCCGTCACCGGTCAGGGCGCGGAAGAACGGCACAGACAGGTCGACGCACACGCCGGCGCCGTCGCCGACACCCTCGGCGGACATGCCACCGCGGTGAGGAACGGCACACAGGGCCTCGTGGCCGCGGAGGAGGACGTCATGGGTCTGAATGCCGTCCTTGCGGGTAATGAAGCCCACGCCGCAGCTGCTCTTGTCGAGCGTCCTGTCGTACAGGCCGGACTCGGTGGCACTCGTGTTCAACCGACTGTCTCCTCGCGATACTCGCCGAATGGGGGTCCGTGCTGGACGCACGGGTGGCGTCGGCGAGAGGATCACGGCAGAGAACCGGCCCCGTACCGATGCGCCGGTGAGGCAGACGTCGTTGTCTGAAATGCGGACTTTGGCATGTCCACGCGAAACCGCAGATTAGCGGAGGCTAAGTCCGATCTGCAAGCTGCTCGATTCGAGCGCGACGAGCGGTAGCAAATCTGCGCCCGGCGTGGTGGCCGAACGCGTAGTTGCGAACATCACACCTGGCCAGGCCGCAAAACGTGCATGCCCGAACGGCCGTTCGGACTGACTGGTCCGTAGATGCTCAGCGATTGTTTGGATGCGGGCGCTATTGCGTGTGCGGATGACTATTCGGTGGGCGTTTGTGGGGGTTCGAGTCTCAGTCGGTGAGATCGATCCGGACCGTCAGAAGGTCGGTGCCGACCGCGCGGACGGCGGTGCTGTTCATCCGGGGCAGCTGCGCCAGCCGGACCCTCGTGTCGTCGTCGGGCAGCGGGGTCGCCGTGCCCGTGTGCCACCGGCCGTGGATCCGCAGGCGAACGGCATTGTTCGCACGGATGTTGCGGATGTAGTTCGACTTCTCCCCGAATTCGGACACCAGCCAGAACTCGGTGCCCGTGCGCCGGCCGCCGATGGGCGTGACGCGGGGCTGCCCGCTGACCCGGCCGGTGGTCTCGAGGAGGGTCTGGCCCGACAGTCGCGCGGTGAGCGGGTTGGCGACGTGCCGCTGGAACTGCGTGACGATCCGTCGTTTGATCGTGCTGAGGTCGGCCATGACGAGAGCCTTCCACGTGGGGAAGGCTCTCGTCGAGCGTTCGCTACGCGGCGACGACCGTGTCGTCGTCCTGGAACGGGTCGCCGGTGCGCTCGGCGTTGTAGCGGGCTTCGTCGAGGATGCCCTCCCGCTTGGCGACGATGGTGGGGACGAGTGCCTGACCGGTGACGTTCACCGCGGTACGTCCCATGTCGACGATCGGCTCGACCGCGAGAAGCAGGCCGACGCCGGCGAGGGGAAGTCCCAGCGTCGACAGCGTGAGCGTCAGCATGACCGTGGCTCCGGTGGTGCCTGCGGTGGCCGCGGAACCGATGACCGACACCACGATGATCAGCAGGTAGTCGGTGAACGACAAAGGCACACCGTAGAACTCGGCGACGAAGATCGCTGCGATCGCGGGATAGATCGCGGCGCAGCCGTCCATCTTGGTGGTCGACCCGAGCGGCACGGCGAACGACGCGTACTCGCGGGGGACACCGAGATTGCGTTCGGTGACCCGCTCGGTGAGAGGCAGGGTACCGATCGACGACCGTGACACGAAGCCGAGTTGTGTGGCAGGCCACACGCCGGAGTAGAAGGCGCGCACCGACAGTCCGTGCGCGCGAATCAGGACGGGGTAGACGACGAAGAACACGATGGCCAGGCCGACGTACACGGCGGCGGTGAACCAGCCGAGGGAGCCGATGGCGTCCCAGCCGTACGTGGCGACGGCGTTTGCGATCAGTGCCGCGGTCCCGATCGGCGCGAGACGGATGATCCACCACAGCACCTTCTGCACGATCGCAAGGAGCGATGCGTTGAACTGCAGGAACGGTTCGGCTTTCGCCCCGACCTTCAGGGCGGCGATGCCGATCGCAGCCGCGACGACGAGCAGTTGCAGCACGTTGAAGCTCAGCGACGTGCTGGCCGCGCCCTCGGCGACGGTGGTCTTCGCGTTCAGTCCGAGGAAGTTGCTGGGGACCAGACCGGTGATGAACGCCCACCACGAACCGGTGGTGCCGGGCGCCTTCTCGGTGGCCGCGCTGACGCCGGTGCGGGCTCCGGGCTGGGTGATCGACCCGACGACGATCCCGATGATCACGGCGATGAACGCGGTGATCGCGAACCACAGCAGCGTCTGCACGGCCAGGCGCGCGGCGTTGGCCACCTCGCGCAGGTTCGCGATCGAGCTGACGATGGCGGTGAACACCAGCGGAATCACCGCGACGGTAAGCAGTTTCACATAACTGGAACCGATGGTGTGGACGGTTCCGACGAGCCAGTTCTCGTTGCCGTCGGCGGCGACGGGCATGGCGCGGGCGATGAGACCGAGGACGACGCCGACGACGAGTCCGGTGACGATCTGGGGGCCGAACGATGTGGCCCACTGGGGGAGTCGGCGCCGAGAGGTGGTCTCGGCGCGCGTGGACAGCGCGGGGCTGGGCATGGGTGTGCCTTTCGCATGGGGCCGTGTGACTGCGCCCGGTGGGGCGGGTACGGCGAGAGAGAGTCCTGAGTGATGCGGTGCGTCAGCGCGAGCGCGGACAGATGGCACTCGCCTGCAGGCGGAGGTCGACGTAACGCCGAGAGGTCAGGAGCAACACTGCGGGAACATTACTCCCGGTGGTGGTGGGCGTTTTACCCCGGTTCCGCCTCGCCCGGATACCAGCGTGCGTAGACGTCGGGGTGGGCGCGGGTGCGGCTCTTCCACGCGTTCTCGCCGTACGTGTTGTAGAGCGGGTTCGACGGGTCCATCTCGATTCCGCGGGCACGCGCGGCGAGATGCGGTGGCAGGGTGATCACCGGGACCGTGGCGTCGAGCGCGGGATTGAGGAAGTACGGGACCGACAGCCGCTCCGGCGAACCGGCGGGCGTGAGCACCCGATGCCGGGTGGCCCGGAGGTAGCCCCCGGTCGCGACCTCGAGCAGTTCGCCGATGTTCACGACAAACGACCCCGCCCGGGCGGGCGCGTCGATCCAGTCGCCGTCCTCGGTCTCCACCTGCAGTCCGGACGATCCCGGTTCGAGGAGCAGCATCGTCAGCACACCCGAGTCCTTGTGGGCGCCCACTCCCTGTTCGCCGGTGTGGTCTGCGCTCGGCCGCGCCGGGTAGCGGACCACCTTGATCAGGGTGGCGGGGGCGTGCGCGAACGCGTCGTCGAAGATCGCGGGGTCGGCGTCGAGCGACGCGGCCCAGTGCCGCAGCAGTCGCATCCCGACGTCGGCGAGCGCGGCGTCCAGCGCCTCGATCGTCTTCTCCAGGTCGGGAAGGTCGCCGGGCCACTGATTGGGCCCCTGCAGACGCAGGTAGTCGGTGGCGCCGGGGATCGGCGGTCGTTCGGGTCCGATGTCGATCTGTTCGCGCCAGTCGGTCTCGCCGTTGGTCAGCTCGCCGCCCACGCGGTTGTAACCGCGGAAGTGCGGGCTGTTCAGCATCGTGACGGCCTGCTTGGAGTCCTCGGACAGTGCGAAGAACTCCCGTGCGACCGTGAACACGCGGTCGAGCAACTCGCGGTCCACGCCGTGCCCGTCGAGGTAGAAGAAGCCCACGTGGTGGGTGATTTCCCGCAACCGTTCCCGCCCGGCCGGTGTGTCCAGCTCGGCGAGATCGACGATGGGGAGCATCCCTCCACGGTATCCCCGGGGCGCTGCGGTGTCAGGTGTCGCGGCGGCGCTCGAGCAGGACGCTGTCGTGCCAGACGCCGTCGATCTGCGCGAGCCGTTCCCGCACCCCGACCGTCCGGTAGCCGACCGCGTGGTGCAGGGCGATGGACCCGGTGTTGACCGCCAGCACCGAGGCCTGCAGCGTCCACAGTCCCGCGAAGTCGGCCTCGTCGATGAGCCGGCGTGGGGTGCCACGTTTCGGGGCGAATGTACCGTTCGGCGCCGCGGGGGCGCCGAACGGTACATTCGCCCGGTCGTCACCGCAGCCGGATCCACGTCGTCTTCAGCCCGGTGTACTTGTCCATCGCGTGCAGGGAGAGGTCGCGCCCGAAGCCGGACTGTTTGAACCCGCCGAACGGGGTCTGCGCGCTGATGGCGTCGACGGTGTTGACGGAGACGGTTCCCGCCCGCAGTGCCGCGGAGACGCGGTGGGCCCGGTTCAGGTTCTCCGTCCACACCGATGCCGCCAGACCGTAGATGCTGTCGTTGGCCATCCGGACGGCGTCGGACTCGTCGGTGAACGTCTGGACGGTGAGGACGGGTCCGAACACCTCCTGCGTCACCACCTCGGCGGCCTCGGCGACGTCGCCGAGGATCGTCGGTTCGAGGAAGCATCCCCGGCCGTCGACGGTGGTCCGGTTGCCGCCGAGCAACACCCGGCTGCCCGGGCGGGCGCGTTCGATGAACCCGGCGACCGTCCGGGTGTGCTTCTCGTCGACGATCGCGCCCAGCGTGGACCGGGGGTCGAGCGGATTACCCGGCCGGATCGACGACGCCCGGCGGACGAGGGCGTCGGTCACCTGCTCGGCGACCGACTCCTGGACCAGCAACCGGGAGTTGGCGGAGCACACCGCCCCCTGGTTGTAGAAGGCGCCGAACACGGCCTTCTCCACGGCCTCGTCGAGATCGGCGTCGGCGAACACGAGATTCGGGCTCTTGCCGCCGCATTCGAGCCAGACCTGCTTCAGGTTCGAGTCCGCCGCGTACCGGAGGAACCTCTTCCCGGTCTCGGTGGAACCGGTGAAGGCGACGACGTCGACGTCGGGATGCAGGCCCAGCGAGGCGCCGGCGGCGGCGCCGAGCCCGGGAAGCACGCCCAGGACGCCGTCCGGCAGGCCCGCCTCGGCCGCGAGTTCGGCCAGGCGCAGCACCGACAGCGGGGCCTGCTCGGCGGGTTTGACGATGACGCTGTTTCCGGCGGCGAGGGCGGGCGCCAGCTTCCACACCGCCAGATCGAGCGGAAAGTTCCACGGCACCACGGCGGCGACGACACCGAGCGGTTCGCGGGAGACGAGCGCGAGACTGCCCGGATCGGTGGGCGCGATCTCCCCGCCGATCTTGTCGAGTGCCTCGGCGTAGAACGTGAAAAGTGCCGCGGCCGAGGGGACGTCGACGGTCAGTGCCTCCACCACGAGCTTGCCCATGTCGAGGGAGTCGAGCAGGGCGAGCTCGTGGCGGTGCTCGAGGATCAGCTCGGCGAGCCTGAGCAGGACCTGTTTGCGGTGCGACGCCGGGCTGCGCGACCAGATGCCCGAGTCGAACGCCTCCCGCGCGGACCGGACCGCCACGTCGACGTCGGGGGCGTCCGCGGCGGACACCCGGGCGAGGAGTTCGCCGGTCGCCGGATTGATCGAATCGAACGTCTCGTCCGATTTCGCGGGACGGAACGCGCCGTCGACGAACAGTTCGCGGCGCGGCGTGATCGTCGCGGCGAGCGCCGTCCAGTCGTCGAGTGTGGTCGGATCGGTCATCGTCATCCTCGTGCTCGAAAGTGGTGGTCAGGGCTCGAAAGTGGTGGTCAGGGAACGTAGATGGCGAACTGCTTGAGCAGGGGTTCGTCGACGCGGTACTCCCCGCGCCACCCCCTGGTCAGGGTGAACGCGTCGCCGGGGCCGAAGGTGTGGGCGACCCCGTCGTCGGCCGTCAACGTCACGGAACCCTCCAGGACCCGGGTGTATTCGTCGCCCGGGTAGGACTCGATGAACTCGCGGTAGGGCTCGGCGCGCCACGAGCCGACGGTGAACTTCTCGTCGCGGCTGCTCAGGTGAACCGTTTCGTGTTCCCGGGGATCGCCCGCGCGGAGCGTGTCCGCGGTGACGTAGGCGCTGGGGGTCATCGCCGCGACGTTCTCGGCGCCGGTGGGGATGGGATGTACTGCGGTCATGGCTGTGTTCCTCAATTCTGTGCGGTGGCGAACGGGTAGATCGTCAGGGTGCTGACGGGTTCGAGCGAGAGGCCGGTGACTTCCCGGCGGAATGCGACCGGGCCCGGCGCGGGTGGTTCGTCGAGTTCCTCGGCGTACCGGTGTCCGGACCAGACGGCCGCCGCGATGGTGGACGGCGCCCAGGCGTCGCCGATGCCGCGGACGCTGCGCAGGTCGGCGTCGGCCCATTCGGATTCGCGCGACTGCAGGTCGTGGAACAACCCGTCGTGCGGAAGCCGGGCGGTGACGAGGACGACGCCGTCCGCGTCGAAGAACTGTTCGTCGCCGGTGAAGGCGCACACGGTGTGGACGCCCTGCGGGGTGACTGCGGTGACGGCGCGGTTGACCTGAACGTGGACCCCGACCTTGATGATTCGCTTGCGGATCCGGACCACTTCCATGGTGTTCGTCGTCCACTGCGACACGTGCGCGGCCGGCGTGATCAGGGTGACGTCGAATCCCTCCTTCGCCAGGAGTTCGGCGACGACCGCCCCGAGGTAGTAGTGGTCGTCGTCGAAGAGCACCACCTTGTTGCCCGCGGGTCGCAGCCCCGCCATCACGTCGTCCGGTGTCAGGACGTCGGCGCGGTCGTCGACGGGAACGGCATGGGTGTGCCACCGGCCGACGCCGTCGCGGCGCCAACTCGAACCGGTGGCGACGACCACGTGCTGGAAGTCGTTGTCGATGACGTCGTCGGCGGTCATCTCGCTCTCCATGAACACGTCGACGTTGGACAGCTTGCGGAGTTGCTGCTGCCGGTAGTCCACCACCCGGATCCAGGCGGACAGCCCAGGCAGCTTCGACTCACGGGTCACCCGGCCACCGAGTTGCCTGCTCGCCTCTGCGAGGCTCACGGTGTAGCCGCGTTGGCCGAGGGCGCGTGCGGCCTCGAGGCCGGCGGGACCCGCGCCGACCACGAGCACGTTCGACTCGCTCGACCGGACCTTGATCCGCTCCGGGTGCCACCCGCGACGGAACTCCTCGCCCATCGTCGGGTTCTGGGTGCACCGGATCGGCGACATCGTGAAGTCACCGGACACGCAAATGTTGCAGCCGATGCACTCGCGGATGTCCTCGAGGTTCCCCTCCTCGATCTTGCGGGGGAGGTACGGGTCGGCGATCGACGGGCGGGCCGCCCCGATGAAGTCGAGGATGCCGCTCTTGACCTGGTGCAGCATCGTGTCGGGCGAGGTGAAGCGGCCGACACCGACGACGGGTTTGGTGGTGAGTTGCTTCAGTCCCCGGACGTACGGTTCCTGCTCCGCCTCGGGTCCGAACCGCGAGGTGACGGAGTCGTCCTCCCAGCTGCCGAGCACGAAGTCCCACAGGTCCGGGGTCTCGCCGAGCAGGCCGATCACGTCCTCGATCTCGCTGCGGGTGATTCCCTCGTCGCCGAGGAGTTCGTCGACGGAGATGCGGCACGCGGCCGCGGCCTTGCCGTCGGCGACCTCGCGGGAATCCTCGAGAATCTCGCGGAGCAGGCGCACGCGGTTGGTGAGGCTGCCGCCGTACTCGTCCGTCCGGTTGTTGTAGCGGCGGGACAGGAAGTGGTGCAGGCCGCCGATCGCGTGCCCGGCGTACACGTAGACGATGTCGTATTCGGCCTTCAGCGACCGGCGCACCGCCTCCTTGTGCCAGTGCCGGAGGTCGGCGATGTCTGACTTGGTCATCGCTCTGGCCTGGACGGGGTCGTAGTTCCAGGAGACGACGGGCAGATTCTGCGGGCCGAGCGGGGTCTCGCGGCTGATCAGGTTGGGGCTGTTCAGGCCGTTGTGGGCGAGTTCGATGCCGGCGAGGGAGCCGCCTTCGTGGATCTTCTCGGAGATCCGGGTGAGGGCGGGCAGGTCCTGGTCGTCCCACAGGCGCAGTTCGATGAACGGGCCGATGTCCGAGGTGGGGTGGATCTCGACCTGCTCGGTGCAGACCACCGCCCAGCCTCCCTCGGCCTTGACTCGCCGCATGTAGGCCTCGCCGGAGGGGTCGCGGTAGCCCATGCCGTTGCAGTGGGGGACCTGGAAGAACCGGTTGCGGGCGGTGACCGGTCCGATCTTGACCGGTTCGAACAGGATGTCGTATCGCGGATCACGCACGGTGGGTTCCTGACTGGAGACGGAGAGGGGGCTCGCTGTGGTGGCCTGCGCACTCGGCTGGCCGGCCGTTCCACTGTCGCCGAGACGGCGGTTCTTTGCGATCTGTCTCAAATAATTACCGATCGAGTGGGGAAAGTCCAGGCTTGGTCGGGTAAATTCCGCCCCGATCGCTACTTGTTTATTGATGAAGTTCATCAATAATGGTGGTCATGGCACGTCCGAAGCGGCAGGGAGTCCGGCGCAGTGAGATGGTCTCGGCGGCCACCACCGCGATCACCAAGCGCGGCATGACCGGGCTGCGCATCAAGGACGTCGCGGAGGAGGCGGGCCTGTCGGCGGGTCTGGTCAGCTACTACTACCCGTCACTCGAGGATCTGCTCGTCGAGGTGCACGAGCACGCGGTCGACCGGTTCTACCGGCGCAGGCACGATGCGGTGCAGGATCTCGCCGATCCGGTCGAGCGGCTGCGCACCACGGTGCGCCTGGGCATTCCCGATGCCGCCGACGATCCGCTGTGCACGGTCCTCTACGAACTGCATCTCCACGCGAGCCGCAACGCGACGCACTCCGCGCTGCTGTCGACACTGTTCGACCTGGAGGTGTCGCTGTACAGCACGGTGCTCGAGATCGGCCGGTCCCAGGGGGTGTTCACGCCGTCGATGCCCACCGAGGAAATTGCCCGCACCGCCGTGAGCCTCGAGGACGCCTACGGTCTGCACATCATCGCGCGGAACCGGCGCATCGAGCCGTGGACCGCACGCAACAGCGTCCTCCGCTACCTCGACACCGTGCTGTCGTGCTCCATCGCCGAGTTCACCCCGGACTAGCCGCGGGAATTCATCGGAGTCATGGCATCTGCAGAACTGATGCACTACCCCGGATCTTTGTGCTGTACAGATTTGCCGGGTGCGGACGAGAGTAGTGACCGGCATCACTGCAACGTTGACGCCGAAGACCGACACCGCGCCGGCCGAAACACGGTAACGCGCAAGCACATTCCTATCGACTCCCGCAGCGAGGTGCACCGATGAGCGACAACACCCCGACCGCCCTGGCGGACGAACAGACCCGACATCTGAAGAAGTCCCTCGGCCGTTTCGACATCGTCTTCCTCATCGTCGCGGCGGTGGTGTCGGTCGAGGTTCTCGGTCAGGTCTCCACTTTCGGCGCGGAGACCTTCACCTGGGCGCTGGTTCTCGCGGTGTTCTTCCTGCTGCCGTACGGTCTGATCTTCGCCGAGATCGGCAGCACGTTCACCGGTGAGGGCGGCGTCTACGTGTGGGTCCGGCGAGCGTTCGGCCGACCACTCGCCGCCCTCGCGTCGCTGCTGACGTGGGTGACCCAGCCCGTGTGGGTCGGCGGGTCGATGGCGTTCATCGCCGCCGAGACCTGGAACCACTACGTCACCGCGTTCGAGGAGGGATCGGTGACGGACTACCTGTTCAAACTCGTCTTCATCTGGCTGACGGTGCTCGCGGCCGTGGTGAGTCTCGCACGCGGCAAATGGATTCCGACGGTCGGCGCGTTCCTGAAGATCGTCTTCCTGCTGTTCTTTCTCGTCACCACCGGGATCTATGCCGCGAAGAACGGTTTCGCCGGCATCTCCGCGGGAGACTTCAGCCCCACCCTCACCGGGCTCCTCGGGGTGACACCGCTGCTGCTGTTCTCCTACCTCGGTTTCGAATCCGGGAACAGTGCCGCCGGGGAGATGAAGAATCCCGCCCGGGACGTCCCGATCTCGATCGCCCGCGCCTGCGGCATCGCCGCCGCGTCCTACCTGCTGCCGATCTTCGCGATCCTCCTCGTCGTGCCCGCGGACGACATCACCGGTGTCGGCGGCCTCCTCGAGGCGGTCGCGACCGTGTACAGCGTCTACGGACCCGCCGCACCCGCCATGCTGACCGTGACCGGAGTGATCTTCGCGGTGATCCTGATGACCCAGGGTGCGGCGTGGATGATCATCAGCGACCGCATGCAGGCGATGGCAGCGGCCGACGGCGCCTTCTTCGGCGGGTTCTTCGGCCGATTCCATCCGCGCCTCGGAACGCCGGTGCGCGTCAACTTCCTGTCCGGACTCGTCGCCACCGTCTTCATGATCGCGGCGATGCAGATCACCGGGTCCGGCGGTTCCATCTTCGCGGTGGTGCTGACGATCTCGATCTCGACGTTCCTGCTCAGCTACCTGATCGTCATCCCGTCCGCGGTCCGGTTGCGCACCCGGTTCCCGAACGTCGCGCGGCCGTTCCGGGTGCCCACCGGGAACGTCGGCTTCCGCGTCCTCGGCTCCCTCTGCTTCACCTGGGTGCTGCTCGGTTCCTGGGTGGCGGTGTTCCCCGGCACGCTGGAATCGGTGTTCGGCCTGGACTACGACTTCGACGAGATCTGGGGCGTGAGCCAGGGGACGTTCGAACTGTTCACCCTCGGGACGCTCGCCGTGCTCGCGCTTCTCGGCGCGGTCGGCTACGTGCGGGGCGCGTCGGTGCGGTCCGCGAGCGGCCCGCGCACCGCGCGGGAGGACGGCCCCGGATCGGAGCCGGACCCCGACCTCGTGAAGGCCGACGTCCGCTGACGGTGTCGCGGCCGCCGCGGGGGTCGTGGGTGGCTCCCCGGTCGGAGACCTGCGATCCTGGTGGCCTCAGATCCCGAGGAGAGCGCATGCAACGACGACCCGACGTGACGTTCACCCAGCTCAGGTATTTCGTCGAGGCCGCGAACTTCTCCAGCATGACCAAGGCCGCCGACGAACTGATGGTCGCGCAGTCGGCGGTCTCGTCGGCGATCTCCCAACTCGAGCACCAGATCGGCACCCAGCTGTTCATCCGGCAACGGTCCCGCGGACTCGTTCTCACGGCGGCGGGGGAGGAGATGCTCCGCGACACCCGTAGCGTCCTCGCCCATCTCGGGGAGGTCCTCGACGCGGCGCGCGGCCACGAGGACAACGTCCGCGGGACGGTGCGCCTGGCCTGCTTCGTCACCCTCACCCCCTTCATCCTCCCGACGCTCATCTCGGACCTGCGCGATCAGCACCCCGACCTCGAGGTGGAGGTCGTCGAGACGCAGGCGGAGGCGGTGCGGGCGGCATTGCGGAACGGCACCGCGGAACTGGCCCTCACCTACGACCTGGCCCTGGGCGAAGACATGGAGACGGAGACGCTGGGCGTCGCCCGACCGCACGTCGTCCTTCCGCCGGACCACCGGCTGGCCGGCCACGACGCGATCGCGCTCGCCGACCTCGAGGGCGAACCGATGGTGCTGTTGGACCTGCCGAGCAGCCGCGACTACTTCCTCGCCATGCTGTCGGGGTCGGGGATCACCCCGATGGTCCGCTACCGGTCCGCGAGCTACGAAACGGTGCGTGGGCTCGTCGCCCGCGGTCACGGCTTCTCGATACTGAACCAGCGGCCCGCCGAGGGCCGGACGTACGACGGCGGGAGGGTCGCGACACTGCCGATCGCCGACGACGTTCCCGGCCTCCCCGTCGTCCTCGCCCGGCTCAAGGGTGTTCGGAGCACGGCGCGGGCCCGGGCCGTCGCCGAGCGGGCGCGGGCCGTGTTCGCGAAACAGGCACGGACGGCGGGCTAGAACAGGGCTAGAACCCCCACCCCATCTGGGCGTCGCGGTCGGAGTCGAATGCGTGCTCGAACCGGTCGAGGACGTCGGCGTCGGCGGCCCAGAGCCGGTTCGTGGCCGCGAACGTCCGCGCCCGGTGCGCCCCGAGGTACAGGCTGCCGAGCACGTCCAGGTCGAGGACCACCTGCGGTGCGGCGTCGGTCCGCGTGCACACGGCCTTGCCCTCCCGGACGGTGAGCGCGAATCTGCCACCGGCGTCCAGGAACCCGTCATCGACCTGCACCACCACGTCGAGGTCGCCGCGGAACGTGCGGGCCTCCAGCGCGGCGGGGACGTCCATGATCCGCACCCACAACTCGTCGTGACGCGAGGAGGTGCGCACGAGCCGGCCGTCGGTGAGCAGATAGGGCAGCGGATCCTCGGGGGTGAGGTTCGCTTCGATGCGGCGCACGAGGTCGAGGCCGAGCATCGCCCGCCACAGCGCGGCGTGGGCGTCGCCGGTGACCGTGCGGATCTCCTCCACCCGGGCGAACGATCCGTTGTCGCCGGAGACGCGGCGGTACAGCACGTAGCCGTCGTCGTGGACCAGCCCGAACAACGCTGTGCCGCCGCCCCGCTCGCTCTCGCGGTCGGCGAAGATCCGGTTCCACACGATCTCCGGCCGCACCTGCGCGCCCGGTGTCACCTGCTGCCAGCGGTGGTAGACGTCCGTGAACGCGGGCCTTGTCTCCGCGGGATGGACCATCCGCACCCCGCCGGGGTCCGGTGCCTTCGGATGCGGCACGGCGAACCGGCGGTCGATGCTCACCGTCGACTCGACGGTCGCGGGTCCGTACCCGAACCGTCCGTAGATGCCGCCCTCGCTGGCGGTGAGAATCGACAGCGGCACGCCCGACGCCCGGATCCGCGCGTGGTGTTCGGTGTACAGCGCGCGGAGAACACCGCGCCGCCGATGGGTGGGCGCGACCGTGACCGCGGTGACGCCCGCCGCCGCCACGCTGCCGCCGCCGGGAACGGTGACCGTCATGGGAATGTCCATGGTCGCGCCGACGACCTCGTCCCCGTCCAGTGCGATCACCGGCGGTTCGCCACTGACGAGCTGCCTCCAGTGGGCGGTGAATTCCTCTGTCTGCGGTGTCACGAAGCAGATCTCGTTGAGCACGACGATCCTCGGCCAGTCCTGCTCGATCGCAGTTCTGATCGTGATTCCGCCGGTGCTCGTCATGGTTCGACCCTGGCACACCCCGCGTGGACTCGCAGCCGAATTTCCGCGCCCGGCCTTGACCGGGCCCGGGTCTTCGGAGAGTCTGAGGATCCGGGCCGACGGGTGAGGGGGACGTTGTCACGATGCCGAAGAACCACACCTCCTCCGCGCCGCGCCGAGTGCTCCGCCTGCGCCGGGAGTCCTGGGGATTCGTCATCGGCTCCTTCCTGTTCGGACTCGCGGCCACACGCGTCTTCGGCCACGCGGTCGGCCCCGAACTCGACAACATCACCTACTTCGTCGGATCGTTGTTCTTCACCGCCGCCGGATTCATCCAGTTGTCGCTCAGCGGCAGACCGGTGCCCGGGGCGGAATCGCACCGGATCGAACGCTACGACTGGTGGGCCGCGCTGATCCAGTTCGTCGGCACGCTCCTGTTCAACGTGAGTACCGCGGTCGCGCTGATCCAGGGGCTCAACGTCGAACAGGACCGGGTGTGGGGGTGGAGCCCCGACCTCTTCGGATCGACGGCGTTCCTCGTCGCCAGCGGTCTGGCAGTAGTGGCCACCACCGATACCGACAAACTGTGGGATCCGCATGCTCGCAATTGGCGCAGCACCTGGCTGAACATGATCGGGTCGGTGGCGTTCGGGGTGTCCGCGATCGCCGCGTTCATCGTGCCCGGCACCGACGCGCTGGAGAACGCGGCGATTGCCGACCTGGGCACATTCGTGGGTGCCGTCTGCTTCCTCGTGGCCGCGCTGCTGATGCGCCCGCCTCACCCCAGATATTCGCCGAACCAAGCGAGCACGCGTTCGTAGGCCTCGGCCGCCGCGGTCGCGTTGTAGCGGGGCCCGGTGTCGTTGAAGAACGCGTGATCGGCACCCGGAACGGTGACGATCTCGTGCGGCAGCCCCGCCTTCGTCAGTGCCGCGGCGGCGGCATCGCGGGACGCGTTCACCCTGGCGTCCAGCTCCGCGTAGATGGCGAGGACCGCGGCCTTCGACCCGGAGAAGTCCGCGCCCTCGGGCAGGGGTCCGTAGAAGGGGACGGCCGCGGCCAGCCGCGGTTCGCCGGACGCGAGGAGTTGCCACACCATGCCGCCGCCGAAGCAGAACCCGACCGCCGCCGCCTTCTTGTCCGGTACCCGGCGGCCGAGTTCGTCGACCCCGGCCTTCATGTCGGCGACGAAGCGTTCCGGCGGCACGGTGGCCAGCGCGGCGGTGGCCTGCGCCTGGTCGGTGAACGTCGCCGTCCCGCCCTCCTCGGACAGCAGATCGACGGCGAGCGCCGAGTATCCGGCGCCCGCGAATCGGCCCGCCACCGAACGGATGTGATCGGTGAGGCCCTTGTTCTCGTGCACCACGAGTACCGTTCCGCGGGGCGTGGCCGCTTCGGCCCAGGCGCCCTGCAGGACCCGCCCGTCCGGGCCGGGGAACGTCACGGCCTCGGTACCGACGGCGTCGGCCGTTCCGGGCGGCGGGGGTGTCGCTCCACCGGGTGTCGCCGGCGCCGACGTCGACGACTGCTCGTCGCTGCCGGTGGAGCACGCGGCGAGCAGGGAGGTCGCCGCCGCCACCCCGAGGCCGATGAGCCCGAGCCTGCGCAGCGCCTCCCGTCGCGTCAGCAGCCCGTCGGCATGGTCGATCGCGATCTCTTCGGCTATGTAGCGCTGCAGTGGCGTCATGATCGTCCCCGTCCGCATCGGCTGATGTAGGAATTATCGCTGGTCCGAATGCTGCGGGTCACCCGTTCCCACTGCATCGATTTTTATTATGCAGTGCTCCACTTATCTGTGCTGTACAGATTTCGCCGCGGACTTCAAGATTGGTTCCACGGCACGAACTCCTCGCTCACCGCACACAGAAAGGAGCCCGTCATGCCGATCGCAGACTCTCACTCAGCCGTCGAAACGACGGCCCGAACATCGGTGGCCCCACCGGTGCCGGACAACTCGACCGCGAACTTCGTCATGGCCATGGGAGCCGTCGCAACCGGAGTCACCGTCGTCGCGACCGACGGTCCCGGCGGGCGCGCCGCTCAGACCGTGAGCGCGATGTGCTCCGTCTCGGCCGACCCGGCGCTGGTGCTGGTCTGCCTCCACGGACGGAGTCCCGTCAACGACGCGATCTCGGCGAACGGCGTCTTCTGCGTCAATGTGCTTGCCACCCAGCACGATCACGTCGCCGACACGTTCGCGGGCCGCCCCTGGCCCGGAAAGCAGCGGTGGGACTTCACCTGCGGGCACTGGACCGTGGCCGACTCCGGTTCGCCGCGCGTCCACGACGCGATCGCCTCGTTCGACTGCGCCGTCCACGAGGTCATCGACGCCGGCACCCACCGCGTCTACATCGGACGCGTCGCGGCCGTGGAGGCGCACCCCGGGGACCCGCTCGTCTACGCCGGCCACACCTACAGCAAGCCCGCAGCATTCGAACCTTCCACTTTTCCCGACTACCCGGACGCACACCCCGCGCCGAGGAACAGGAGCACGAAATGATCCGCACCGGAGACGAATACCGGGACTCCATCAGGGACGGCCGCGAGGTCTGGGTCGACGGGGAACGCGTCAAGGACGTCGCCGACCATCCCATGTTCAAGCCGATCGTCGACGTCCGGGCACGTATCTACGACCTCGCGCACGACGAGGCCACGCAGGACGCGATGACGTACGTCGACCCCGACTCCGGTGAACGCAACGCCATCGCCAACAAACTGCCCCGCACCCAGCAGGACTGGCTCGACAAGCGGGCCGCCGTCGACCTGGTGCTCGAGGACACCCGAGGTGTCGTCACCCGCGTCGGCGACGAGACCATCGGCGAGATGTGGTCGCTGTTCGACGGGCAGGACGTCCTCAACGAGGTGGACCCGCGCTTCTCGGAGAACATCCGCCGCCACCTCGAGCGGTCGGTCCGGGAGGACCCGTTCCACGTGTCGGCGAACACCGACCCCAAGGGCGACCGGTCCAAGGCCCCGCAGGACCAGGACCCCGACATGCTCCTGCACGTTGTGAAGGAGACCGACAACGGCATCGTCGTGCGCGGCGCGAAGTACGAGACCGCCGCCGCGTATTCCAACCAGGCGTTCACCAAGCCGACCATCGCGAACTGGGGCAACAGTGAACTGTCCGACTACGCCGTCGGATTCGTGCTCGACATGGGTGCGCCCGGGCTGAAGTACATCTCCCGCAACGGGTTCGCCGGCCGTGCACCGGCCGCCGACTACCCGCTCGCCAACCGGGTCGACGAGGTCGAGTCGCTCGTCGTGTTCGACAACGTCGAGATCCCCTGGGAAGACGTGCTGTTCTACCGGCACACCCGGGCGGCGACGTTCATCCGCTCCACCCTGCACCGCTACAGCGCGTTCCCGTTCGTGCAGCGCACCCTGCACCTCGCCGACCTCATGATCGGCTCGGCACTGTGGAACGTCAAGCAGAGCGGGCTCGAGAAGCAGCAGGCCGTGCAGGAGAAGCTCGCCCAGCTCGCCTGCTACCGGGAGACGATCAACGCGCACCTCACCGCCGCGATCTCGCTGGCCGAGCCCAGCCCCGGCGGTCTGCTCATGCCCAACCAGTCCCTGCTCTACACCGGCCGGGTGATGGCGCTCAGCCAGCTGCCCGCGATGATGCACATCGCCCGCGAACTGTGCGGCGGCCAGATCTGTATCACCCCGGACGCCGCCACGTTCGCCGACCCGGACGTCGCGCCGTGGCTGGAGAAGTTCTACTCCATCAACGACAACTGGGTGGCCGACGACCGTCGCAAACTCCTCGCGTTCGCCCGCGACCTGCTCAACAGCGACTACGCCGGACACCGGCTGACGTTCCAGCTCTTCGCCCAGTCGCCGCCGTTCGCGCAGCTCGCCGCCGTGTACCGCAACTTCGACTTCGACGGACCGCTCGGGCTGGTCAAGGCCGCGGCGGGACTGTCCGACAACGTCGACGGAGGTGTGGCATGACCACCCACACCCGCATCCGCCCGTTCAACACCCGCGAGACGTACCCGGAGCAGAACCTCGACAACGACCTCGCGCAGGCCGTCGTCGCCGGCGGCGTCGTGTACCTCCGCGGGCAGATCGGCCAGGACCTCGACACGCGGGAGTCCGTCGGAATCGGCGACGTCGAGGCCCAGGCCGAGAAGGCGATGACGAACATCGCGATGCTGCTGAAGGAATCGGGCAGCCGCCTGGAAGACGTCGTCAAGGTCACCATCTATTTGGTCGACGTCCGGTACCGGGAGACCGTCTACCGAGTGGTCGGGCGCTGGCTGAAGGGGGTGCACCCGGTGTCCACCGGCATCGTCGTCGACGCCCTGGCCCGGCCCGAATGGCTCGTCGAGATCGACGCGACGGCCGTGATCAGCTCATGACGTTCTCACTCGTCGCCCGTGATCCCGCAGGCGCGTTCGGGATGGTCGTCTGCTCCTCGAGCCCCGCCGTGGCGTCGCGCTGCCTGCACGTGCGGTCCGGCGTCGGTGTCGTCGCCTCTCAGAACGTCACCAATCCGCGGCTGGGACCGATCGGGCTCGACGCGCTCGCGTCGGGTGAGAACGCGGAGACCGCGCTGAAATCGGCTCTCGCACAGGAGAAGTTTCCGGAGTACCGGCAGATCGTCGTCGTGGATGCGGACGGCGGAACCGCGGTGCACTCGGGAGCGCAGTCGCTGGGCATCCACAGCAGCGCGCAGGGCAGCGGCGCCGCCGTCGCAGGCAACATGCTTCGCGACGAGGGCGTCATCCGGTCGCTGCTGTTCGGCTACGTGTCGAGCACGGCCCCGACGTTCGAGGCCCGGTTGCTCGACGGTCTCACCGCCGCCGTCACCGCCGGCGGCGAGGCCGGGCCCGTGCACTCCGCCGGAATGCAGGTGGCCGAGGACGTGCCGTGGGCCGTCACCGATCTGCGCGTCGACTGGCACGACGACCCGGTCGGCGAACTGCGCCGGCTGTGGACGGTGTGGGAACCGCAGAAGCGGGACTACCGGGTGCGGGGTGTCGACCCCACGGCCGCCCCGTCCTACGGCGTGCCGGGTGACCTGTGACCGCCGGCGCCGCGATTCGTGACGGGGCCAGGCGCGCCGAAGACCGGATCCTGGCTCTGTCGCACGACCTGCACGCCCACCCGGAGGTCGCGTGGGAGGAGGAACGGTCGTGCGTCCGGGTCGCCGGGGTGCTCTCGGACGCCGGTTTCACGGTGGAGCAGCAGTACGTCGGGCTGCCCACCGCGTTCCGCGCGCACGTCGGCACCGGGCCGCTGCACCTCGCAGTGTGCGCGGAATACGACGCGCTCCCCGGACTCGGGCACGCGTGCGGGCACAACGTCATCTCCGCCATCTCGGTGGGGACGGCGCTGGCCCTCGCGCCGCTCGTCGACGACCTCGGCATCACCCTGTCGGTGCTCGGCACCCCCGCCGAGGAGGGCGGGGGCGGCAAGATCGACATGCTGAAACGCGGGGCGTTCGAGGGCGTCCACGCCGCCGTCATGGCTCACCCCGGACCGGTCGACGTCGCCCGCGCCGAGCCGTACGCGGTGTCCCACAGTCACATCCGCTACGACGGCAAGGCCGCGCACGCCGCGGCCTATCCGGAGCGTGGGGTCAACGCTGCCGACGCGTTCACCGTCGCGCAGGTCGCCATCGGGCTGCTCCGGCAACAGCTTCCGGCGAGCACCCGCGTCCACGGGATGATGACCCGCGGGGGCGAGGCGCCCAACGCCATTCCCCAGCGCACCGAGGGCCGCTGGTACGTCCGCGCCGAGTCCCTGGAGGAGCTGGCCCGCATCGAACCCCGGGTCGCCCGCTGCTTCGAGGCCGGCGCCGTCGCCACCGGCTGCGAACTGACCATCGCCCCGGAGAGCGAACCGTATTCGGAGTTCCGCACCGACGAAGCGCTGCTCGCGTCGTACGTCCGGAACGCAGAGGGACTGGGCCGGGTGTTCCGCACCGGCGCCGACTCGCTGATGAACCGGGCCTCCACCGACATGGGCAACGTCTCGCAGGTGCTCCCCGCGATCCACCCCTACGTCGGCATCGACTCGGCGCCCGCCGTCAACCACCAGGCCGAATTCGCTGCGGCCAGCGCCGCACCCGCCGCCGACCGGGCCGCCGTCGACGGCGCCCTCGCGCTGGCGCTGACCCTGCACGATGCGGCGACCGACCCCGGTCTCCGCACCCACCTGCTCGCCTAGTACTGCAACGGCACTTATGGGAGGTGGCCGCGGCGTCGGTAGTGGGAGGTGCGGGCCTGGTGTTGTCGGCGT
>NZ_WXYH01000038.1:0-20186 GCF_009872365.1 Rhodococcus sp. T7
TGAGGTGCGTCCTCGCCCAGTCCGCCAGTTCGTCGAGGACCGGCATCAGTGACTGGCCTGCCTCGGTCAGCTGATATGTGACCGATACGGGCGGTCCCTCGCAGACTTCCCGCGTCACGAGACCGGCCCCGGCCAGTTCGACGAGACGGTCGGAGAGCACCGAATCGCTGATGCTCCCGACCGAACGTCGCAGCCCGGAGAACGTCGCCGGGCCCGACATCAGTGTCGCCAGAATGACGCCGTTCCAGCGCTTGCCCAGGAACGTGAACGCCTTCGCGAGCGCGCCGTCGCACGCGCGCGGATCGTGCTGTTCGACGCCTGAGCTCATACCTCGACCTTAGCAAGGTGCTAGCATCAAACTGTCAACTAGTTTTTTACTAGTAACACCTTTGTTGCTAGTCGCTGAGAGGGAAGCAACCATGAGCTCAGACGTACAGACCCGACCGGAACTGGATGAGGCGGGTCGCGCGCTGCTGTTCAGCGAGGCACGCACGGCCAACAGTTTCGCATCCACCCCGGTGACCGACGAGGAACTCGCCCAGATCTGGGACCTCGCGAAGTGGGCACCGACCGCGGCGAACACCCAGCCCCTGCGGATCGTTTTCGCCCGGACCGACGAGGGTCGCGCGCGACTGCTGCCGCACATGAGCGAGGGCAACAAGGCGAAGACCGAGTCGGCGCCCGCGGTCGCCATCCTGGCCGTCGACACCCAGTTCCACGACCACATTCCGGCGTTGCTGCCGTTCCGGCCGGAGTTGCGCGACGTCTTCGAAGGCGACGAGAAGATGCGCGAGCGAACTGGCGATTTCAACGGTGCACTGCAGGCGGGCTACTTCATTCTCGCCGTCCGATCCCTCGGCCTGGCCGCAGGCCCGATGGCCGGTTTCGACGCCGCCGGAATCGACGCCGAGTTCTTCCCCGACGGCCGCTTCCGTTCCATTCTGGTCGTCAACATCGGGCACCCCGGGGAGAACCCGTGGTTCGATCGGCTCCCCCGCCTGGACCCGGCCGACACCGTGTCCTGGGTCTGACTACTCGTCGGAACTCTCACGACGGTGCGTCCCGCGCCGACCGGATCGAGGGCTGGGATCGACGGTCACCTCGTCCGTGTCGGCGAAGACGAGACGTCCGTCGTCGAGCGCGATCGCCCATCGATGCGCCGGCGCCCACTCGTGCCCTGCGCCACCGGGCTCGGTGAGTGCCGCGTAGTCCTCGACAACCTCACCGGTCGCGTCGGCCTCGGCCTTCCTGCGGACCAGCACCCGCGTGCCGACGGTCAGCTCGGGACCGGGCTCCGACCTGTCATCGCTTGTGTCGCCCATCGTGCACCTCTTCGTTCGGCGAACCTGCTCAGGAGCATATGCACCTACGGCCGCCGGGGCGACCCGAGCAGCGCAATTCGGATGCAGGTGTTACTTACGCCTACAGGCACTTTGACTGCGAAATGCATGCGGATAGATGAATTCTGTGCCGCCGGTAGTCAACATGGAGTGAACGGTCCTTCCGTATCCGTGGGAGGCCTGAGGTGACGAGGAGCGTGCCCACCGTGGACCAGGAGAATGTGAGCGCCACCCTGACCGTCGCCGTGCCCGCCGCCAGTGTGTTCACGGTGCTGACCGACCCGAGAACCCATTCCGCGATCGACGGCACCGGCTGGGTGCAGGAAGCCGCCGACCGGGCGCCGCTGACCGAGGTGGGGCAGGTCTTCCGGATGGACATGTACCACCCCAACCATCCGAACGGGAACTACCGGGTGGCCAACCAGATCCTGGTACTCGACCCACCGCGCGCCATCGGCTGGCGCACCGGGGAGGAGAAGAACGACGGCCATCTGGAGTTCGGCGGCTGGGGCTGGCGCTACGACCTCGTGCCGCTCGGCCCGTCCGAAACCGCGATCACGCTCACCTACGACTGGTCGCCGGTGCCGCAGCGCATCCGGGAGTATCTCCACTTCCCGCCGTTCGGTCCCGAGCATCTCACCAACTCACTCCAGCACCTGGCCGAGCTCGCGGCACCGCCGTCGACGACATAGAACACGTGTCAGATCTATCGCCCGCGACGGCTCCCGCTGTAGCATTCGGGGATGAGTCGAGTAGGTAGCTACAGTGACGATGACGTGGCAGGTTGGCTGTCGATCTCACCCGAACTGGGTGGTGCGCTCGGCGCCTTCACGGACGCGGTGTACAACCGGAACCGGTTACCGTTACGGGTGCGGGAGATCGCACGGATGGCGGTCGCGGAGGCCAACGAGTGTGCCGTGTGCCTCGGCACCCGCGACAGCAGTGGCGCCGACGCGGGCATCGACGAACACTTCTACGATCACGTCCTCGAATGGGAGTCGTGGCCCGGGTACAGCGCGGAGGAGCGGACAGCGGCGGAGTTCGCGCACCGGTTCGCCACCGATCACACGGCGCTGCGCGAGGACGAGGACTTCTGGGCGCGGTGTCACGAGCATTTCACCGACGAGATCCTGACCGACCTGGCGTTGTCGTGCGCGTTGTGGCTGGGAACGGGCCGGGTGCTGCGGGTGCTCGACATCGGTCAGGCGTGCAAGCTCACGCTCTGAGCGTGCCGGTTCTCATTCCCATTCTCGCTGCGGCAGGACGTCCTCCATCAGCCTGCGCAACGCGGGGTTCCGGCTGTCCGAGCGCCAGGCGGCGTTCATCTGGACGGGCCGGTCGCGGATCGCGGAGACCGGCCGGAACACGACCCCTTCCGGGTGCATCGTCTGCGCGGATTCCGGGACGAGGGCCATGCCCAGCCCGGACCGGACGAGCACCAGCATGGTGTGCACCTGCGTGACGTACTGGACGTAGCGCGGGGAGGCACCGACGATCGTGAACGTGCTGATGAGCAGTTCGTGGAAATACCGCGCATCGACGGGCGAATACATGACGACGGGCTGGTCGTCGAAATCCTCCACCGCCAACTCGTCGGCGTGGGCGAGGGGGTGACCCGCGGGCAGCGCGGCGACGAGGCGTTCGTGGTGGATGGGCCGGGTGTCGATGCCGGGCCGGGTGAGGATGGGGCGGATCAGCCCGAGGTCCAGTTCACCGCTGATCAGCGATTCGATCTGCACCGACGTGACCATCTCCCGCAGAACGATTTTCACGTCCGGCAGCCGGTCGCGGGCGGCCTCGAGCAACCTCGGCAGCACCGCGTGCGCGGACGCGCCGGTGAACCCGACGACGACGGTGCCGAGATCACCGGCGGGCACCCGGCGGACCGTCAGGGCGGCACTCTCCGACAGACTCAGAATGCGCCGGGCGTCGGGCAGGAACGCCGCGCCGGCGGCGGTGAGGGTGACGGATCGGCTGGTGCGGTCGATCAACTGCACCCCGAGTTCGCTTTCGAGTTGCTGGATCTGACGGCTCAGCGGCGGCTGCGTCATGTGCAGGCGCTCCGCGGCGCGACCGAAATGCAGTTCCTCCGCGACGGCGATGAAACACGACAGCCGTGCGAGGGAGAACATTCGATCCACTCCTTTGCCTCGAGGTGGAACTCAATGTAGTCCACGCGGAAGGCGCCGACCGCGTGGGCGGTCGGCGCCTTCCGGTGCCCCGGCTACCAGCGCGGGCAGGTGTTCTCGAACGTGGGATCCACCGACTTCATGTACCCCGTGTCGTCGCGGTCGCGCACGCCGCAGTCGAGGTACTGCTGGTGCAGCGCGGCGAGGGCGTCCTCGTCGATCTCGACACCGAGACCCGGCGTCGTCGGCACCGCGACCGCGCCGTCGACGAACTTCAGCACACCCGGCTCGACGACGTCCTCGGTCTTCCACGGCCAGTGCGTGTCACACGCGTACGTGAGGTTCGGGGTGGCGCCTGCGAGGTGCACCATCGCGGCCAGGCTGATGCCGAGATGCGAGTTCGAGTGCATCGACAGGCCCAGGCCGAAGTTGTCGCAGATCCCGGCGAGCAGCCGCGACCGTTGCAGGCCACCCCAGTAGTGGTGGTCCGACAGCACGACCTGCACCGAATCCTTCAGCACCGCAGGCTTGAGCTGATCGAACGCGACGACGCACATGTTCGTGGCCAGCGGCATCTTCGCCTCACGCGCGACCTCGGCCATGCCGTCGAGACCGGGTGTGGGGTCCTCGAGGTATTCGACGATGCCGTCGAGTTCCGACGCCACCCGGATCGACGTGTCGACGGTCCACGCGGCGTTGGGGTCGAGGCGCAGCGGCAGGTCGGGGAACGCGGCCCGCAGCGCCTTGATGCCGGCGATCTCCTCGTCCGGGGAGAACACGCCGCCCTTGACCTTGACGGCCTCGAAGCCGTACTCGCCGATCATCTTCTGCGCCTGGCGAACCAGACCGTCGGGGTCGACGGCCTCGCCCCATTCGTCGTGCTCGGCGCCGGGATGCCCGGCCCACTTGTAGAACAGATAGGCACTGAACGGGACGGCGTCGCGCACCTTGCCGCCGAGAAGATCTGACACCGGCCTGCCGAGCGCCTTGCCCTGCACATCGAGGCACGCCACCTCGAACGGGGAGAACACGCGGTCGGTGGTGCTGGCCGTGGTGATCATGCCGGCGACACCGTCGCCGCCCGTGACGGTCAGCGTGGCGATCCTTTCGTCGATCGCCGCACGGATCGCGTTGAGCGCGAACACGTCCAGCCCGACGATCGCCTCGGCGGCCGCCTCGAGCCGGAGCAGGTGGGCCGTGTCGGCGTAGGTTTCACCGAGTCCGACGAGACCACCGTCCGTGTCGAGTTGGATGATCGCGCGCAGCGCGTAGGGCTGGTGCACGCCGACGGTGTTGAGGAGCGGCGGATCGACGAACGCGACGGGCGTGATCCGCGCGCCGGTGATCCGGATCGGTGCGGCAGTCATCAGACCGCCGCTTGCACGGCGAGAGCATCGGCGAGAACGGCCCGGCCGGCTGCGGTGATCCGAGTGAGCTCACGCACGTGCACCTCGCTCGTCGCGACGAGCGGCGGCCGCACGGGCCCGGCGTCGATACCCTCCATCGCGACACCCGACTTGATCAGCGACACGGCGTATCCGGGCACCTGGTCGCGCAGGCGCACCAGGGGGTGGAAGAAGTCGCGGAGCAGTGCGTCGGTGAGTTCCTGGTTGCCGGATTCGAGGGCGTCGTAGAAGCCGAGCGCGAGTTCCGGTGCGAAGGCGAACGTGGCGGACGAGTACAGCGTGACACCGATCGCGCGGTACGCCTGCTGCGTGACCTCGGCGGTCGGCATGCCGTTGAAGAACAGGAACGGCTTACCGGACGGGGCGAGCGCGTCCTTCACCGCACGGACGATGCGGCCCACCTTGTCGAGATCGCCGGTGCCGTCCTTGAAACCGATGACGGTCGGGAACTGCGCGACCTCCACGGCGGCCGCTTCGTCGAAGCGGGCGTTGCCGCGGTTGTACACGACGAGCGGCAGGTCGGTGGTGTCGGCGACCGCGCGGGTGTATTCCACCAGCCCGGCCTGCGGCATCGTCACCAGGTACGGCGGGAGCAGCAGGATGCCGTCGGCGCCGTTGACCTTCGCGCTGGCCGCGAACTCCTTGGCCTGCTGCACAGAGCCGCCTGCGCCGGCGAAGACGGGGACCCGTCCGGCGACGACCTCGGTGGCCCTGGCGACGATCCTGCCGAACTCCTCCAGCCCGAGGGCATGGAATTCGCCTGTGCCGCAGGCGATGAAGACGCCACCGGGGCCGGCGTCGACACCCTTGGCGACGTGCTCGGCGAGCCGGTCGTAGTCGACGTCGCCGGATGCTGTGAACGGGGTGACGGGGAAGAACAGGACGCCGTCGAGCATGGGGAACTCCTTCACGAGGGAAAAATCAGGCTTGAGTGAGTCGGCCGTCGATGCGACGCCACAACTGGTCGGGGTTGCCGTCGGCGATGGCGGCGGGGAGAAGCGAGCTCGGAACATCCTGATAGGCAACGGGTCGCAGGAAGCGTTCGATGGCAAGCGAACCCACGGACGTGGTGCGCGAGTCGGACGTCGCAGGGTGCGGACCACCGTGCACCATCGCGTGGCCGACCTCGACCCCGGGGGGCCAGCCGTTGAACAGGATTCGCCCGGCCTTGAGCTCGAGGACGGGCAGCAGGCGGCCTGCCTCGCCGAGGTCGGCGTCGTCGACGTGGACGGTCGCGGTCAGCTGGCCTTCCAGCTTCGCCGCGACGGCGCGCACCTGCTCGGCGTCGCGGCATCGGACGATCAGGCTGGACGAGCCGAACACCTCCTGCTGCAACACCTCCGAGCCCAGGAACGTGTCGGCGTCCGCGCTGAACAGCGCTGCCCGGCCGGTGTTGGGTGCGTCGGTTTCGGTGCCGCGGGCCTCCACGGTCGCGGCTCCGCTGAGCGCGGTGACGCCGTCGGCGTAGCAGCCGGCGATGTTCGGGGTGAGCATCGGGGTGGGCGTGCTCTCGGCGACCGCGGCGCGCGCGGACTCGACGAACGAGGTGAGTCCGGGACCGTCGACCGCGATGACGAGACCGGGATTGGTGCAAAACTGTCCGGATCCGAGGGTCAGCGACCCGACGAAGGCGCGACCGAGTTCGGCGCCGCGGGTGGTGAGCGCGTTCTCGAGAAGGAACACCGGGTTGATCGAACTCATCTCCGCGTACACCGGGATCGGTTCCGGGCGTCCCGCGGCTGCGGTGACCAGAGCGGTTCCGCCGGAACGGGATCCGGTGAAGCCGACGGCCTTGATGCGCGGATCCGTGACCAGTGCCGTGCCGAGCCCGCGGCCCGAGCCGAACAGCAAGGAGAACGTCCCTGCAGGCATGCCGGTGCTCGCGACGGCGTCGGCGATGGCGCGGCCGACGAGTTCGGACGTGCCGGGGTGCGCATCGTGGGCCTTCACGACGACGGGGCAGCCGGCCGCCAGTGCGGAGGCGGTGTCGCCGCCGGCGACGGAGAACGCGAGGGGGAAGTTGCTGGCACCGAACACCGCGACCGGTCCGAGTGGGACCTTCCGCTGGCGGATGTCGGCACGCGGCAACGGGGTTCGGTCGGGCAGCGCGGGATCGATGCGGGCACCGTTCCAGCCGCCGTCGCGCAGGACGCCGGCGAACAGCCGCAGCTGTCCGGAGGTGCGTCCCACCTCGCCGGTGACGCGGCCCTGGGGAAGTCCGGACTCGGCGCACACCCGGGCGATCAGCGTCTCGCCGAGCGCCTCGATGTTGTCGGCGATCGTCTCGAGGAACCTGGCGCGCTCCTCGGACGTCGTGGCGCGGTACGGCGCGAACGCCTCGGCGGCGGCGGCGCAGGCGGCGTCGACGTCCCGGTCGTCACCGTGCGCGAAGCCGGGCCCGAGCTGGTGGCCGGTGGCGGGGTCGATGCCGTGGATGGTCGTGCCGGAACCCTGCACGGGGTTGCCCGCGATGATCATCTGTCCGGTCACGTCGGTCCGGTTCACCGTTGCTGTCATGATGCGATCCTCGAATTCTCGTCTGCGTTTCGTATGGTCCGGTGACGGGTCATTTGGTGGCCAGGGTGGTGTTTTCGGACGCCACCTCGGCGACGTCCGCGACTTCGTCGATGTCTTCCTTGTCGCGCCGGAAGTACGTCACCGCCGCGGCGGCGGCCAGGGCGAAGAGGGACAGCACGATCAGGCCCATCGTCACCGTGCCGGTCTGCTCCTTGATGACACCGAAGCCGAACGGGGCCACGAAGCCACCCAGGTTGCCGAGCGAGTTGATGATCGCGATCGCCGGTGCCAGCACCATCGGGTGGAGCGTGCGCTGCGGAATGGACCAGAACAGCGGGCTCGCGCTCTTGAAGCCCATCGTCGCCAGGCACAGCAGCGGCAGTGCCAGCCAAGGGGTGACGAACGCGGCGGCCATCGTGCCGATACCGCCGATGAGCAGCGCGGCGACGAGGTAGGGCTTGTGCCGTCCGGTGCGGTCGGCGGAGCGGTTGGAGAAGTACATCGCGAAGATCGCGCAGATCCACGGGAGCGAGGACAGCAGCCCGACGGTGACGTCGGTGGTGCCCGGGATGCGGCGGATGATCGACGGCAGCCAGAACGTGTTGGCGTAGATCGCCATGGTGATCGCGAAGAAGATGCCGCAGCACACCAGGATCCGTGGCTGCAGGAGCAGCTTCCAGCGCGAACCCGACTCGCCACGCGTCGCGGACGCCTCGCTGCGCAGCACGTCCTCCTCGGCGATGACGGCCTGCAGGTCGTGCTTCTCCGCGCCGGTGAGCCACTTCGCGTCGTCGATCTTCGAGTCGAGCAGGCGGTAGGCGACGCACCCGACGACCACGGACAGCAGGCCCTCGAGGGCGAACATCCACTGCCAGCCGTGGTGCCCACCGAGTCCGTCGAGGGACAGCAGCGGTCCGGACATCGGTCCGGAGATGGCGGCCGCGATCGACGAACCGGCGATGAACAGGGCGGTGGCCCGGCTGCGGTGGTTGTTCGGCAGCCAGCGGGTGAAGTAGAAGATGATGGCCGGGAAGAAGCCGGCCTCGGCGACACCGAGCAGGAACCGCAGCGCATAGAACATCTCGGGGCCGTTGACGAACGCCATGGCCGCGGACACGAGGCCCCACGAGATCATGATCCGGGTGAGCCACACCTTGGCGCCGAACTTCTCCATGAGTACGTTCGACGGCAGTTCGAAGATCGCGTACGCGATGAAGAAGACACCCGCTCCGAACCCGTACGCCGCGGCTCCGATGCCCACATCCGCTTCGAGGTGGGTCTGGGCGTAGCCGATATTCGATCGGTTGAGCTGGTTGCAGATCAACATCACGATGAACAGCGGCACGACGCGGCGGAAGATCTTGGAGACCGCACTGTCGACTGCCGGCGAGACGGCGAGGGGGAGGGTCACCGGTGACTCCTCTCTCTGGATTCGGGTGGGTGACGAAGTTGGGGACTCCGATCACGCCCCGATCCGGAAGCGTGACCTGAGTCATAGGAATCACGCTAGAGGGACGGTCGATACATGTCCAAGTCAAAAATTCTTGTCATCGATACCGAAGTTGCATCGACTCGGGTGGTGCTAGTTTCCGTACCGTGAGCGCCGACGCAGTCACCTTCGAGTTCGTCCACACCACCCGCGAATTCTTCCCTCAGCTGCAACGATGGCTCCGCGAACCGCACGTCGCGCGGTTCTGGAACCACGAGACCGCGGACGCGGACATCGAGCGCGATTTCGGCGGCAGCATCGACGGAACCGAACCCTGCGAGGACTTCCTCGTGCTGCGAGGCGGCGTGCCGTTCGGCTTCATCCAGCGGTACCGGATCGCCGACTATCCCGAGGACCTCGCACTCCTCACCGCCCTCGTCGAGATCCCCGCGGGCAGCATCTCCATCGACTACTTCGTCGGCGACCCCGGGCGGATCGGCCAGGGGCTGGGAACCGCGATGATCCGGGCATTCGTCGACAAGTGCCGCGCCGATCTGCCGGACGCCACCGCGATCGTCGTCCCCGTCGTCGTCCCCAACCGGGCGTCGTGGCGGGCGCTGGAGAAGGCCGGCTTCCGACGCGTCGGCGAGGGCTACCTCCCACCCGACAATCCGATCGATGACGGAAGCCACTACATCAGCCGACTCGACCTGCTTGAATGAGAAGATGTGCAGGTGGATGGCATACTCCGGCGATCCGATCCTCGTCGAGGACCTCCTCTTCCGGCCTGTCCACTCCCTGATCGACCAGAGCCTGCACTCCCGCATGGGTGCGACCACCACGAACGGTGACGGGTTCGGCATCGGCTGGTACGGGGACGGCCCTACGCCGGCCCTGTTCAAATGCATCGAACCCGCCTGGAACGAACGCAACCTGCAGGAGATCTCCCATCAGATCCGGACGCCACTGTTCTTCGCGCACGTGCGCGCATCGACGGGAACTCCCGTGCAGCGCAGCAACTGTCACCCGTTCCGGCACGGCAATTGGCTGTGGATGCACAACGGCGCACTACGCGGATTCACCGAGATGAAGCGCGATCTGGCCCTGGCCGTCGACCCGAGTCTCTACCCGCAGATCGACGGATCGACCGACTCCGAGACACTGTTCTTCCTCGCCCTGACGTTCGGTCTCACCGACGACCCGTTCGCCGCCGTCGCCCGCGCCGTCGGGTTCGTGGAGGACGTCGGCGCCCGGCACGGGGTCGAGAACCCGGTGCAGGCGACGATCGCGACCACCGACGGCGTCTCCGTCTGGGTGTTCCGGTACTCCACCGAACAGCAGACACGGTCGCTGTTCTTCTCCACCGCGATGGACAAGGTGCGCGCCCTGCACCCCGAGGTGGAGGTGTTGCACGAACTGGGCGACGAGACCCGGTTCGTGGTGTCCGAACCGCTGCGCGACCTCGAGGGCGCGTGGCAGGAGGTGCCCGAGTCCCATGCCGGGGTCATCCGCCCCGGCGACGACGAGATCCGGCCGTTTCTGCCCGTCCCACCCGGCCGCTGAGTCTGCGTCCCACACTCCTCACTGCGTGCGGGACGCCCGGCGAGCGCGCACTGCGCTCCAGAACAACTCGAGCGCTACCGCGAGCACCACGATCCCGATCATGGCCACGAACGTCTCCGGGGCGGTCAGCAGCGTCTGCATGGCGAAGACGACGAGAACGACCACGGTCAACACGATTCCGGCGACGAGGATGCCTGCACGGGAATCCGTTTCGTGACGGAGCCGGTACGCCGCGATCGACGTCACGAGAAAGATTGCGAGCGCCACGGCGCTGCCGAGGGAGGCGATGGCGGTGAGATCCACCAAATTCGCCAGCAGCAGGATCAGCACGACCGAGATGGTCAACCCGCGTGTGCCTCCGACCCATGCTCGACTACCGAACACCGGTGGAAAGGTTCCGGATTCGGCGAGTTTGGCGGTGGAGCCGGCCGCTGCGTAGACGTTGGCATTGACCGAGGAGGAGGTGGCCAGCAGCGCCGCGAGGGCCATGATCGCGAAACCGGCGTCACCGAGAGCAGGTTGGGCCGCCACGGCGAGGGCCGTATCGCCGTTGTCGATGACCTCCTGCACGGTCAGGGTTCCGAAGACTCCGAGGGAGATCAGCACGTACAGGAGGATCGTGACACCCAAGGCCAGATACATCGCGCGAGGCAGGTTGCGGCTCGGGTCGGGAAGGTCGCCGCCGGTGAAACTGATGACGGTGAAGCCCAGGTAGGCGAAGAAGGTCAGCGCCACGCTGCCGACGATATCCACCGTCGGCGGGTAGGTGGACGGTGCCAGCAGGCTTGGGTCGAGTTGAGCGAGAGTGACGACGACGAAGACGGCGAACACCGCGAGGAGGATCACCACGATCGCGGTCTGGACGCGGTCGATGAACTTGGTGCCTGCGATGTTGATCGCCGCCACGAGAACGACCACGGCGGACGTGAGGATGCGGCTCCACACGCCGGAATCGTCGAAGAACAGTGCGGCGCCGTAACTCCCGAACGAGACGGCGACCATGGCGGTGACGATGAGCGCCGCGAAGTAGAGCAGCCATGAGGTGATCGCGGTGATGTGCCCGCGGCCGTACCCCTGCAGCAAGAATGTCACGATGCCGCCCGAGGACGGGTAGCGCGCCCCCAACTTCGCGATGGCGTAACCCTGCAAGGTGGCCACCACTCCGGCCAGCAGGAACGAGAGCCACACCGCGGAGCCGGCCACGGCCCCGGCTTCCCCGAGGAGGGCGAAGATGCCGGCTCCGACCATCGAGCCGACACCGAGGAACGCGGCGCCGCGCACCGTCATGGCCTGGGCGCCCGCGGGGCCACCCTGGCCGGCGTCACGTCCGCCGACGGGTTCACGGGCCATGTCGTCCATGTCTTTCATGGTGCAACCGCCACATCTGCAATGGGCCGAGATCGGTCCTATCAGTCCATTTTCCAACAGAACCGCGCCGATATCGCCCTCGTTACCGAATCGGAAATCGCATTTCATCAGAATTTTGCTGCGGTTTCGGTCCGGGCAGGCGCACAATTCGATTTGGCGGGTCTTTACGCGCCCCGTAGGAGGTGGACCGTGGCGATGCGGTGCCGATCGAGCGGAGTGCCCTGAGCAACCGTCGTCATGTGGTCGTGGACGTGGCGAGTTCGTAATGCGAATTCGGTTTCTTTGCCTTGAATTTCGGGTGGCTGTCGAAGATCTCCTCATTCACCGGAGGGCTCGATGACATCGATCGTGCATCCGACGCCGTTCACCGGCGACGACTACGCCGCCCGGATGACGCGGGTCGTTCACGACGCCGTCGCCGCGGGCCTGGACGGCATCCTCGTCACCCCGGGACCGGATCTGGTGTGGCTGACGGCGTACCGGCCGACCGCGATCACCGAACGACTCACGATGCTGGTGCTGCGCCCGTACCGGCAACCGATCATGGTGGTGCCCGCGCTCGAACGACCCGATGCCGAAGGCGCCGACGGTACGGCCGCGGTGTCGCTCGTCGAGTGGTCCGACGGCACGGATCCATACCAGGTGGCCGGCGCACTGCTCGACCCCACAGGTAGATACGGCGTCTCCGACTCCGCCTGGGCGATACACCTGCTGGGCCTGCAACGACAGCTGCCGCGCTCGTCGTATGTGGCGCTGACCGACGGGATGCCCATGTTGCGTGCCGTCAAGGACGCCGCCGAACTGGCTCGGCTGACCGCGGCCGGCGCCGCCGCCGATGCGGTCTACGAGCAGATCGTGCAGACACGTTTCGCCGGCCGGCGAGAAAACGAGGTCGCAGCAGAACTTGCCGGATTACTGCGCCGATTCGGGCACGAGCAGGTCGATTTCACCGTCGTCGGGTCCGGGCCCAACGGCGCCAATCCGCACCACGAGGCCGGTGACCGGACGATCGAACGCGGTGACACCGTCGTCCTGGACTTCGGTGGCCTGATGTTCGGCTACGGCTCGGACACGTCCCGCACGGTCGCGGTGGGCGAGCCGACACCCGAAGTGCGGCAGGTGCACGACATCGTCCGGCAGGCACAGCAAGCGGCAGTCGAAGCCGTCCGACCCGGGATCAGCTGTCAGCAGATCGACCGGGTGGCGCGGTCGGTGATCAGCGACGCCGGCTACGGCGAGCAGTTCATTCATCGCACCGGACACGGAATCGGGGTCACCACCCACGAACCGCCGTACATCGTCGAGGGCGAGGAACAGCTTCTCGTCCCCGGCATGTGCTTCTCGATAGAACCGGGCATCTACCTCGCAGGCAGGTTCGGAATCCGCATCGAAGACATCGTCACCGTCACCGAAGACGGCGGACGCCGCCTGAACAACACCAGCCACGACCTGCGGGTCGTCGACTAGGAGGGCAGTGGGATGACACGCAGCAGCGACAGGTGGATGTCATGAGCGCACCGGACATACCCGCCGACCAGCCGCCTGCCCAGGCCGAGGCCCGCACCCGCGGCCCGGCGGGGAACTGGATTTCCTGGCTGGCCCTGGCGTTGATGACCACCAGTTCGGTGGCGAGCCTTCGCCCGTCGCCGACGATGGCCGTGTACGGCCTGGCGTGCGTGTTCCTGTATCTCATCCCCGCGCTGGTGTTTCTGCTACCGACATCGCTGGTGTCGGCCGAGCTGGCATCGGGATGGGAAGGCGGCGTCTACAACTGGGTCTCCCTCGGGATCTCCAAGCCGATGGGATTCCTGGCGGTATGGTGCCAGTTCGCGATGACGATCTTCTACTATCCGAGTCTGCTCGGATACGTCGCAAGCACGCTCGCCTACGTCATCAACCCGGCCCTCGCGAACAACGGGGTGTGGACCGCGATAGTCATCATGGTGACCTACTGGTCCGGGGTCTACATCTCCTCGCGGGGAACGAAGGGTGTGGCAGGTCTTTCCAGCGCCGGCCTGATCATCGGCACCCTGGTTCCCGGTGTACTGCTGGTGATTCTGGGAACGGTCTTTCTCGGCCAGGGTAATGCCTCCGCCGCGCCGATGACCGCCGACCACCTGCTGCCTGCGTGGGCAGGTCTGGCCAGCCTCGTGTTGATCGTCAACAACTTCCTCTCCTACTCCGGCATGGAGATGAATGCGGTGCACGTGTCGTCCCTGCGGAATCCCGCCAAGGAATTCCCGAAGGCGATGTTCCTGGCCATGGGCCTGGTCCTGGCGATCTTCATCCTCCCCGCGTTGGCGATCAGCTGGGTGGTCCCGGCCGAACAGCTGTCCCTCACCGCCGGGGTGATGCAGGCATTCGACGCGGTCTTCGCGGAATTCGGCTGGCAATGGCTCACACCGGTGATCGGAATCATGCTGGTGACGGCGTCGCTCGGTGGCATGTTGACCTGGCTCGCCGGCCCGTCCAAGGGCTTGGTGCTCATCTCCCGGCAGGAAGGGTATCTGCCGCCGTTCCTGCAGCGGGTCAACAAGCACGGCGTGCAGCAGAACATTCTGGTCACGCAGGGCCTGGTCACCACCGTGATCGCCCTGCTCTACGCGTTCATCCCCGACGTATCGAGCGCGTACTGGATCTTCTCGGTGATCACCACGCAGGTGTACCTGATCATGTACCTGCTGATGTTCGTCGCCGCGGTTCAGTTGCGCCGCAAGGCCCCCGACCACCCGCGCGGATACCGGGCACCGATGCTGGCCGGATTGTGCGGGGTCGGGTTCGCCGCCTCACTCGCCGCGCTCCTCATCGGTTTCATCCCGCCGTCGCAGTTCAGCTCCGGCAACGCCGGCGTGTACGTCCTCATCGTCGGCGCGGGCGCACTCGGCCTCGGCCTCCTCGTGCCCTACCTGTTCTACCGGTCCCGGAAGCCCTCGTGGAAGCAACCCGAGGAGAGCGAGTCATGACCACCGCGAAGGAATCCTCGAGCCGGCGCGACCGCATGATCATCTACGGTCTCGTCACCTTCATCATCGTGGTCCTCACGATCATCGCCCTGCTCCTCTTCCCCTACGTCTCGTCGAACCGGGAAGCCGACGACAAGGCAGATCAGCTCATCGCGGCCCTCGACCAGGCCGGCGCCCGCACACCGTCGCACGACCAGATCGTCGGGGTGCTCGGGGACGACGGCGGCGCGATCTGCGCCAACCCGAACGCACCCCTCGCCAGGGCCACGCTGCTGTCCCAGATGGCCAACGGGTCCGGCGGACCGGGCACCCGGCCAGTCATCGTCGACGAGCGGGTGGTCCAGGGAGAACTGTTGATCATCCAGATCTACTGCCCCGAGAACCTCGCCGAATTCCAGCAGTTCGTCGGCGACCTCGCGACCAGCGACGTGGCAGGTGAGTGAGCGATGAACCTGAGAGAACGCATCAGCGATCTGATGCCGCAGGCGCGAGAAGAACTGACCCAACTCGTCGCCATGCAGTCGGTGGCCGACCCCCGCCGGTACCCTCCCGAGGAATGCCACCGTGCGGCGGAATGGGTGCGGGCGAAATTCGCGCAGCACGGCTTCACCGACGCCAGTCTGGAGGAGACGTCGGACGGAAGCCTCGCCGTGGTCGGGTCACGACCGTCCCCGAATCCGCACGCCCCCACCGTGCTGCTCTACGCCCACTACGACGTCCAACCTCCGCTCGACGACACCGCCTGGGAAACACCACCATTCCAGCTCACCGAGCGGGACGGACGCTGGTACGGACGCGGCACCGCCGACTGCAAAGGCAACATCCTCGTCCACCTGACGGCGCTGCGAGCCCTCGGCGCCGAACTCCCCGTCCACCTGAAAATCGTCGTCGAGGGGTCCGAGGAGCAGGGCACCGGCGGTCTGGAGAACTTCGTCCGCGAACACGCCGATCTCCTGCGCGCCGACGCGATTCTCGTGTGCGACACCGGTAACGCCGATGTAGGCGTGCCGGCCGCGACCATCAGCCTGCGCGGGATGGTCACCGTCGTCGTCACCGTCGAAGCACTCACGTCCGATCTGCACTCCGGCATGTTCGGCGGCGCCGCCCCGGATGCCCTGGCCGCGTTGATCGCGATGCTGGCAACGCTGCGAGACGCCAAGGGCAACACCACCGTCAAAGGTCTGGACAACACCCAGACCTGGACCGGAGAACTCTACCCACCGGAACAGTTCCGCACCGACGCCGGCATGCTCGACACCGAAACGTTTCTCGGCGACGGCACCGTCTCCGACATGCTGTGGGCGCGTCCGGCGCTGACCGTCCTCGGCATCGACTGCCCGCCGGTGGTCGGATCGGCGGCCGCCATCGCACCGCGGGCACGCGCCCGCCTGAACCTGCGGATACCACCCGGACTCGAACTTGCACAGGCGCAGCGAGCGCTGATCGACCATCTGCACTCCGCAGCGCCGTGGGGGGTGGCCGTCGACGTCGCGGTCGAGGCCTCGGGGGCGCCGTACCGGACCCGCACCGACGGACCTGCCTACCGGGCCCTCGGTGCGGCCATGGAGGAGGCCTACGGCCGGCCCATGGTGATGCTGGGTCAGGGCGGCTCCATTCCGTTGTGCAACGTTCTCGCCGACACGTACCCCGAGGCCGAGATCATCTTGATGGGCGTCGAGGAACCCCGGGCGCTGATCCATGCCCCCAACGAAAGTGTCGACCCCTCGGAAATCGCGGCGATGTCGCTGGTCGAAGCCCGGTTCCTTCAGAACTACGCGAGCACCCGCTCATGACGCCCGCAGCGGGTCCGGCCCGCACCTCACCGCAACTGGGCGCAGCGGTTCTCCTCGTCACCGTCGGTGTGCTCGAGATTCTGCAGGGTCTGTCTGCCGTGTCCAAGGACGAGGTGTTCGTCGTCGAGGCCGGCTACACGTACGAATTCGACGTCACCTCGTGGGGGTGGACCCACATCGTGTTCGGGGCGCTGGTCGCCGCGGCGGGTGTCGCCCTGCTCGCCGGGGTGGCGTGGGCCCGGGGCGCGGCGTTCGTGATCTGCGGGCTGTCGATCGTCGTCAACTTCCTGTGGCTGCCGTACTACCCGATGTGGGCGATCACCCTCATCGCGCTCGACGCGGTCGTGATCTGGGCGGTGGCGGCCTGGCATCCCGCTAGGGTCTGAGCTCCGCCCGCTCGGCCCGCCACTGGCTCGGGCTGACGCCGAACCGGCCGCGGAACCACCGGGAGAAGTTGCTCGGCGCCGAGAACGCCAGCATGTCCGCGATCTCGGTGAGGTTCAGCCGCGGGTTCGCGACCATCCGTTCGGCGAGTTCGGTGCGGGTGGCGTCGAGGACGGTGGAGAACGACTCCCCGCTCTCGGTGAGGCGCCGGTGCACGGTTCTCCGGTCGACCCCCAGGCTGCGGGCCACCTGCTCGACGGAGCAGCGGCCGGTGGGCAGCAGAAGTTCGATCAACTCGCGGACCCGGCTCACGATCGTCACGTCGTCCGACGGCTCCCACGACTCCAGTAGTTGCTGGGTGTAGGGGCGGAGCAGCGGATCGGACATCTTGTTCGGCGCGTTCAGGTCGCCGGCCTCCAGGACGATGCCCGCGAACTCGTGGTCGAAGTTCATCGCAGGCCCGAACAACCGGCGATGCGTCGCGGCGTCGGCCGGCGCCGGGTGCGGAAAGCAGACGGCGAGCGGTTTCCAGCCGCCGCCGAGGAAGCCACGCAACAGCCGGTGCAGCACCCCGACCGCCAGTTCCACCGACTGCCGGACGTCGGTGGCCTCTCCCACGTCGAGTTCGATTCGCAGGGTCACCAGCCCGCCACGCTCCGACATCCGGGTCCGCAACGCTTCGTTGTAGGTGTGCTCGTAGCGGGTGAGGACGCGCAGGGCGCTGCGGACGTCGGGTTCCTCGCGGACGACGAGGCTGAGCGGTCCGAGGTTGGAGAACTGCCTGCGTTCGGCGAGGCGAACCCCGAAATCCGCGTATCCGGATCCGTCGGCCGACTGCTCGAGCAGCCGCGCGATCGCCGCGGCAGGGATCCAGCGGTCCTGCAGGCCGAGCCCGGACGGGTCGAGGCCGGCGGCGCGCAGCAGCGGTGCCGGCTCGAGTCCGAGCGACCGGCACAGTTCCACGTACCCGTTCAGCGACGCGTAGCGCGCGAGGGGTTTCACGACCCCTCCCTGCCCTGTCCCGACTCCTGGCCGTGTCCCGAAATGATAGGCCTCCTGTCCCGTCAGGATAAGCATACGACCGCATGCGGCCCTACTGTTAGGTGCATCACAAAGAGGCGGCGCCGCGGCACCGGATCACCCCGGACGCCCGACCGCGAGCAGTTCAGCAGCGGAACCGCGCCGATCATCACGTCGAAGAGGAGAATTACTGTGGCACAGGCTGTTCGGTTCTACGAGCACGGCGCACCCGAGGTCATGCAGTGGGAGTCCGTCGAGGTCGGAGAACCCGGCCCGCACGGAGTCCGGATCCGCCACGAGGCGGTCGGCCTGAACTTCGCCGACACCTACTTCCGCACCGGCCTCTACCCGGCCGAGTTGCCCGCCGGCATGGGCGTCGAGGGCGCCGGTGTGATCGAGGCCGTCGGCACCGGAGTGACCCACGTGCAGGTCGGCGACCGCGTCACCTACACGGGCAGCCCGCTCGGCGCCTACAGCACCGAACGCGTGATGCCCGCCGCCCCGCTCATTGCACTGCCCTCCGCGATCGGCTTCGACACGGCCGCCGCGATGACGATGCGCGGACTCACGTCAGCCTACCTGCTGCGCCGCATCGCCCCGCTGAAGGCCGGCGACACCGTGCTGCTCCACGCCGCCGCCGGTGGCGTCGGACTCATCTTCACCCAGTGGGCGAAGCTGCTGGGCGTCAACGTGATCGGCACGGTCTCCACCGACGAGAAGGCCGCGATCGCCCGCGCCCACGGCTGCGAGCACGTCATCGTCTACACCCGTGAGAACGTCGCCGAACGGGTCCGCGAGATCACCGGCGGCGCCGGCGTTCCCGTCGTCTACGACAGCATCGGCCAGTCCACGTTCGAGACTTCGCTCGACTGCCTCTCCCGGCGCGGACTGCTCGTGTGCTTCGGCACGGCGTCGGGACCGATTCCGCCGATCAACGCGATGCAGTTGGCCGTCAAGGGTTCGCTGTTCGTCACCCGGCCGGCGCTCGCCGACTACATCGCGGACCCGGCGGAACGCGCCGAACTCGCCGGTGAACTGTTCGGCCACGTCGAGGCGGGCCGGATCCGCATCGAGATCAACCAGAGCTACGGACTCGAGGACGCCGTCCAGGCGCACCGCGACCTCGAATCCGGCACCAGCATCGGCTCCTCGGTGTTCCGGCTCTGAGCCGCGCCACCCCTCACCACGACGGAGACACCAACATGAACGACACCGCGCAACTGACGTACTCGCCCGAGCAGAACGCGATCCTCTCCCCCTCCGGTTCGTTCCGGCTGACGCCGATGACCTGCTCGCTCGGCGCCGAGTTGTTCGGCGTGAACCTCGGCGACGTCTCTCGCGACGACGCCCTGTTCGCCGAACTCCGGGAACTGCTGCTCGAGTACAAAGTTCTGTTCTTCCGCGACCAGGACATGAGCCGGGCCGAGCACGTGGCGCTCGCCGAGCGTTTCGGGCCGCTCGAGGATCATCCCGTCGCGGGCAGCGACCCCGAGCATCCCGGGCTGGTGCGGATCTACAAGGACCTCGACAGCCCGGCCGAGCATTACGAGAACGCCTTCCACTGCGACGCCACCTGGCGTGAGAACCCGCCCATGGGGTGCGTGCTCCGGGCCGTCGAGACGCCCCCGGTCGGCGGCGACACCATCTGGGTGAACATGGCGCTGGCCTACGAGAAACTCCCCGACCGGGTGAAGGAGCAGATCGACGGACTGCGCGCCCGGCACAGCATCGAGGCCTCGTTCGGCGCGGCCCAGACGCTGGAGCAGCGGCACGCGCTGCACGATCGTTTCCCCGACGCCGAGCACCCCGTGGTGCGCACGCACCCGGACACCGGCGAAAAGATCCTGTTCGTCAATTCTTTCGCGACCCACTTCGTCAATTACCACACCCCGGACAACATCCGGTACGGCATCGACTACGCGCCCGGCAGCAGCAACCTGCTCAACTACCTGATCAGCCAGGCCTCGATCCCCGAATACCAGGTGCGGTGGCGGTGGACCCCGAACAGCGTTGCGATCTGGGACAACCGGTCCACACAGCACTACGCCGTCCAGGACTACTGGCCCGCCGTCCGCAAGATGGAACGCGCCGGAATCGTCGGCGACCGCCCCTTCTGAAATTTCCCTTAGTCATCAGTTCCGATTTCGAAACGGAGAACACCCATGCATTTCCACGACGACGCCCTCTTCCCCGAAACCCAGGAGAAGCTGGTCATCACGTGCGCCCCGTACGGTCCCGAGTGGGAGCCGGACGACTTCCGCGAGGACCTGCCGC
>NZ_WXYH01000379.1:0-35990 GCF_009872365.1 Rhodococcus sp. T7
CGGCGGCCGGGATGGTGGTGGACGAGCGGGCGGTGCGGGAGTCGGCGGCGGTGGTGTTGCCGGGGTTCATGGTGCCGGCGGTGGTGGTGGTGTTGCCGGAGTTGCCGGTGACGGTGAACGGCAAACTCGATCGGAAGGCGTTGCCGAAACCCGACTTCGGCACGACCACCCGCGGATACCGCGCGCCGACGACACCCGCGGAAGAAGCGGTCGCGTCCGCCTTCGCCGCCGTCCTCGGCATCGACCGCGTCGGCGCCGACGACAGCTTCCTCGACCTTGGCGGCAATTCGCTCAGCGCCACCCGGGCAGTGGGACGCATCAACAGCGCGCTGGACACGAATCTCGGTGTCGCCGCGCTGTTCGGCGCACCCGTGGTGGCCGATCTGGCCGTCCGGATCGACTCGGAGATGATGACGAGTTCCGTCTCTCCGGCGCTCACCGCGAGGCCGCGGCCCGAGCGGATTCCGCTGTCGCTCGCGCAGCAGCGGATGTGGTTCGTCAACCAGTTCGACACCTCCTCACCTGCCTACAACATTCCGGTCGCGCTGCAACTGGACGGGGCGCTCGATCTGGATGCACTGCGGGCGGCGCTCGGCGACGTCCTGGAGCGACACGAATCGCTGCGCACCGTGTTCCCCGGTTCCGCGGACGGTCCCCGGCAGATGATCGCCGATTCCGCGCTCGTCACTCCCGACCTCGAACCGGTCCCGGTTGCCGAAAGTGCGCTCCGGGATTCGCTCGCCGCGTTCTTCGGCGTCGGATTCGATGTCACCGAGGACCTTCCGCTTCGCGTCCGGCTGTTGCGGCTCGCCCCCGAGCGGCACGTCCTCGCCCTCGTCGTGCACCACATCGCGGCCGACGGCTTCTCGATGGCGCCCCTGGCGCGGGACGTGATGCTCGCCTACACGGCGCGCGTGCAGCAGCAGGCACCCGGCTGGGCGCCGCTGCCGGTGCAGTACGCCGACTACAGCCTGTGGCAGCGCGAGGCCCTGGGCACGGACAGGCAGCCCGATTCGATGATGTCCGGCCTGCTCGACTACTGGACCCGGACGTTGTCCGGCATCCCGGAAGTGCTGCCGCTACCCCTGGACCGGCCACGGCCCGCGCAGCGGTCCCTCCTCGGGGATGTCGTCCCGTTCGACATCCCACCGGACGTCCACAAGACCCTGGCCGACCTTGCACACCAGAGCAATTCGACGCTGTTCATGGCGGTGCACGCGGCCTTGGCCGTGCTGCTGACGAGGGTCTCGGGATCGGAAGACGTGGTGGTCGGGACCCCGATCGCGGGCCGCGGCCATGCCGCACTCGACGATGTCGTGGGAATGTTCGTCAACACACTGGTACTCCGCACCCCGGTCCCCGCGGGATCGTCGTTCACCGAGTTGCTCACCGGCGTGCGGTCGGTGGACCTCGGTGCGTTCGAGCACGCAGACCTGCCGTTCGAGCGACTGGTCGACGAACTCGCACCCGAGCGGTCCACCGCGCACTCACCGCTGTTCCAGGTGCTGCTCGAATTCCAGAACGCCACCCGCACCCACCTGGAACTGCCCGGACTGACCGCCCGGTCCCTCGACGTCGATCTGGACGTCGCCAAATTCGATCTGCAGCTGAGCCTGGTGGAGCGGGTCGACGAGCAGGGCGTACCGGCCGGGATCAGCGCCGGTGTCCGCTACGCGACGGACGTCTTCGATCGTGCGTCGGTGCAGAGGTTCGCGGAGCGCCTCGCGCGGGTGATCGGGGCCGTGACCACCGACCCGGCCGCACCCGTCGGCGACGTCGACATCCTGGACGCGCCCGAACGCGAACTCGTGCTCACCTCCGGGCATCGGCCGGGAACCGACGTTGCACCGTTGTCGCTGGTCGATCTGTTCGACCGGGCGGTGGTGTCCGACGGCGAGGCTGTAGCCGTGCGCTGCGAGGGCTCGTCGGTGATGTACCGGGAACTCGACGAGCGGGCCAACCGGCTCGCCCGACTGCTGGTGACGCGGGGGGCGGGCGCGGAAACACTGGTGGCGGTGGGGATGACGCGGTCGGTCGACCTCGTCGTGGCGCTGGTGGCGGTGGTGAAGGCGGGCGCCGGGTACCTCCCGGTGGATGTGGCCTCTCCCGCCGAGCGGCTGGCCTTCCTGCTCGGCGACGCCCGGCCGGGGTGTGTGCTCACCACCGCGGCGGACGCCGAGATCTTCCGAAGTTCCGGGGTGCCGGTGGTCGTGGTGGACGACCCCGCGACCGTGACTGCACTACAGTCGCTGTCGCCGCTTCCGGTGACCGACGACGACCGCCGCACTCCGCTGCACCTGGACTCGGTGGCCTACGTGATTTACACCTCCGGTTCCACCGGGCAGCCGAAGGGCGTGCAGGTCTCGCACCGCAACGTCGTCACCCTGATGGCGAACACGCAGACGCTGTTCGGATTCGGACCGGCCGACGTCTGGACCATGTTCCATTCCGCCGCATTCGACTTCTCGGTCTGGGAGATGTGGGGAGCGCTCGCCCACGGTGGCCGTCTGGTTCTCGTGGACTACTTCACGGCGCGCTCGCCCGAGAAGTTCCTCGACCTCCTGCGCGACGAACGCGTCACGGTCGTGAACCAAACCCCCACCGCCTTCTACCAATTGGCGGAGGCCGATCGCCTCGCCGGCGGCCCCGCGCTGTCGCTGCGGTACGTGATCTTCGGCGGGGAGGCTCTCGACTTCGGGCAACTGCGGCGCTGGTATGCCCGGCGGGGCGACACCGCGCCGGTCCTGGCGAACATGTACGGCATCACGGAAACGACCGTGCACGTCACCCACCTGCCGGTCGACCGGGACCTCGTGGAGGAGGTGTCCGGATCGGTGATCGGCCGGGGTCTGCCGGGACTGCACGTGTACGTGCTCGACGGACGGCTCCACCCGGTGCCGCCGGGAGTGGTGGGGGAGATGTACGTCTCCGGGGCGCAGGTCTCGCGCGGCTACCTCGGCAGGCCCGCCCTCACGTCCGGCCGATTCGTTCCCGACCCGTTCGTGCCCGGGGCCCGGATGTACCGGTCCGGCGATCTGGGCAGGTGGAACGCGCACGGACAACTCGAGTACCTCGGCCGCAACGACCTCCAGGTGCAGGTGAAGGGCTACCGGATCGAACTCGGGGAGGTGGAGTCGGCCCTGCTCGCGAGCGAGGGGGTGGCGCAGGCGGCGGTGACGGCGCGCGGCGACCGGTTGGTGGGGTACGTGGTGCCGGAGGCCGGCGTCGCGATCGATCCGGCCGTGATCGCCGACGCGGCCGCGGAGCGATTGGCGTCGCACATGGTGCCGGCCGCGGTGGTGGTGCTCGACGCAGTGCCGCTGACGGTGAACGGCAAACTCGATCGGAAAGCGCTGCCCGAACCGGACTTCGGGCAGCGGGTGACCGCGGGCCGCGGACCGGTCACCGAGACCGAACGCCTCCTCGCCGACCTGTTCGCGGAGGTCCTGGGTCTGGACTCGGTGGGTGTCGACGACTCCTTCTTCGCGCTCGGCGGCGATTCGATCATGTCGATCCAGCTGGTCACCCGCGCGAAGGCCGCCGGGGTACTGATCTCGCCGCGGGACGTGTTCGAGCGCAAGACCGTTGCCGGGCTGGCCGCGACAGCCGGGACGGACGACGAGGCGGTGGTTCTCGACGAACTGCCCGGCGGCGGGATCGGCGAGATCGTGCTGACGCCGATCGTGCGGTGGATGCTCGCCAGGGGTGGAGATTTCCGCCGCTACGCGCAGTCCGCGCTGTTCACCCTCCCGGCGACGATGACCGAAGACACCCTGACGCGCGCCCTGCAGGCCGTGCTGGACCGGCACGATGTCTTGCGGGCGCGGTTGTACCGCACGTCCAGCGCCCAACCGGGCTGGTCGATGGAGGTGCAGGCCGAAGGGTCGGTGCGGGCGGCGACCGTGCTGCGCGGGGGCCGGGCGGACGCCGTCGGCGCCGAATTCGACGACGCTCTCGATCGACTCGACCCGGAGTCGGGCGTGCTGATGCAGGCGGTCTGGTTCGACGGGGGCGAACGCCCGGGTCGAGTGCTGATCGTCGTGCATCACTTGGCGATGGACGGGGTGTCCTGGCGGATCCTGATCCCCGACCTCGCCGCGGCGTGCGCGCAACTGCAGTCCGGCAGCGCACCGGTCCTGGAGCGGCCGGGGACGTCGATGCGCCGGTGGGCGCACGGCCTCGCCGACGCCGCGCGTGAGCCCCGGCGCGCCGCCGAACTCGACCTGTGGCGCGCGACGCTGGACGCACCCGACCCGTTGCTGGGGTCACGCCCGTTGACCGCGTCGGACACTGCCGCCACCGCCGCGGACATCACGGTACGCGTGCCCGCCGCGCTGACCGAGACGTTGCTGACGACCGTGCCGCGGGCGTTCCACGGCAGCGTGGCCGATGCCCTGCTGACGGCACTGACGATGGCGCTGACGCGATGGCGGCGACACCGCGGCGTCGACCTTCCCGGCGCGCTGGTGGGGCTCGAAGGCCACGGCCGGGAAGAGCAGGTGGTGCCCGGCGCCGATCTCGCACGCACCATCGGCTGGTTCACCACGATCTTCCCCGTGCGACTCGATCTGAGCGGGGTCGACTTCGACGACGCGTTCGCCGCAGGTCCGTCAGCGGGGGCCGCACTCAAGTCCGTGAAGGAGCAACTCCTCGCCGTTCCCGACCACGGCATCGGCTTCGGGCTTCTCCGGTACCTGAATGACGAAACAGCGCAGGATCTTTCGTCGCTGACGATGCCTCAGGTCAGCTTCAACTACCTCGGCAGAATGGGCGGGACCGCCACGGGCGCCGCGGAGAGGTGGGTGCCGGTCGACGAGCCCGGACTGCGTGAGAACCCGGCCGTCCCGGTCGCGGCCGTCGTCGACATCAATGCCATGACCGTCGACTCGGACGACGGCCCCCAGCTGACTTCCACGTGGACCTACCCACCGGAGGTCCTCACCTGCGCGGAGGTCGAGGAACTCACACAGCTGTGGCTGCAGGCCCTCGCCGCCCTCGGCACCCACGCGGAGTCGGGCGGCACCGGGTTCACGCCGTCGGACCTCGATCTCGTCGCACTGCGACAGGACGGGATCGAGGCGCTCGAAAGCCGTTGCCCCGACCTGACGGACGTATGGCCGCTGTCGCCGCTGCAGGCCGGCATGCTCTTCCACGCCGAACTCGCCGACGACTCCCTCGACGCCTACCTGGTGCAGGTGAGCCTCGAACTCGACGGCGCCGTGGATCCGCGTCGACTGCGCCGCGCGGCCGATGCGCTGCTGGCCCGGCACGACAACCTGCGCGCCGGCTTCCTCCGGGACGCCGAGGGCAACGCTGTTCAGGTGGTCCGGGCACGCGTGGAGGCACCGTGGCGCGAGGTCGACCTGACGGCTCTGGGCGAGGAGGCCGCGGCGTCCGAGGTCACGCGACTGCTGGCCGAGGACCGGGTCCGGCCGTTCGACATGACGCGCGCCCCGCTGATCCGGTTCATACTGATCGCGACCGGGCCGAACCGACACCGACTGGTGTCGACGAACCATCACATCCTGCTCGATGGCTGGTCGATGCCGTTACTGGTCCGGGAGTTGCTGACGCTGTACGCGACCGACGGGGACGCGTCGCCGCTGCCCCGCGTCCGCGCATACCGCGACTACCTGGCGTGGATGACCCGCCGCGATCAGGACACCTCCCGGGAGGTGTGGACCCGGGCGCTCGCCGGGGTGGAGGGGCCGACGTTGCTGGCCGGCGGAGCGACGGGGAATGTGGCCGACCGGGGTCACCGGTTGTCCACGATGTCCGACGAGTTCGTGTTCGACCTCGACGAGGAGCGCACCGCCCGGTTGCGGGATGTCGCGCGTTCGCGGGGGCTGACCGTGAACACTCTCCTCCAGGTGTCGTGGGGGATCGTGCTGGGTGCGTTGACCGCCCGCGACGACGTGCTGTTCGGTGCCACCGTGTCGGGGCGCCCTCCCGAGTTGGCGGGCATCGAGACGATGGTCGGCCTGTTCATCAACACCCTCCCCGTGCGGATCAGGCTGCGTCCCGGCGACACCGTCGGCGCATTGCTGGAGCGGGTGCAGGCCGAGCAGGCGGCGTTGCTGGATCACCATTACCTGGGCCTGTCCGAGATTCAGGGCGCGGCGGGGCCGGAGGTCGGGTTCGACACGTTGACCGTGTTCGAGTCGTACCCCGTCGACCGCGCCGGGCTCACCACCGACACCGACATCGCCGGCATGCGCGTCACCGGGGTGGACGCGCGGGACGCCGCCCACTACCCACTCAGCCTGGTGGCGTCGGTCGACGCGCGGCTGCACCTGAAGTTCGAGTACCTCCCGGACGTCTTCGACGCGGACACCGTCGCCGACGTCGCGGGTCGGGTGCTCCGGGTGCTCGACGCCTGCACCCGTCCGGACCGGCCGCTGGCCGCACTGTCGCTGCTGACGGACCGGGAGCGCGCCGAACTGGTGCCGGTCCTCGGCAGTCCGGGCGGATCGACCCGCACACTGCCGCAGATTTTCGAGGAGGGCGCCGCGCTCGACGCGCACGCGGTCGCCCTGTCCTTCGAGGACGTCGACGTCACCTACGGCGAGCTGGACGAGCAGTCGAATCGTCTGGCCCGCGCCCTCATCGCGCGCGGGGCGGGCCCGGAGACGTTCGTGGCCATCGGGATTCCGCGGTCCCTCGACTCGGTGCTGTCGGTGTGGGCGGTCGCGAAGACCGGTGCAGCGTTCGTGCCGATCGACCCGAACTACCCCGACGAGCGCATCACCCACATGCTCGTCGATTCCGGAGTCACGCTCGGCCTGACCACGACCGGGTACCGGGACCGGCTCCCGGGGGACGCGCGCTGGCTGCTGCTCGACGAACCCGGCTTCGCGGTCGAGTGCGCCGAGCGTCCGGGGACACCGGTGACCGACGCCGACCGGAGCGGACCGGTCACGCTGGACACCGCCGCGTACGCCGTCTACACGTCGGGGTCCACGGGCCTGCCGAAGGGTGTGGTGGTCACCCACCGCGGTCTCGACAACTTCGCCCTCGACCAACTCGAACGTTTCGGGGCGACACCGCAATCCCGGACGCTGCACTTCTCCACCCCGAGCTTCGACGGGTCGCTGTTCGAGTATCTCCAGGCGTTCGGCGCCGGCGCGACAATGGTGATCGCGCCGCCCACCGTGTTCGGCGGCGACGAACTCGCGCGGCTGCTGGCCGACCGGAACGTCACCCACGCGTTCATCACCACCGCCGCGCTGGCGTCGCTCGATCCTGCGGGGCTGGCCCACCTCACTGACCTGGTGTTCGGGGGCGAGGCGTGCCCACCTGAACTCGTCGCCCGCTGGGCGCCCGGCCGCCGCCTGTACAACGCGTACGGACCGACCGAGACCACGATCATGTCCAACATCGGCGCACCGATGGTCCCGCGGGAGCGGATCACCATCGGCGGTCCGATCCGCGGCGTGACGGAACTGGTGCTCGACACCCGGCTGCAACCGGTCCCCGTCGGTGTTGCCGGCGAGTTGTATCTCGCCGGGGCGGGTCTGGCCCGCGGCTACCACCGCCGCCAGGCACTGACAGCCGAACGGTTCGTCGCCGACCCGTTCCGGCCCGGCGAGCGGATGTACCGCACCGGCGACATCGTGCGCTGGACGCCGGACCACAGCATCGAGTACGTGGGCCGCACCGACTTCCAGGTCAAGGTGCGCGGCTTCCGCATCGAACTCGGCGAGATCGACGCCACGCTCATGTCGGAGCCGAACGTCGGATTCGCGGCCACTCTCGCGCACCGCGGTCCCGCAGGCGACACCCTGCTGGTGTCCTACGTCGTACCGTCTTCGGGCTCCTCCCTCGACACCGCAGAACTCACGCGGCACCTGGCGGACCGTCTGCCGCCGCACATGGTGCCGACCTCGATCACGGTGCTGGAACGCATTCCGCTGACGGCCGTCGGCAAGCTGGACCGCGCGGCGCTGCCGGAGCCCGACCTGCTGTCCGGGGCGGGGCACTACCGGAGTCCGGCCGGTCCGATCGAGGAGACGGTGGCCGGTGTCTTCGCGGACGTACTCGCTCTCGGCCGGGTCGGCGCCGACGCCGACTTCTTCGACCTCGGCGGCAACTCCCTGAGCGCCACCCGGGTCACGGCGCGGCTGCGCGCGTTGCTCGGCACCGACTGCGGGGTGCGGGACCTGTTCGAGGCGCCCACCGTCGCGGCGCTGGCGGCGCGGATCGAGCAGTCCGGGGCGGGACCGTCCGGCCGTCCGGTGCTCGCGGCCCGCACCCGGCCCGACGACATTCCGCTGTCGTTCGCGCAGCAGCGGATGTGGTTCGTCAACCAGCTCGACACCACCTCGGCCGCCTACAACATCCCGATCGTGGTGACACTGAGTGGGGATCTCGATGTGGGAGCGCTGAACTCGGCCCTCACCGACGTCCTCGTCCGGCACGAGTCGCTGCGCACGATGTTCCCGGTCCGCGGGGACTGGCCGGTTCAGCAGATCCTGCCCGCCGCAGGCGCGGTGCCCGCGCTGGTCCCCGTCCCCGTCGCGGAAGAGCACCTGCGGGACGAGGTGTCCCGGCTCGTCTCCGCGGGTTTCGATGTCACCGTGGAGCTTCCGCTGCGGGCCGGACTGTATTCGCTGAGCGCCACCGAGCACGTCCTCGCCGTGGTGGTGCACCACATCTCGGCGGACGGGTTCTCGATGGGCCCGCTGGTGCGCGACGTGATGGCGGCGTACGGCGCCCGCGCGTCCGGCGGAGCGCCCGACTGGGCACCGCTTCCGGTGCAGTACGCCGATTACGCCCTGTGGCAGCGGGAACTGCTCGGTTCGGAGGACGACCCCGAGTCGCTGCTGTCGCGGCAGCTCGACTACTGGACGACCGCGCTGGCGGGCACCCCCGACCTGCTGGAACTGCCCACCGACCGGGATCGTCCGTCCCAGCAGTCGTTCCGCGGTGCGCGCATCCATTTCTCCGTCGACGCCGACCTGCATCGACGGATCCGGGAGCTGTCGCGACGTCTGGGCTCCACGGAGTTCATGACCGTGCACGCGGCCCTGGCGGTGTTGCTCAGTCGGCTCGGCGGCACCGCAGACGTCGCCGTCGGCACCCCGATCGCCGGCCGGGGCGATCCCGCACTCGACGGACTCATCGGCATGTTCGTGGGCACGCTCGCGCTCCGCACCCGGGTGGATGCGGCCGCGTCGTTCACCGCCCTGGCCGCGCACTGCCGGGACGTCGACCTCGGGGCGTTCGCCCATGCCGACGTTCCGTTCGAGCGGGTGGTGGACGCGGTCGGGCCGACCCGCTCGACGGCGTATGCCCCGCTCGTCCAGGTCTCGCTGGAATTCCAGAACAACGAGCGGCCCGTCCTGACGCTGCCGGGGCTGGACGTCCGCGGCATCGACTCCGGGCTCGCCGTGGTCAAGGTGGATCTCGAATTCCTGCTGGCGGAGGAGTTCGACGCGGACGGTGGACCGGCGGGGATGAGCGGCGCCGTCGATTTCGCCACCGACCTCTTCGACGCCGGCACCGTCCGCGGGTTCGCCGACCGGTTCGTGCGGATCCTCGACGCCGTCACGGCGAACCCCGACCGGCCGGTCGGCGACCTCCCGCTGCTCGACGAGGCGGAGCTGAAGGCGATGGCGCCGGCCCGCGGCGAGCCGGACGTGCGAGCGCAGTTGTGGCCCGACCTGCTGACCGCTGCCGCCGCATTCGACCCCGACTCGGTGGCCCTGTCCTACGAGGATCGGCAGGTCAGCTACCGCGAACTCGACGAGTGGTCCAACCGGTGGGCGCGGATCCTGCGCGGCCGTGAGGTGGGACCGGAGACGTTCGTGGCCGTCGGAATGCCCCGATCGATCGAATCGGTGGTCGCGATCTGGTCGATCACCAAGGCCGGTGCGGCGTTCGTGCCCGTCGACCCCACCTATCCGCGCGAGCGCATCGACTACATGCTCACCGACTGCCGGGCCGCACTCGGCCTCACCGTGAGAAGTCGCCGCGGCGACCTGCCGGACACCGTCCCGTGGCTGATGCTCGACGACGAGGAGGTCGCCGCGCAGGTGGCAGCGGTATCGCCCGCGCCGGTCACCGACGAGGACCGGACGAGTCCGTTGCACCTCGCCCATCCGGCCTATCTCATCTACACGTCCGGGTCGACCGGAAGACCGAAGGGCGTCACCGTCACCCACCGGGGGATGGCCGATTTCACCGCGGAGACGCACGAACGGTTCCAGGTCACCCACGAGTCCCGGGTGTCGCAACTGGCGTCCCCGAGTTTCGACGCCTCCGTGTTCGAACTGATGATGGCGTTCAGCGCGTCGGCACAGGTCGTGATCGTGCCGCCCGCCGTCCTCGGGGGCAGCGAGTTGGCGGACCTGTTCCGCCGCGAGCAGGTGACTCACGCGACCATCACCCCGACCGCACTCGCGGCGCTCGACAACGACGGACTCGATTCGCTCCGCGTCCTCGACCTGGTGGGCGAGGCGTGCCCGCCGGAGGTCGTCGCGCGGTGGGCGCCGGGCCGGAGCCTGCACAGTGGGTACGGACCCACCGAGACCACCATCCAGGCGAGTGTCAGCGCCCCGATGCGCCCCGGCGACGGTGTGAACATCGGTTCGCCCGCATTGGGATTCGCGTTCCTCGCCCTCGACGAGCGGCTGCAGCCCGTGCCTGCCGGGGTGCCCGGCGAGTTGTACATCGCCGGGCCGGGTATGGCGCGCGGGTACCACAACCGGCCTGCGCTCACCTCGGAACGATTCGTGGCCTGCAACTTCGGGGAGCCCGGCTGCCGGATGTACCGGACCGGCGACGTGGTGCGCTGGAGAAGCGACTACACCCTGGAGTATCTGGGCCGCAGCGACTTCCAGGTCAAGGTCCGTGGCTTCCGCATCGAACTCGGGGAGATCGACGCCGTGCTCGGCAGGCACCCCGCCGTGGCCTTCGCCGCCACCGTCGGTCACACCGGCCCGTCCGGCGACACCGTGCTCGCCTCGTATGTGCGGGTTCAGGACGGACAGGACGTCGAGCCCGCCGGGCTGCGCACCTACGCGTCCGAGCGCCTGCCCGCCCACATGGTGCCGTCCGCGGTGGTCGTGCTCGACCGGATACCGATGACCCCGGTGGGCAAACTCGACCGGAAGGCGTTGCCTGCCCCCGAGTTCGGCTCCACCGGTGCCGCGTTCCGGGCCCCGGCCACGGACACCGAACGCATCGTCGTGGACGTCTTCGCGTCGGTTCTCGGGCTGGACCGGGTGGGCACCGCCGACAGCTTCTTCGATCTCGGCGGAAACTCCCTCCTCGCCACCAGGATCGTCAGCAGGCTGCAGGCCGAACTGGATCGGCGGGTTCCGCTGCAGTGGATGTTCCTCGACCCCACCCCGGCGGGGATCGCAGGCCGCCTCGACCTTCCGCACCGGAGCACAGGCCTGGAAGAGGCACTCGCCGTCGTGATTCCGCTGCGAGCGCAGGGCAGCGGCAGGCCACTGTTCTGCGTGCATCCGGGAATCGGGCTGTCCTGGGGGTACGCCGGTCTGGTGCAGTACCTCCCGCCGGACCGGCCCGCGTACGGGCTGCAACTGCCCACGATCAGCGGGGACGGCGACTACCGGACGATCGAGCAGCTGGCGCACCGCTACATCGAGGAGATGCGGGCGATTCAGCCCACCGGTCCTTACGATCTGCTCGGCTGGTCGCTCGGCGGGGTCATCGCGCACGCCATGGCCGTCGAACTGCAGACGGCGGGCGAGGAGGTCGGCACGCTGGCCGTCATGGACAGTTATCCCGTGGGCGGCGAGGAGCCGCCGTCCGGCAGGCTGGACATCCGGGACCTCCTGCGTGGGCTGGGACTGCAGGCCGACCCGGACGCCGAGATGACGTACGAGCACGCGGCGCGGCTGATCGACGAGTCGTTCGGTACCGAGACGGGTGTGCGGGGACGCGACCTCGAACGGATCTCCGCCGGCTACGAGAACTCCCGGTGGCTCGCGCACCACTTCGTGCCCCGGGCCTACGACGGGGACCTGCTCGTCTTCCACGCCACCGGCGACGGGGACGGGACCGCCCGCGCGCACTCGGCCGGCGAATGGCGGCCGCTCGTCACCGGCCGGATCGACGAGCAGCCCGTGGACTGCGGGCACAACGACATGATCGAGCCGCAGTCCCTCGCCGTCATCGGGCCGGTGCTCTCGCGCGCGCTCACCGACCGGCCGTGACCAGGGTCAGGCGATGCGGAACGGGGTGAGGCCGCGAATCGGCCACTCGCCGTTGACGTCCGACGCGTCGCGCCCCTGCCGGACGAGGTAGTCGGCGAAGTCGCGCTGCCGTTCCGCGTGCCAGTCGGCCTGGTGGGTCATGATGTCGAGGGCCCGCAGATTCGGGAACTCCTGGGCCAGCCTCCGGGCGAGGTGTGCGGCGGCGAGCGCGTCGGCCTCCGCCTCGTGGGCGTCCTCCAGTGCGATGCCGTAGTACTCGCACACCGCGCCGAGGGTGCGCCGGCCCTTCCGGTACCGGTCCATCTCGCGGTCGATGACGTACGGGTCGACGACGATGCCGGTGACGAGTTCGGGCAGCCCGAGCCGCAGACCCTCGGTGTGCATGACGGTCAGGTCGTAGGACGCGTTGAACGCGACGACGGCGTGGTCCCGGGTCCACGCGTCGTACAGGGCGTCGCGGATCTCGCCGTACCCGGTGGCGTAGTCCTGCCCGTGAACCCGGGCGTACTCCGTGGAGATTCCGTGCACGTCCGACGCGCCCTGCGGGATGGCAACCTCCGGGTCGAGCAACCAGGTGCGCGACTCGAAGTGGTGAGCGTCGACGACGGCGATGCATGCGGAGACGATACGGGCGTCGCTGGGGTCGGGCCCCGTCGTCTCCAGATCGAACGCGCAGATCGGTCTGTCCGACCAGCTGGTCATGGGGGCCTTTCGGTGGTGATTCGGTGCGCGCCCAGTATCTGCCGCGGGAGGCGCCGGATCCGGGACCGACACGGCGGGGATCCCAGGTTGTCGTGGCCGGTCGCCAGGGGTATCGTGTCCTGCGGTCTGCAGTTCGCCGAGGTCGTGAACTGCGTTTTCGAGAGGGTAAGGAGGTGTGGCATCCGATGAGAAGCCAACCTCCCAGTACCAACTGAAACCGTTCCACCGGTAGGTGCGCGGTTTCACGGTCCGTGTTCCTCAGCGCCGTCCCGCGCTGCCCTTTTCCCTCGAAAGCCCCGTGCCATGCCTCAGTTGCGCCCGATCCGTTCCCTCCTGCCCAGCCGCTCCGCCGGTCTGTCCGATGCGGCCGCCGGTCACGCCGTCACACGCCGCGCCGTCGAACCGACGCCCGCGGAGGAAACGGTCGTCAACAGCGCCGTCTATCGCGACGGCCGGAAGACGGCCACCCCGGCCACGCTGTCGGAGGCGCTCGCGAGCCTGCCGGATGCGGCGTCGATGGCGTGGATCGGGATGTACCGGCCCAACGACGCCCAGCTGTACGCGGCGGCAAAGCAATTCGATCTGCACGAGCTGGCCGTCGAGGACGCGATCGTCGCCCACCAGCGGCCCAAGCTGGAGCGTTACGGCAAGACGCTGTTCGTGGTGCTCCGCGCCGCGCGGTACTGCGACGAGACCGAGCGCGTCGAATTCGGTGAGCTGCACGTCTTCTGCGGTCCGACGTTCGTGCTCACGGTCCGGCACAGCGAATCCCCCGACCTGTCGGCGGTCCGCAGGCGGATGGAGAGCAACCCGGACCTGCTCCGGCTCGGACCCGAGGCCGTGCTCTACGCCATCCTCGATGCCGTCGTCGACGGGTACGCGCCGGTGGTCGCCGGGCTGCAGAACGACATCGACGAGATCGAGACCGAGGTGTTCAGCGGAGCGCCCGGCGTGTCGCGGCGCATCTACGAACTCACCCGCGAGGTCATCGAATTCCAGAGGGCCACAAGGCCGCTGCTCGGAATGCTGCGCGGGTTGTCGCAGGGTTTCGAGAAGTACAACACCGACGAGGAGTTGCAGCGGTACCTGCGTGACGTCACAGACCACGCGACGGTCGTCGTCGAGCGGGCGGACGGGTTCCGTCAGCTGCTCGGGAACATCCTCACCGTCAACGCCACCCTGGTGTCGCAGGAGCAGAACGAGGAGATGCGCAACCTGACCCAGGCCAGTTACGCGCAGAACGAGGAGATCAAGAAGGTCTCGGCGTGGGCGGCGATCCTCTTCGCGCCCACCCTGATCGGAACCGTGTACGGCATGAACTTCGACCACATGCCCGAACTGCACTGGGTCGGCGGGTATCCGTTCGCGCTGTCGCTGATGATGCTCACCTGCGCCGGGCTGTACACGATCTTCAAACGCCGGGGCTGGTTGTGAGCGAGGCCGGCTGCGGGCGAGACCCGCAGCCGGCCTGCGCCCGCCGTCAGAGTTCGTCGACGCAGACGACGAACTTGCGTTCGGAGTATTCGTAGCCGTTGGACGACGTGCTGCACGAGTCCACGGACGTGGCGCCCTGCACGATCTCCGTCACCTTCACCCCGTCGACGGCTTTCGTGTCACCGCACTCGATGCGCGCGGGATCCTCGCCACCGACGTCCATGCAGCCTCCGATAACCCAGTCCACGTCGAGGCAGATCGCGCCCTGCTCGATGCCGCCGAGGGTTTCGTAGTAGTACGAGTCGGCGTCGCTGATGCACTGGCTGTTCTTCGCGGCCTTCGCGATCACCTTGTAGTTCGAATCGGGGCTGCCGCACACCGCCTTGTCGATCTCGGCGTCCGTGACGGTGCCGCCGAGCTTCACGCACTCACCGATCGCGACCTCGAAGTCGACGTCGCCGCCCGCGTCCTCGCCTTCCTGCCCGTCGATCACGGTGGTCGATTCGCTCGTGGAGGTGGCTGCGGAGGCACCCGACTCCGGCACCGCGGTGGGCGTCGTGTCCGAACCGCACCCTGCCACCAGAACTGCCGTCGCCGACAACGCGACGACCGCGGTACACACCCGCCGAACTAACCCTGTCATGTCTGACCCCTCCGTCGGGTGACGTCCCGCCACCCGTGCCTCTGAGATGACCGTGCCACCTCGACCGTGTCCACCGCGATTGCCGTGTCGCGCATTATTTGATTACATCGCTGTCCGATTTGCCAATCGTGGTGACAGTATGGACGGGTGGACCTCCCCGTGATGCCCCCGTTACAACCGATGCTCGCGAAGGCTGCGTCGTCCGTTCCGGCGCAACCGGAGTCCGGACTCGCCTGGTCGTACGAACCGAAATGGGACGGATTCCGCGTCCTGGTCTTCCGCGACGGCGACGAGGTGGTGCTCGGTTCCCGCGGCGGAAAAGACTTGGCCCGGTACTTTCCCGAACTCGTCCGCGCCGTGAAGGACGAACTACCCGAGCGGTGCGTGGTGGACGGCGAACTCGTCGTCCCGCGCAACATCGACGGACGCACCCGCCTCGACTGGGAGTCGTTGTCGGAGCGCATTCATCCCGCGGAGAGCCGGGTGACGATGCTGGCGGAGAAGACCCCGGCCCAGTTCGTCGCGTTCGACCTGCTGGCCCTGGGCGACCGCGACCTGAGTCAGGAGGACTTCGCTGTGCGTCGCGCGCAACTCGTCGACACCATCGGCGGCGGGCCCTCCTGCCACGTCACCGCGGCCACCGAATCCAGTGCGACGGCCACCGAGTGGTTCGAGGCGTTCGAGGGGGCAGGCCTCGACGGGGTGGTGGCGAAGAAGCTGGTGGGGCCGTACCTGCCGAACAAGCGGGAAATGGTGAAGGTGAAGCACGCCCGCACCGCCGACTGCGTCGTCATCGGATACCGGCCGCACAAGAGCCAGCCGGGAATCGGGTCGATGCTGCTCGGACTGTACGACGGCGACCAGATGGCGATGGTCGGTGGGGCGTCGGCGTTCACGGCGGCGCGGCGGATCGAACTGCTCGCCGAACTCGACGAACTGCGGGTCGGCGACGACGTCGTCGCGGACGGGGCGCCGACGCGGTGGCAGTCCGGCAACGACCGTACCTGGGTGCCGCTGCGACCCGAACGCGTCGTCGAGGTGGCGTACGACCAGATGGAGGGTGCCCGGTTCCGGCACGCCGCGCGGTTCCTGCGTTGGCGCCCGGACCGGACACCCGACGAGTGCACGTACCAACAATTGGAGGTCCCGGTGCGATACGACCTTGCCGACGTCCTGGCCGGAGGTTCCTAGATGGCGAGTCCTGCCGAAGAACTCGACGTCGACGGCGTCGCCGTGCGGCTGTCGAGTCCCGACAAGATCTACTACCCGAAACTCGGTGCCGACGGCGGCACGAAACGGCACCTGGTGGAGTACTACCGGACGGTGGCGCTGAACGGTGCCCTGCTGGGCGCCCTGTTCGATCGCCCGACGCACCTGCAACGATTCCCGGACGGGATCGAGGGCGAGGAGATCTACCAGAAGCGGGTGCCCGCGAAGCGCCCCGACCACGTCGAGTCGTGCGAGGTCACGTTCCCGTCCGGCCGCAAGGCCGACGTGCTCCGCGTGCGCAGCGCCGCGAACATCGTGTGGGCGGCGAACCTGGGCAACATCACGTTCCATCCGTGGGCGGTGCGCTGCCCCGACGTCGATCACCCCGACGAACTGCGCATCGACCTGGACCCGCAGCCCGGCACCGGATTCGACGACGCCCGGGCGGTCGCGCTGGACGTGCTCCGGCCGCTGCTGGACGAACTCGGTCTGATCGGCTATCCCAAGACCTCGGGCGGTCGCGGCCTGCACGTGTACCTCCGCATCGAGCCGCGCTGGGATTTCATCGAGGTGCGGCGCGCGGGCATCGCCCTGGCGCGGGAGATCGAGCGGCGCAGCGGCGACCGGGCCACCACGTCCTGGTGGAAGGAGGAACGCGGCGAACGCATCTTCCTCGACTTCAACCAGAACGCCCGGGACAAGACCATCGCGTCCGCCTACTCGGCCCGCAAGACGCCGATCGCGACCGTGTCGACGCCGGTCACCTGGGAGGAACTCGTCGACGTCCACCCCGACGACTTCACCATCGCGACGGTGCCCGCGCTGCTCGAGAAACGCGGCGACCCGATGGCGACCATGGGTGACGTGGCGCAATCCCTCGAAGTGCTGCTGGAGATGGCGGAACGGGACGCCGCGAACGGCCTCGGCGATCTCCCGTATCCGCCCAATTACCCCAAAATGCCCGGGGAACCCAAGCGGGTACAACCGAGTCGGGATAAGGACCGTAACCAGGCAAAATAGCTCCGAACGAGACCAGATCGTTGTTAGCACTCGGCTCACTCGCCGGATAACCTGGAAGAGTGACCGAGTCGCTAGAATCCCTGCAACGCTCCTTCAACCGCGCGCTCCGCGTGGAGGGGAAGGCCGACCGGACCCTGGTGATATACGGCCAGTCGGTCCGGTACCTGGCTCGATGGCTCGTCGAGAACGACCAGCGCGCCGACCTGGACAACCTCACCCGCGAAAACGTTCTCGCCTGGTTCGAGTCGTTGCGCGGACGCGGACTCACGGACGGGACGATCAAGACGAGGTGGCGCGGGTTGCGTCGGTTCACCGGTTGGCTGGTCGCCGAGGGCATCGTCGACAAAGATCCGCTGGTCGGTATCAAGGTGAAGAATCCGGTGCCGCCGCCGGTGCCCGTGCTCGACGACGCCGACCTGAAGAAGCTCATCGCGGCGTGCAAGGGGACGCACTTCCGCGATCGACGCGACATGGCCATGGTCCGGCTTCTGCTGGACTGTGGGCTCCGGGTCTCCGAACTGACGGGCATCACGCTGGACGACCTCGACCTGGATGCGGAGACCGTCGTCGTCACCGGCAAAGGGTCACGGGTCCGGGCCGCGTATTTCGGCGCGAAGACAGGCCAGGCCCTCGACCGGTATCTGCGGGAACGGAGCAAGCACCGGCACGCATCTCTGGGGGCGCTCTTTCTCGGGGAGCGCGGCCCGTTCTCCACGGACGGCGTACGGGAGCGCCTACAGGTGCGCGCGCAGATGGCGGGCATCGACGGACGAATGAACCCGCACCGGTTCCGGCACACCAACGCGCACGACTTCCTCCTCGCCGGTGGACAGGAGCGCGACCTGAAGCGGCTGATGGGTTGGCGCTCGGACGCCATGCTCGACCGGTACGGAGCCAGCGGTGCCGATATACGGGCGCGCGAGTCCGTGAAACGGCTGCGACGGGGCGACCGCGTCTAGCGGTTACCGACACCCCTGGTGTCACCACCCGTGTGCTCGCTGTCGGCGTAGAGTGAACGTCGCTCCCCAAGGCCGGTCCGGAGGCCGTGTCGGGGAGGGATCGAAAGCCCAGGACATGTGAAGGCATCCTGGCGCATCACGGAGACGAACGGTCGGGTCCGGACGGCCAACGCTTCTTCGGAGCCGCGCCAGATAGTCCAACCAACCACGAACTCAGTGGAGTCTTCACTATGTCTGTACCCGATTCCGAACGCACTCTCCGCGCACGTCTCGCCGCGCACCAATCCTGGGCGAACACGACCGACAGGGCCGCGCGCACGGCCAATGCCCGCAAGGCCCAGCTCGAACGCTTCGAGCGCGAGGTAGACCCGGACGGAACGCTCACTCCTGCCGAACGGGCGATACGCGCCGAGCACGCCCGCAAGGCCCACCTCCTCCGACTCTCACTGAAATCGGCCGCGAGCCGCCGGAAGGCGAGGGCGGCGACCGAAGTCGCCACGGCTGCCGAAGCCGAGCTTCACGACCTCCGCGATATCGACGAAGGCACCGTTGGCCGGGCGGTGGTGTCGGAATGAGCACGAAGTACGGTCCGCTCATCGAGCCGCAATTCTTCGACGACGACCGGGTACTGCAGATGCAGGACGACGACACTGGACGCTCGGTCCTGCTGATGCTGCTCGAGTTCCGGGCCTATTCGATGAGCGCGCTTACAGATGGCTTCATCCCGGCGCACGCGCTCCGGAGAGCGACCCTGCACCACGACCCCCATACCGCGCTGGCGCGACTGGAATCGGTCGGACTGGCGTTACCGTCCGAGCGTGATGGAAGGCCCGGGTGGCAGATCGACTGGAGCAGTCAACGGAGCGCGGAGAAGATCAAGGACGAGGCGGCGCGTCACAAAGCGTGGGACTCCCACAAGACGGGCAACCACTCACTCTGCGATCCCTACCGCAACTTCAACTGCCACAAGAACGGCGACCTCAAGACGTGGCAGACCGAGCATCCGCACGGGATCCGCACGGAATCCGCATCAGATCCGTCTGTCTACTCAACTCACCAAACTCAATCCAACCCACGTAGTGAGGTTGGAGGGAGTGAGAGTGACGAAGGCGCTACCGCGCCGGATGCCGCCGGGGGCGTCACCGACGCGTCCGCGCTCAAGGTAGGCAGCGCACCGGACTGGCTACGCAAGATCGACGGGATGATCATATGAGCGCACTGTTCGATCCCGAAGATCTCTTCGTCGAGCTGACCCAGGCGGAGAAGGACGGCGACTCGGTCGTATTCGTCTCGCTGTATTGGGAGGGTCTGGACAACGATCGTCTCACCGATCAGACGCGCGCCGTTGCTGTGGCGCTGTCCTGGTTGGCGCACGACTCCCCGATCGCGTACCCGGTGCACGAGCGCTGCGCCTACGTCGGACTGGTCATCCGTGCTCCTGCCGACCTACCGAACATCGTCGAGCGATGTCGGAAGATGAAGCGCGCATTGCTGAACGGCGATCACGACCGGCTGAGCGTCACGGAGAGCGACTCCCGTTACGGGAGCAGGGGGTAGGGGCCCAGGGCGACCCCCAGGCAGCAGAATGCCCCGCCCAGGGCGACGGACGATCTCTCCCGGGCGGGGCACTGCGAGACGATCGATCTAGAGGACGCAGATCACGTGACCCAAGGTTCCGATCGGGGTGCGCTCGACGCGCTCGCCGGGCCGGTACCAGACCTCACCGGCGAGCGGGATGGTCGGCACTGCCCAACGCGGCGTCGTCGACGTGATCTTCGGATCGATGGCGGGTGCGGACATGGGAACCTCCGAACGGAGTTGCGGGTCAACACCAATAACTATACCACCTGAACGGCGATTCAGGTAAGAGCAGGCAATCCAAACCTAATGAACGGCAACGCAATGCAAGACATTGACGACGAAATCATCGAGGCGCTGAAGCAATCCGCGATCCGGGCACTCCTCGCCAGTCCGACGAGAACGCTCACGTACAGCCATCTCCAACAGGCGATCCGGCGCACCTATCCCGCCGCCTCGCCACGGGCAATCGCCGCCGCACTGGGCGCGCTCGTGTCCGAGAGTCGGGTGGTCGGCGGGGAGTACAGCCTCCCGTACGGACGCAGGACGATCGACGAGCGAGCCGTCTCGGAGTGGCAGGCGAACCGGATGTTCAGCGAGGCCAGGCGATGAAGCATCACGGCCAGAACCCGGTCACCGGCACCGACCCGACTCCGCACCTGGAGACACCCCGACGACGACAACGGCGACTCCGACGCGAACACGACGACGACCTCGCGACCATCCTGGGTACGCCCGGCCGCAGGCCCGCGCTCGCCGTGACCCCCACAACCGCCGAGCTGCTCTTGCTGGCCATGTACGGCCCCCAGGCGCTCGAACGGACCAGAACCCATATGAGTACCCCAGAACCCGATCACGAAGATGGAGAGAGCAAATGAGCATTGAGAATTCCGATGAGACGTTCTCGGCGACCGCATACCAGAAGGTTCGTGTGACCGCTCAGATCGCACTGGCAGCTCTCACCGACGAGGAACGAGCGCAATACGGGTCCGGCGGCATGATCGATCTCGTCACCATCGACGGTGACCCCGAGGCCTACTGGATAACCCTGAACGGAATCCTGCTCGCGGCGGTCGAGCGTGACTGGCTGCTGGACGACGACGACCTCGAGATGCCGGAGGCTTGCACGGACTACCTTCCGGCGGCGTTGCTACCCGACACGATTCCGGAGAATTGGTTCGACTGAAGTAGTGCCGTAGAATCCGATTCAAGCACGCCGAGCGGTACCGACGAGATTCGCCCACCCAAGGGTCGAGCGTCAACACCGAGTTCGCCTGCGTCACCGAGCGCATCGCCGGAGCGCTGGAATGGTCCAGCCGCCTCCACGTTCGTCGCCGGGGATCGGATTCGACGGCACACCGTGCCTCTCCCACCCATTGAGCGAGAACCCATGAGCAAGTTGATCACCCGTGCCACCGAGGCGGACCTCGAAATCCGTGGCGGCGACGGCCGGACAGTCGTAGGCATCTGCGTACCCTTCTCGACCCCGACACCGATCCGGGACTTCGAGGGCGAGTACGAGGAACAGATCCTTCGAGGAGCGTTCTCCCGCACCATCGCCGAGCGTGGTGACCGGGTCAAGTTTCTAGCGCACCACGATTCGCGTTCGATGCCACTGGGCCGGGCGACACTCCTCCGCGAGGACTCCGCCGGACTCTACGGCGAGTTCCGGGTGTCCCAGACCCGGGCCGGCGACGAAGCCCTCGAACTCATCCGCGACGGCGCGCTCGACTCGCTGTCAATCGGGTTTCGCCCGATTCGGCAGACCTGGTCCAGTAACCGGAGTCGGCGCACCCTGCACGAGGTCGCGCTCCACGAGGTCTCGACAGTGAACTTCCCGGCCTACTCGGGAGCGGTCATCGCAGGCGTCCGAGCCGTACCACAACACACCATTCCGGACGAAGCGGTCCAACGCCGACTCCGGTCATTCGATCTGTAAGGCAGACAAACATCATGATCACAACAAACGACGAACTCCGTGCCGAACTCGACGTACTCCGCGCCGAAGCACAGGAACTCGCGGCACTGTCCACGCGCGGCGGAGCACTCGAAGGCGAGGACGCCACCCGGTTCGACACCGTGGCCGACCGCATCGACGAGATCAAGGCCGAACTCGCCCAGCGGGACAAGCGGCAGGCGCAGCTCCGCGCACTCGCTGACACTCCCGGGCTTACCGAACGGGGCAGCGATCCCGGCGTCATCCATCGCGACCGGTCTCCACGCGACTCCGTGCGCGACAACGCGCTCCGCACCATCGAGCGCTCCGAGCAGTCCGGCGATCTGCCCGACCACGCCGCAGAAACAGCCGAGAGGCTCACCCGGGCCGACTCCTTCGCCGCCCGCTGGGTCGCGGTCACCGGCTCCGATTCCTACCGCGAGGCGTTCAGCAAGATGCTGCGCGATCCCTCCAAGGGGCACTTGCTCTGGACCCCGCAGGAACACCAGGCCTGGCGAGATGTGGCGGCCATCGCGTCGGAGCGCTCCCTCCTCGAATCCGGCACCGGTTCGGCCTTGCTGCCGTTCCAGCTCGACCCGACGATCCTGCTCACCAACAACGGATCGGTGAATCCCATCCGGCAGATCGCACGCGTCGTCCAGGTGACTTCGAACGCGTGGCACGGTGTCACGAGCGCCGGAGTGTCCACGGCCTGGATTCCCGAGGCGAATGTGGTCTCCGAGAACAGCCCGACCCTGGCGCAGCCGGAGATTCCGGTCCACAAGGGCGCGGCGTTCACGGCCTTCTCGATCGAACAGTTCGAAGACTCGGCCAACCTCCTCGCCGAGCTGGGCAAGCTGCTCGCGGACGCCAAAGATCAGCTCGAGGCGATCGCGTTCATCACCGGCGACGGGACGAACAAGCCGAAGGGCATCGTCACCGCGCTCGCGGCGGCCAGCCCCTCGGTGATCGTCAACGGCACCGGTACCGAAGCTCTCGCGGCTGCGGATGCCTACGCCGTGCAGAACGCGCTCCCTCCGAGGTTCTCCCCGAATGCACAGTGGGCGATGGCGCTCCCGACGATCAACCAGTTCGCACAGTTCGAGACGGCGAACGGATCGCTGAAGTTCCCGGGCATGCAGTCGAACCCGCGTACGCTCCTGGGACGCGGCGTGAATGAATTCAGCACGATGGACAGTGCGGTCAACGCGACCGCCACCGAGACGAACTACCTCGCGATCTACGGCGACTTCAAGGCCGGGTTCGTGGTGGCCGACCGCATCGGGGCAAGCGTCGAACTCGTCCCGCACGTGTTCTCGAACCCCTCCGGCACGGCTGTCTCGCCCACCGGTGAGCGCGGCGTGTTCTTCCACTGGCGCACAGGTGCCGACGCCGTGATCCCGAACGCGTTCCGGATGTTGAACGTTCCGACCACGGCCTAAATTCGTTCGCCCAGGCACCGTCTTCGTGGAAGTCGTCGGTGCCAGGGCGAGCAGGGCTGGCGGCTCCATCACGGAGTGCGGCATCACGCCCGAACAACGGCAGGCCCCCGAGATTCTGGCGCACCAGGCCTCGGGGGATCTGTCGCCTATGATGGACATGCGTCCGGCCCGCTTCGAGAGTCCGGCCTGACGCAACGGGAACCGGCCTCGACCGCGCTGCGAGATTGGCGTCACCGGTCGGCCGAGTTCGGTTTCCCGCAGACAGTGAAGGACCCCATGTCGTCGATCTCCAGGCCCTACCTGCGTACGCATCGTTGGCGGCAGCTCACGGTCAAGCTGAAGAAGGAACGTCAGTGGGTCTGTTATCTCTGCGGGATTCCGATTCCGAACGACGTACCGCCGCGCTCACGCTGGTCCTGCTCGGTCGACCACGTCGTCAGTATCGCCGAGGGCGGAGATCCGTTCGACGAGGCAAACTGCGCGCTGGCGCATCTGGCATGCAACGCCAGGAAAGCCGCCCGGGAACCAATCGCGTCGTCGAGCACGCCGAGGCAGTCGATCGTGCCACCGCCAGGACGGCCCGGCGTTACTCCCAAGCCAGCCGCGCCACTTCGCTTTACTCGTCGCTGGTAGCCCTACCCACCTATGCCTCACACCACACCATTGCTAGCCCTGTGTGCCTCGCTGCGCTGTGTGTAGCGCTGTGCCCTTGTGTCCATACCCACACCACACCACTACACACCACACACCACTACAGCCCTTGCCTGTGTGCCTGTGTGCCTGTGTGTAGCCCTGTGTGTGCATGCCTGTGCTGTGTACGTGCCCATACCCACACCACACACCACATGCATGACACACCACATGCACACACACCACATGCACACACACCACATGCATTGACACACATACACACTCATGACACACACACTCAATCACACTCATACGAAACACAATTGATTCAACTCACACACTGACTCGACTGACTCGCTGTGCTGTGTGTGTCGCTTCGCTGTGCCGTGTGCTGCTGCCTGCTGTGTGCCTCGCTGTACCCTTCGCTGTGCTGTGCCCTTGCCATTACCCACACCATTGCTGCGCTGTGCTGTGTGGCTCGCTGTGTGTTACTTAGCACTTTATTCAGTGAGTTACTTAGCACTTATTCAGCGACCATTGTTTGAAATAGCTTGGACCGTGCCTTGACTGGCATACCCCACCATGGTATAGCGGATAGGGGGGGGTGGGTATGCGGCCGTACGCACGCGCGGGAGGCGACCCCGGGTCGGGCGGCGTTTCCCTCTCTAAGGGGAAATTCTGACAGGAAAACTGCAGGTCAGAGGGGTAAGATTTCGGTTGTGGGGACCGGTGCGGTGGATCCGCCACCAGATTCCGGGGTGATGACGGTGCCGGGCATACGTCGCTGTTTGCTCGCCCTAGGGGTATGGATGTACCTATCCGGGATTCAAATTTGTATCTTCCACTGATGCTTTCGACTCGTCGGCTGGGGTTGTCATTCCACCGTCGAGATTGTTTCCTTCAAGGAAACTTCGGAAATGGTTAAGTGCTGCCTTCGATTTTTGGATTCGTCCGAGGTAATAGTCGACGCCACGGAGGGCTTCTTGCTGTTTCGGAAGATCCCATACGCTGACGGTTCTGATCAAATCGGAGACCGTGAGCACGGTAATATTTCGTTTCTCAATAATTGCGCGGCCATCGTCCGTGATGTTTTTGCAGACCACGACGGCTGTCGCATTCGGGGCAGCGGCGAGATCTTCCAGGAAACCCCCGAGTTGATCCTCCACGTTACTCTCGTTCAGCTCCATATCTTTTACTTCCGCGGCCAGCTCGGGCTCGTTTCCGCGAAAGCCGTCGACATCTCCGAGCATCTTTGCGCGTGCCGAACCTGTGTTTACGCTGTGTGACTCCAAGATGAGGTTCGGGGAGTCGGCCAGCAGGTAGCCATAGGTAAGGGCTTGCAGCATCGCTCCGCCCGGAATCTTTGGGCCCACGGTTGGCATCTTCGCGAGGACAAGCTCGAAAGGTCGAACTACGCGATCCCTGACCTGTGCAATCTGGAACTCCGGGAGTGGAAGCACCCATTCAGTCCAGACGTACTCGGCGAGTGCGCGCCGCTCCCCTGGGGACATAGCGAAGATCATGCCGACGAGCGGTCGATATGCTGGCCATGACTGAGTGGCATGCCCTGGACTGCTAGGAAAGTTGCGCAGCAGCGTGTACTTGATGAGTTCCATCGCGTTGTTGTAGTGCGGACGAAGCTTCGACGATTCGCCGCCATCCGAGCGAGTGATGTTCATCGTATTGATCGTGCGTGCTCCAGCGCGACCAGTCTCGGGCGGGTTGGACATGAATACGTCAGGGAGTGAGTCCACACCCTCTGCAGCCAACAACTCTTCAGCTTGCGCGATAAAGGCCAATGCGAGTCCAGGCCAGTGATTTTGGCCCTTCGGCCGGTGGTTGGTTATCCACTCGACGGATTCGGTTAAAGGTTGCCCGGCGCTGACGGGGCGGTCGGCGAAATCCTGCGGATAGCCGAGTTTCGCGCACATGCTTCCGAGCGACGGGTTACCGCCGCGCCTGTGAAGTTGGCTCATATTTTTGTCAGAACCACCGCATTGGATCTTGCAATGCCAAACCGAGCGCCTCGGCGAGCTTAGGAGGCACTGCGTTTCCAACCTGCTGACGTTGGTCAGTGACACCTCCAAGGAAGTGGAACCGATCCGGGAACGATTGAAGTCGTGCACCTTCACGAGTTGTCAATCCACGGTGCTGCGTCGGGTGGATGCAACGAGTCCCCGACGGCTTTCCAAGGTTTTGGGTCACGGCGACGGCGGGCAACCATGATGCAAGTCGACTGTACGAATTGTGGAAGCCGGACTTCGGTTGAAATTCGGGTGGTATCGACTGCCGGTTCCCACCATCGGGGATGAAAGAGATTGCGTGCACAAGCTGTTCGGGGTGCTTGCTAACGAGGTGACCTTGAATCTCCTTGTCGCTGGGGAGACGCATTTCCTTCTGGTAGACGGTGCGCGGTGCGCGACGGTACCGCGATGCCGATTCGCCCGGTCCCACCACGGGAAGGTCGTCGATTGCATCCGCGACGGTTACGAAGGTTTCCGAATCGCGTGTGACGGGCGGACCTTGGAATAGACCACGGTCGAGATGCCCGACAAATACAACTCGACGGCGCAGCTGTGGCACGCCGTGCTCGGCAGCAGTTAGAACCATGAACTGAACCCGATAACCGAGTTCTCGAAATGACTCGGCCACTTCCTGCTCGAAACTCATGTCCTTAAGACCAAGCACGTTTTCGATTACGAAGCCCTTAGGGCGTAGGCCCTTGACGATGCGCCGGAACTCAAGAAAGAGGACATTGCGAGGGTCGCTCCGGTTGCGCTTGCCCACCGTGCTGTAGCCCTGGCAGGGCGGTCCGCCGACCACCCAATCGGGTTTCTCGCCTAGCTCACGACGGAGACGAGCAATCGACAGATCGCGGATGTCGGCCTCGATGACCGGATGGTCTGGCATGTTGTGCCGGTACGTCTGGACGGCGGGTGCCCAGTGGTCGGAGGCCAGCAAGCACTTCATTCCGGAGTCCTGCAAGCCCCAGGACAACCCCCCCGCACCAGCGAAAAGGTCAATAAACGTCTCGGTCACAGGTGAAGTGTATGACATGGATGTGACTCGTTGGGTGAGACGCGCTCGAAAGCTTGTTCGCATTCCGCTTAGTCGCGCTCGACGCTCTTGGGAAGCGACTTACTAACATGCTGTGGATGGATTGTGTGTACACCTGCCGGGCGCACGGACGGGGTGCCCTGGGCTCGGTGCTGCCTCCACGTAGCGGAGAAGGCTTCGGCTGGAGTCCTGCTGGACGTAAAACCCGGCCGTGCACCGAGTGATGCAGGGGGACAAGGGACGGGTTGCGAGCTGGTGTTGTGGTCCGGCACGGGTTGCCGTCGAAGGTACGCGACCTAGGCGGACGCTGGAGTGTGGCCAGCACCCCGTCCTTCCCGACGGCCGAACCCTGAACCGGTCGTTCAAGTCAGCTGCCGTACCGCTTTCTCACGGCCTTGGTGATCGCGTCTACGTCGCCTGCGTTCATCTCCATGCCCCAGTTGACGCCGAGTTCTCCGGCCGCGCGCTGCGCCCAGAGGTGGACGACCGTCTCCGGCTTCCCAAGTTCATTGGCTAGATCTGGAACCCAGTCGGTGAGCTTCGTCGGGCCGGACGCACGTCTTCTGGCGTCGGCGCGCTTCGCTGCGGCTAGGAGGAGTGGGATGACGCGCTCGACGACTTCGTCGGGTGGGCGCGGCACGATGCGACCCGAACGGGTGACCCCGATCGCATCGTCGTTGCTGTTGTCATACTGTTGCATTTGAAACTCGACCTCCGGAGCGGCTGTCAGACCCTTGCATTCGCCCGATAACTGGGTGCATTCCGCTCGTACGCGACCTGCAAATACCCTGTTCAGCATAGTGGTCAACAGGTAGGCACCCCCAAAATGCCCGGGGAACCCAAGCGGGTACAACCGAGTCGGGACCGAGACCGCAAATAGCCGGCGCTCACGTAGGCTCGGGACGGTCGGGTCGGGAACAATGTGAGGTCGCCATGGAACGTAAGACGGTCGGAACTACCGGACTCGTCGTCGGTGTCGTCGCGACGGCACTCGGGACTCTGATGATCGCGCCTGCCACCGCGTCGGCCGTCTCCCTCTCTTGTGTGTCACCACCGGGCCGGGGAAACACGACGGTCGTCGACCGCACCGCATGCGGGGCCAACGCCGATAGGAGCAGCAATTCGGCGGCCTTGGGCACCGACGGTGTCGGTTTCGCCGACGCGGCCCGCGCGGGAGCGGCGCTCGGGGCAGGACTGGGCGGCGGTGTCGGCGCGGCCGAGGCGAAAGGCGGCGTCGTCGCCGCGGTCGCGGTCGGGCCCGAGAGCGTCGCCATCGGAACGGTCGACGGCGTCGGTCCGGCGCTGGTGCTGAGCGGTCCCGGTGGGCAGGCGCTCGTCGCGGATCCGGGCAAAGGCGTGGTGTGTGCGGCCGGCCCCTCCCTGGCCATCAATTTCCTTGCAGGTCAAGCGTGTCTGAGCGATGGCATAACAGTGTGGCGGCTTCCCTGAACGCCACCCCGGTCCGCGTCGTATGGTGACGGTAGTCACAATGGGCTGACGCGCCTGCCGTAGGACTTACGGCAGCGAGATCGGAGGTGGTCGATGACGACCAGCGTTCGAGTTTCCCGGCCCGCGTCCGTGCCACGGACGGAACTGCACGTCGATCCGCGGTTCCTGCCGCTCGCCGACCGATTCTTCGCGATGTACCGGCAGCCTCAGCACGGCGGCGGGGCGCTCACCGCGTACTTCCGGGGCGAGAAGGTCCTCGACATCTGGGCCGGCTGGGCAGACCGCGACCGCCGGTGGGACCGCGACACCGTCGCACTGTCGTTCTCGACCGGAAAAGGCGTGGCCAGCACGGTCGTCCACCGGCTCGCCGAACGCAGGCTGATCGACTACGACGCCCCCGTGGCGCGTTACTGGCCCGAATTCGGTGCGGCGGGCAAGGACGACATCACCGTCCGCGAACTCCTCACCCACCGGGCCGGACTGCACAAGGTCCGGGGGCTGATGCGGAGCCCGCTCGACCTCCTCGAATACGATGCCGTCGTGGAGGCCCTCGCGGCCGCCTCGGCGGATCCGCGCAGGCTGCGCGGGCCCGGGTATCACGCCGTCACCTACGGGTGGCTGGTGGCCGAACTGATCGCTCGCGTCACCGGAAAGCCGTTCGTGCAGGTCGTGCAGGACGAAATCGCGGGCCCGCTCGGTGTCGACGACTTCTGGTATCAGGTTCCCGGACAGCACCGTCCACGGATCGCGAAGCTGTTCCCGCACATCAACCCGGCCGGACTCAACTGGGAGCTCACCTCGAACATGCTGTCGCTCGTCGGCCCCACTCGCGGGCTCGCCGAGGCGGCGATGCCGCAGGGATTCGACGCGCTGGTCCGGAACCCCGCGGTCCACGACGCGGTGATGCCCGGCTGGAACGGCGTGTTCAGCGCGCGGGCGCTCGCGCGGATGTACGGCGCCATCGCCAACGGGGGCAAGCTTGACGGACGCCGGTTCCTGCGCAAGTCCACCATCGCGCGGATGGCGGAGGTGCAGACCCGCGACCGCGACTACGTCCTCGGTATCCGCCCGCAGTGGTCGCTCGGCTACCACCGGCCGATGCTCGCCTCCCTGGAACAACCACGGAACGCGATCGGGCACTACGGGGTCGGCGGGTCCGGCGCCTACGCGGACCTCGACAGCGGACTGTCCCTGGGGTTCGTCACCAACCGTCTCGGCAGTTCCTTCACGGCTCTCGGTGATCTTCGTCTGGCCCGGCTCGGTGTCGAGGCACAGGCGATCGTCCGGAACGGCAAGTAACCCACGAAAGGAATCCTGATGAGTGATCACGTGTACCGAGTTGTCGAGGTCGTCGGTTCGTCGAGCGACAGCACCGATCAGGCCATCAAGAACGCCATTGCGCGGACCAACGAGACCGTGCGGAACGTCGAGTGGTTCGAGGTCGTCAACACCAGGGGCCACGTCGAGAACGGCGCCATCGCGCACTACCAGGTCACGGTCAAGGTCGGATTCCGGGTGGAGCCGGGCGACGCGGTCTGACCTCGCGCACGGTTCTCGCACAAAAGTGGAACACGTTATAGTCTGGGGTCATATCTCGACTTCGGACTGCGCGTACTCAGGTAGGGGAGAACCGTGGCATATGTGATCACGCAGCCGTGCTGCAACGACGCGTCGTGCGTCGACGTCTGTCCGGTCAACTGCATCCATCCCACACCGGACGAGAAGCCGTTCGCGAGCACGGAAATGCTGTACATCGACCCGGACACCTGCATCGACTGCGGGGCCTGCGTCGAGGAGTGCCCGGTGGAGGCCATCTACGCGGAGAACGACCTCGACGAGGTCGACGAGCCGTACCTCGACATCAACGCGCAGTACTACGCCAAGCACCCGATCGGCCCCGACTGGCCCGAGCCGCTCAAGCTGCCGCAGATCGACGCAGCCCTCGGCACGCTCCACGTCGCGGTCGTCGGGTCGGGCCCGGCCGCCTGCTACGCCGCGATGGAACTGACGGCGAAGCCTCGCGTCGAGGTCGACATCTTCGACCGTCTGCCCACCCCGTACGGGCTGGTGCGTGCCGGCGTCGCCCCGGATCATCCGGGCACGAAGGGCGTCACGGACCAGTTCCGTTCGGTGGTCGGCAAGCGGACGGTGCACTGCCATTTCAACGTGAACGTGGGCACGGACGTGACCCACGAGGAACTGCTTGCGCACCACCACGCCGTCATCTACGCGGTCGGCGCGGCTGGCGACCGCGAACTGGGCATTCCCGGCGAGGATCTCGCCGGGAGCCACGCCGCCACCGAGTTCGTGGCCTGGTACAACGGTCATCCCGACTACGCCGACCGCACGTTCGATCTGTCGGGGGAGCGGGCCGTCATCGTCGGCAACGGCAACGTGGCGCTCGACGTGGCCCGCATCCTCGTCACCGACCCGGAGGTCCTGGCCACGACGGATCTCGCCGACCACGCTCTCGAGGCGCTGCGGGCGAGCAATATCCGTGAGGTCGTCATCCTCGGCCGCCGGGGCCCCGCCCAGGCCGCGTACACCAACCCCGAACTCCTGGCGCTCGGGCGCATGCCGAACGTCGACGTCGTCGTCGACCCAGAGGAAGCTGTGCTCGACCCGGCGAGCCGCGCGTTCATCGACGGCGACGACGCGGAGCCGTGGCAGCGCCACAAGGTGCGCCAGGTCGAGGAGTTCGCCCGGCGCACCGCCGATCCGGCGAAGAAGCGGATCGTGCTGCGCTTCCTGACCTCGCCCGTGGAAATTCTCGGCACCGACGCCGTCGAATCGGTGCGCATCGCGAAGAACGAGATGGTCGCGGACGCGTCCGGCAGGCTCAGTGCCAAACCGTCCGACGACACCTCGACTCTGGACACCGGCCTGGTGCTGCGCTCGATCGGCTACCGCGGTCAGCCGGTGTCCGGCATCCCGTTCGACGACCGGCGCGGCGTCATCCCCAACGAGAACGGCCGGGTGATCGATCCGGAGACCGGTGCGCCGGTACCCGGCGTGTACGTGGCGGGATGGATCAAGCGTGGGCCGACGGGCGTGATCGGCACCAACAAGTACTGCTCCGCGGAGACGGTCAGGATGCTCATCGACGACTTCTCCGCCGGACGTCTCGACGCGCCCGCCGACCGTGAGGGTCTCGACCGGCTGATCGCCGAGCGCGCGCCGGACGCCGTCGACTTCCAGGGCTGGCAGCGGATCGACAAGACCGAGCGCGCCGCGGGCAGGGCCGCGGGCCGCACCCGCACGAAGCTGATCACCATCGAGAGCATGCTCGCCGCCGCCCGCGCCGAGACCTGATCGTGAGCTCTTCTTGACCACTCGGTGACACCGACTGCCCGCAGGCCGCGGAGCGGCAACGATTGCGGGCAAATTGCTCGCGGCCGGATGATGTGTGTTAATGGCAGTGCGCGATTGATAGGTCCGTCGGGGACGCGCGTTGTACACGTCGTCGAACGAGAGTGGTCATATGGGCAAGTCAGGAATCGGATCATCCAGGAATAAGCACTGGTCGTCACGCGTCGCTGTCGCACTGACCGGGGCCGTCGTCTCCGGAACTGCGCTGGTCGGGGCCGCACAGGCCGCGCCGCTCTTTCCCGGTGGACCGGAGATTCCAAGTCTTCCCACCCTGCCCGGTCTGCCCGGCGCGCCGCAGCTCCCGCTGCCCGAACCGGCGCCGGCTCCCGCGAACTTCTCGGCCCCGTCCCTCAACCCGGGTGCGGGTGAGGTCGTGGGTGTCGCGCAACCGGTGATCATCCGCTTCAACGAGGCCATCGGCGACCGCGCCGCCGCCGAGAAGGCCATCAAGGTCACCACCAGCCAGCCGGTCGAGGGCGGCTTCTACTGGATCAACGACAGCCAGGTGCGCTGGAAGCCCACCGAGTTCTGGCCCGCGAACACCGAGGTCACGGTGGACGCCGGCGACGCGCACTCCACGTTCACCATCGGTGACGCATTCGTCGCGACCGCCGACGACAACACCAAGCAGATCACCGTCACCCGCAACGGCGAGGTGGTCAAGACCATGCCGACGTCGATGGGCAAGGTCGATCACGAGACGCCGAACGGCACGTACATCATCGGCGACAAGTTCCGTGACATGTACATGGACTCCTCCACGTACGGGGTCCCGGTCGACTCTGCCGAGGGCTACCGCACGTACGTCGAGTACGCCACCCGCATGTCGTACAGCGGCATCTTCGTCCACGCCGCACCGTGGTCGGTGAACGCACAGGGCAACACGAACGTCAGCCACGGCTGCCTCAACGTCAGCACCGAGGACGCCAAGTGGTTCTACGAGAACTCGAAGAAGGGTGACGCCGTCGTGGTGCAGAACACCGCGGGCGGCACGCTGAGCGCCTCCGACGGTCTCGGCGACTGGAACCGCTGAATCTGATCCGCACCCGCATTTTGCCGTAGCCCGCACAGTTCAATGTGCGGGCTCCGGCAATTCACCGGCTATTCGTAAACGGTCGTCAGACTGCCGCAGTGAGATCGAGTCCGGAACGAACCCTGCCGTCGCCGGGAAAGCAGGGATTCCTCGGGCGTCCGTGGCGGGACTACGCGCTGTTCGCGGCGTTGGTGGGCCCCAATCTGGTTCTGCTCGTTCTGTTCACCTACCGTCCGCTGGTCGACAACATCCGGCTGTCGTTCTTCGACTGGAACATCGCCGACCCCGTCGCCACGTTCGTCGGCCTGGGCAACTACCGCGAGTGGTGGAGCCGCCCCGACACCTGGCAGATCGTCGGGAACACCGTTGTGTTCACCGCCGCGACCGTGGTGGGATCGATGGTCGCCGGTCTCGCGCTCGCCGTGCTGCTGGACCGTAAGCTGCACGGACGCAACCTCGTTCGCTCCGCGATCTTCGCGCCGTTCGTCATCTCGGGCGCCGCGATCGGGGTGGCGTTCCAGTTCGTGTTCGACCCCCGGTTCGGGCTGATCCAGGATCTCCTGCACCGCGTCGGGGTCGACTCCGTCCCCGACTTCTACCAGGATCCGCACTGGGCGCTGTTCATGGTCACGGTCACCTACATGTGGAAGAACCTCGGCTACACGTTCGTGATCTACCTTGCGGCACTGCAGGGTACGCGACGCGAACTGGCGGAGGCCGCGGAGATCGACGGGGCGAGCGGGTGGACGACGTTCCGCCGGGTCGTTCTCCCGCAGTTGCGTCCGACCACCTACTTCCTCTCGATCACGGTGATGCTGGGATCGCTTCAGGTGTTCGACATCGTCAACGTGATGACCAGGGGTGGTCCGCTCGGCACCGGCACCACCACGATGGTCTACCAGGTCTACAACGAGTCGTTCCGCAACTTCCGGGCCGGATACGGCGCCACCATCGCCACGATCATGTTCCTGGTCCTGCTCGGAATCACCGTCTACCAGGTGCGGATCATGGATCGCGGGGACGGCCGGTGACCGCGGGAGCCGTGCGCGAGCGGCGCAGCACGGAGGTGCCGGCGACGGTGGACGCGGCCCGCGACCACCGCAGGAGGGAAGCGCTCGTGACGGCGCTCGGCTACGCCGCGATGGTGGCCGTGCTGGTGGCGGTGGCACTGCCGCTGTACTGGATCGTGATGACGTCGTTCAAGGATCGCCAGGACATCTACACCCTTCCGGTCACGTGGTGGCCCGCGACCTTTCACCCCGAGAACTATGCGGAGGCCACCACGTCGGTGCCGTTCTGGACGTTTCTGCGCAACTCGGTGATCATCACCGGAGTGCTGTCCGCCGTGAAGTTCGTGCTCGGCGTCCTCAGCGCCTACGGTCTGGTGTTCCTGCGGTTCCCGGGCAAGAATTTCGTGTTCCTCGGCATCATCGCGGCGTTGATGGTGCCCAACCAGATCACCGTCATCTCCAACTACGCCCTCGTCGCCGAATGGGGTTGGCGGAACAGCTTCCACGGCATCATCGTTCCTCTCGCGGGCGTCGCGTTCGGAACGTTCCTGATGCGCAACCACTTCCTGTCGATACCCACCGAGATCATCGAGGCCGCCCGGATGGACGGCGCCGGCCATGCCCGGTTGCTGTGGCGGGTGGTCCTGCCGGTGTCCGGCCCCACCATGGTGGCATTCGCGATCATCACCGTCGTCACCGAATGGAACGAATACCTGTGGCCGTTCCTGATGGCCGACGACGCGTCCGTCGCGCCGCTGCCGATCGGGCTGACCCAGCTGCAGAACAACGACGGGCTCACCGACTGGGGTCCGGTCATGGCGGGGACGGTGCTCACGATGCTGCCGATCCTCGTGGTTTTCCTTGTGCTGCAACGGCACATGATCAAGGGCCTCACGTCGGGTGCGGTCAAGGGATAGCGGACACGAGGAGAGACATGAATCGGATGAATCGCCGGGGATTCCTCGGGATCGCGGGCGCGGTGGCCGCCGGTGCCGCACTCACGGCCTGCGCGGGCTCGGGTTCGGGCTCGTCGGTGGCGTCCGGGGCGGCGGGGGATCCGAACACCATCACGTTCTGGTCCAACCACCCGGGCAAGTCCCAGGACGTCGAACGCGAGCTGATCACCCGTTTCCAGGCGGAACACCCCGGACTCACCGTCGACCTCGTCGACGCCGGGAAGAACTACGAGGAGGTGTCGCAGAAGTTCAACGCGGCACTGTCGGGCGGCGCACTGCCCGACGTCGTGGTCCTGTCCGACGTGTGGTGGTTCAACTACGCCCTGACCGGTGCCGTCGAACCGCTCGACGGACTGTTCGGCGAGGTCGGGGTCGACACCTCCGACTACGTCGACTCGCTGCTGGCCGACTACCTGTTCCAGGGAAAGCACTACGCCCTCCCGTACGCGCGGTCGACGCCGCTGTTCTACTACAACAAGCAGGCCTGGGCGCAGGCCGGTCTGCCCGACCGCGGCCCCGCCACCTGGCAGGAGTTCGACGAGTGGGGCCCCGAACTGCAGCGGGTGATGGGCAACGGCAAGCCGGCCCACGGCTGGGGCGACGCCAAGAACTACCTCGGCTGGACGTTCGAGGGACCGGTGTGGACGTTCGGCGGGGCGTACTCGGACCAGTGGGACCTGAAGTTCGGCGACGAGAGGACCCTCGCCGCGGGGACCTTCCTGAAGGACATGATCCACACGAAGAAATACGCGGCGGTGTCGAGCGACATCGCCAACGAGTTCGGGGCGGGCATCCTCGCGTCGACGATCGCCTCGACCGGCGACCTGTCGGGGATCACCAAGTCGGCCGCGTTCGACTTCGGCACCGCCTTCCTCCCCGCGTCGGGCGCGCCGGGCTGCCCGACCGGCGGCGCCGGCCTCGCGATTCCGGCGCGGATCTCCGACGAGCGGAAGAAGAACGCGCTCACGTTCATCGACTTCGTGACGAACGGGGAGAACACCGCGTACTTCTCGCAGAACGTCGGGTACATGCCCGTCCGCAAATCCGCGGTCGAGGACCCGGGCATGAAGGCATATCTCGACGCGAACCCCAACGCGCGCACCGCCGTCGACCAGCTCGCGAAGACCCGGTCGCAGGACTACGCCCGGGTGTTCGTGCCCGGCGGCGACCAGATCATCGGCACCGGACTCGAACAGATCGCGCTCCAGAACGCAGACGTGGCGACGACCTTCGCCGGTGTCGGGGAGCAACTCCAGCAGATCGTCGACCGTCAGATCACCCCCAAGCTGCCCCAGTAGGAGGAGAAGGAACATTCATGGCCAACGTGCAGTTCGCGGGTGTCACCCACCGCTATTCCGGAGCCGACCGACCCGCGGTC
>NZ_WXYH01000380.1:0-35662 GCF_009872365.1 Rhodococcus sp. T7
GACCGACCCGCGGTCGATCGGCTGGACCTCGACATCGCGGACGGCGAGTTCCTCGTCCTCGTGGGTCCGTCCGGGTGCGGTAAGTCGACGAGCCTGCGGATGCTGGCCGGCCTCGAAGCCGTCGAGGCAGGCCGGATCGAGATCGGCGGCGCCGACGTCACCGCGCTGCCGCCCCGGGCGCGGGACGTGGCCATGGTGTTCCAGAGTTACGCGCTGTACCCGAACATGACCGTCGCCGACAACATGGGGTTCGCGCTCCGCAATGCCGGCGTCGGGAAGTCGGAACGCACCGCGCGGGTGCTGGAAGCGGCGCGGATGCTCGAACTCGAACCTCTACTCGGTCGCAAACCGGCGAAACTGTCCGGTGGGCAACGTCAACGGGTCGCGATGGGCCGCGCCATCGTGCGGCACCCCAAGGTGTTCTGCATGGACGAACCGCTGAGCAACCTCGACGCCACCCTGCGGGTGAGTACCCGATCCCAGATCGCGCGGCTGCAGCGCCGGCTCGGCACGACCACCGTGTACGTCACCCACGACCAGGTGGAGGCCATGACGATGGGCGACCGGGTGGCGGTCATGCAGGACGGCCGTCTCCAGCAGGTCGCCCGGCCACGCGATCTGTACGACAACCCGGTCAACACGTTCGTCGCCGGGTTCATCGGCTCGCCGGGCATGAACCTCATGGACACCCCGATCCGTGGCGGCGTCGCCGAACTAGGCGACCTGCGTATTCCGTTGCCGCACTCGGCGATCGGGGACAGCTCCGTGATCGTCGGAGTGCGCCCGGAGTCGTGGACGCTGGTCGGGTCGTGGCGCAAGGACTCGTACACCGTCGAGACCGACCTGGTCGAGGAACTCGGTGCCGAGTCGTTCGTGTACGCGTCCGGCACGTCCGGGAAGGTGGTGGTGCGGGTGGATCGCACCCGCACCGTCGCCGCGGGGGAGAGGGTGCACCTGCAGCCGAAGCCCGGCGAGGTGTACTTCTTCTCCGCGGCGACGGGCGACCGCCTGCGGTAGCCGGCTACCAGATCTTGACGCGCTCCTCCGGATCCAGATACAGGGCGTCACCGGGCTGGACGTCGAACGCGTCGTGGAACGTGTCCAGGTTGCGGATCACGCCGTTGCAGCGGAACTCCGGCGGCGAGTGCGGGTCGACGGCGAGACGGCGGAGCGCCTCCGCGTCCCGGGCCTTGGTGCGCCACACCTGCGCCCAGCCGAAGAACACGCGCTGGATCCCGGTCAGGCCGTCGAGGACCTCCGGCTCGGACCCGTCCGTCGCGATGCGGTACGCGGCGATGGCGATGGACAGGCCACCGAGGTCGCCGATGTTCTCGCCGATGGTGAACTCGCCGTTCACCGTGTGCCCGGGCAGCGCTTTCGGCTCGAACGCGTTGTACTGCTCGATCAGTGCCTTCGTGCGCTTACCGAACTCCGTCCGGTCGTCGTCGGTCCACCAGTCGATCATGTTGCCGTCGCCGTCGTACTTGGCGCCCTGATCGTCGAATCCGTGGCCGATCTCGTGCCCGATGACGGCGCCGATCCCACCGTAGTTGGCGGCGTCGTCGGCCGCGGCGTCGAAGAACGGCGGCTGCAGAATAGCTGCGGGAAAGACGATTTCGTTCATGCCCGGGTTGTAGTAGGCGTTGACGGTCTGCGGTGTCATGAACCACTCGTCGCGGTCGACCGGGCCGCCGAGCTTCGCGAGATCACGGTCGTACTCCGCCGCGTAGCCGCTGCGGTAGTTGCCGACCAGGTCGTCGCGGGAGATGGTGACAGCCGAGTAGTCCCGCCACTTGTCGGGGTACCCGATCTTCGGCGTGAACTTCTCCAGCTTGCGCAGGGCGGCCTGCCGGGTCTCCGGGCTCATCCAGTCCAGGTCGGAGATGTTGCGGCGGTACGCCTCCTGCAGGTTCGCGACGAGTTCCTGCATGCGGGCCTTCGCGTCCGCCGGGAAGTGCCGCTCGACGTACAGTTTGCCGACGGCCTCGCCCAGCAGATCCTGGACCAGCGACACGCCGCGCTTCCAGCGGTCCCGAATCTCCTCGGCGCCGGTCAGGGTCTTTCCGTAGAACGCGAAGTTCTCCTCGACCAGCGCCTGCGTGAGATACGGGGCGCGGGAGCGGATGACGTTCCACGTCGCCCACGCCTTCCAGTCGTCGAGGTCCTCGGACGTCCACAGCCCGGTCAGGGTGGTGAGGTAGTCGGGCTGGCGGACCACGATCTCGGCGAACTGCTCCGACGTGCCCCCGAGCGCACCGATCCACGAGGACCAGTCCAACCCGGCAGGCAGCTGGTCGAGGGTGAGCAGGTTGTAGCTCAGCTCGGCGTCGCGGCGCTTCACGACGTCCCAATGGCCTGCCGCGATCTTCGTTTCCAGGTCGAATACACGCTGCGCGTCGTAGTCGACACCGGCGAGGGCGAACATCTTCGCAATGTGCTGTACGTACGCCGTGCGGATCTCCGCATGGTCGTCCTGGCGGTAATACGACTCGTCGGGCAGACCGATGCCGGCCTGACTGAAGTGGACCAGGTAACGCGCGGAGTTCTTGGCGTCCGTGTCGACGTAGTGACCGACCGCGCCGCCGACCCCCGTGCGCTGCAGGCGGCCGATGACGGCGGCGAGGGCGGAGCGGTCGGCGGCGGAGGCCACGTCGGCGAGCTCACCGGCGATCGGAGCGAGCCCCGCCTCCTCCACGACATCGGCGTCCATGAAACTGCCGTACAGATCGCCGATACGCTGCGCGTCGGTCCCCGGGGTCGCGCCGGAGCCCGCCGCCTCCTCGATGATGTTCTGGACGTCGACCTCGGCCTTGTCGTAGAGCGTGCGGAACGCGCCGTCGATCGCCCGGTCCGCGGGAATCTCGTATTCGTCGATCCACTTGCCGTTCACGTGGACGAACAGGTCGTCCTGGGCGCGGGTGTCGCTGTCGAGGTGGGTGAGGTCGATGCCGGAGCGCTGAGCCGTGGTCATGCGTTCCATCCTTACACCGTTCCGCGCCGACAGGTCCACCACTGCGCTCAGGGCGAAACCAAGGACCGGGGAACGGTCAGACGTCGACGCCGAGGTTGATCGCCGCGAGGTAGCTGTCGGACTGCTTGGCGACGGTCACCAGTCCGGCGTCGTCGTAGATGCTGTCGGTGGCGTTGGTCACGTTGCTCTCACGCCCGGTGTGATCGGAGTACGGCGCCGTCGCGTACACCTCGTCGAGCAGGGCCTCGTCGAAGAACAGCTGGGTGGTGAGCACCGTCTTCTTGTCGATGTGCACCTTGAGGTGGATGTGGGTGGTCCGGCCGATGTACCAGCCGGGAAAGACGGTGGTGAACTGGGCGCTGCCGTTCGCGTCCGTGGTCTGGGCGCCGCGCAGGTAGGTGCCGTCGTCCGTGGTGGTGGCCTCGCTGTCGCCGACACTGTAGGACCCGTCGGACGTCTCACCCGAGCCGCCGGACATGTCGCCACCGGGTCCGCCTTCGGGTGGCTGGCCGCCGCCGGGACCACCGGCCGTCGGGGGGTGGCCGCCGCCACCGGGTCCGCCTTCCGGAGGCCGGCCACCGCCACCGGGCGCGCCGCCGAGGGCCGCGGCCTTCGAACCCGACTCGAAGCCGGAGTACACGCCGCCCGCGTCGCAGTGCCAGATCTCCACGACGGCATTGCTCACGACCGCGGCGGAACCGTCCGCGGAACAGTTCGTCAGGTCCTGCACCCGCAGTGCGAGCTGCAGGTTCGTCCCCGGTCGGTCTTCGCGGATGTCGCTGCGGATGGAGTCGACGTCGAACCAGTACGGTCCCTGCGTCTCCTCGACGGCCATCACGCACTGCGGCGCCTGGTCGAGCAGGGCCGTGACCGCGTCGGCGCTCGTCGTCGTCGCACTGGATGCGGCCGCGGTCGACGCCGACGCCGACGTGCCGCTGCTCGCATTCCCGGTGCAGGCGGCGATGAGCCCACCCAGACTCACCGTTCCCCCGACCGCAAATGCGCGGCGGCGGCTGATGCGCAGTCGGCTCTTCTCGACGTCCTTGTTCACAATGCGTACCTCTCCATGATCGGGCTGTGTCCCCGATCGTGGCGCACGAAGCTGCGCTCGGCGTTCGGTCCGGCTGTGAACTTGCTGGGAACTCAGCCGCCGAGGCGAGCGTGCATCTCCCAGACGAGCACCTCGGCGCCGGAGTGGGAGGAGATCTGCTGGCCACCGGAGGCGCTCAACCGGACGGCGTCGCCCTCGTACAGGGTGCCGACACCCTCCATCTCCGCGGTGCCCCGGGCGACGAACACGTGGAGGAACGGCGCTTCGGGAATGGTCACCGGTGCGCCGGGGAAGATTCGCGCGACATGCAGCGCCGCGTGCTTGTTGTTGATCCGGATCGCCGAATTGTCCTTGTATTCCGGCATTCCGGACGCAACGGGCACCAGCCCGCCCATGAGGATCTCGTCCTCGATCTCGAGTTGCTCGTAACTCGGGGCGAGTCCGGGTTCGTCGGGTACCACCCACATCTGGACGAAATGCACCGGCTCGTGGTGCTGCTCACCGGCGAGGCGCCAGCTGTCGTTCTTCTCGGAATGCATGATGCCCTTGCCTGCGCTCATGCGTTGCGCAAGGCCGGGATAGATGATGCCGGAGTGGCCGATCGAGTCCTGGTGGACGAGCGAGCCGCGCAGCACCCAGGTGACGATCTCCATGTCCTTGTGCGGATGGGTGTCGAATCCCTGACCGGGGAGCACCGTGTCGTCGTTGTTGACGAGGAGCAGTCCGTGGTGCGTGTTGTCGGGGTCGTAGTGCTGGCCGAAGGAGAACGAGTGCTTCGAATCCAACCAGGAAATCTTGGTTTTCAGCCGATCGCCGGCGCGATGAACGTAGACGTGAGGTGTGGTGACTGCTGGCATATCGGTCCTCCTTCGGGTGGTACCGGTCCAGAGTACGAGGTGCCGGCGGCCGGTTCTCGCAAGACGGTGTCGATTGTGCATCGAATTCATCGCCTGCTCGTCGCGGTGGAGGTGCCCGCATCGATCCCGAAATGAGGCTGCGCAGTGCGGCATTGGAGGATCGATGTTTCGTAAGGCGCTGCTCGGCAACGGGTTTCGGTCACGGTTCGAAATGTGTGAAAGACGGCCGTCCAGTTCGTACCGTGACGAATGCCCGCTTTCGCCGAGCCCGCGGCGTACAGTTCGAATTGTGCGTCCAGGAGTCGCAGGATTGCGGCACGTCGCACCCGGCGGAAGGAGCGTGATGGAGGCGAATCCGGATCGACACGATCAGCTCCCCGAACACCAGCGGATCGCAGACCTCGTCGACGACATGGAAGACCGGCTGGCGGCCGAACGCGAGGCGAAGGGGATCGCCGGCAACGCGTCCGAGCGCAAGCAGGAGGAGCAGGTCGAGCCCGACGACCAGGCGCCCGAGTAGTAGGTGCGGCTGCGCCGCCCGTGAGTACTTGTTAACGTCGGGCGGTTAACAAGTACTCACGGGTGGGCTACTCGAAGAAGCGGTACACGGCCTCGACGACTACCGCGGGTCGCTCGCTGCCCTCGAGTTCGATCTGCCCTGCGACCGTCACCTGGACACCGCCCTTGGGCAGTTCCTCGACGGACTGCAGCGTCGCATTCAGCCGGACACGTCCCTCGGCGGGCACCGGGTTGGTGAACCGGACCTTGTTCAGGCCGCAGTTGACGGCCATGGTCACGCTGTCGACGGTCAGGATCTCGTCCCACATGGGGATGATCAGCGACAACGTGAGGTACCCGTGGGCGATGGGCCCGCCGAACGGGCTCTCGGCCCGGGCGCGCTCGGGGTCGACGTGGATCCACTGGTGGTCGTCGGTGGCGTCGGCGAACGTGTCGATCCGCTGCTGCGGGATGTCGATCCACGAACTCGTGCCCAGCGACGTGCCCTCGAGCGCGGCGAGGTCGGCGAGGGTGGCGACCCGGGTAGTGGTAGCGGTGGTCATGAGTGCTCTCCTGGTTCGGTGGGGCCGGGTCAGTGCTTGATGCCGAGGACGCGCAGCGCGTTCTGCTTGAAGATCAGCGGCGCGACCTCCGGCTTGATGTCGAGGTTCTCGAAGTCCTTGATCCAGCGGTCGACCTGGATGACGGGGAAGTCGGACCCGAACAGCACCTTGTGACGGAGCATGCTGTTGGCGGCCTTGACCAGCTGCGGCGGGAAGTACTTCGGCGACCATCCGGACAGGTCGATGTAGACGTTCGCCTTGTGGGTGGCGATGGAGATCTGTGCGTCGACCCACGGGACGGCGGGGTGGGCCATGATCACGGTGAGGTCGGGGAAGTCGGCGGCGACGTCGTCGAGGAGCATGGGGTCGGAGTAGCGCAGTTTGATGCCGTGCCCGCCGGGCAGGCCTGCGCCGATGCCGGTCTGTCCGGTGTGGAAGAGGGCGGGGACCCCGGCCTCGGTGATGGCGTCGTAGAGCGGGTAGAAGCGGCGGTCGTTGGGCTCGAATCCCTGCATGCTGGGGTGGAATTTGAAGCCCTTGACGCCGTAGTCGTCGACGAGGCGGTGGACGCGGCGGACGGCGGCCTTGCCCTGCCAGGGGTCGACGGAGCCGAACGGGATGAGCACGTCGTTGTGGCGGGCGGCGCCCTCGGCGATCTCCTCGACGGAGTTCGCGGCGTGTCCGCTGGCGGAGGCCGCATCGACGGTGAACACGACCGCGGCCATGTTGCGGGCCCGGTAGTGGTCGGCGACCGCGTCGATGGACGGGGTGCGTTCCTCGCCGGACTTGAAGTACTTCTCGGACGCGGCCATCAGTTCGTCGTCGAGGGACCGGTGTCCGCAGCCGTCGATCTCGACGTGGGTGTGGATGTCGATGGCGTCGATCTTGTCGAAGTCGATGCCGTACTCGTAGCGGCTCACTTGGCCATCAGCTCCTCGGGGAATTCCTCGCCGACGGACTGGACGGAATCGCCGAACGTCCGGGTCCACCGGGCCGCGATGTCGTCGGCCGACCAGCCGCCGTCCTGGTACTCGACCGCGGTCAGTTCGGGGTGCGACCACAGCGCGAGCCGGTCGCCGCCGACGGCGAACGCCTGCCCGGTGATGTCGGCTGCGGCGTCGGAGGCGAGGAACGAGATGATGCCCGCGGCGTCGTCGGGGGTGCCCATCCCCACCTCGCGGCGGATGATGCCGGGCAGCGGTTCGCCGTTCTTCATGCCCTCGATGTAGGGGGCGAGGAAGGGGACGGTCTCGGTCATCGCGGTCGCGGCGACGGGGCAGACGGCGTTGGCGGTGATGCCGGCGCGCTGCAGTTCCATCGCCCAGGTGCGGACCATGCCGACGATGCCGGACTTGGCGCCGGAGTAGTTGGTCTGCCCGAAGTTGCCGCGCTGACCGGCGGGGGATCCGATGCAGATGATGCGGCCACCGTCGCCCTGCTCGCGGAAGCGCAGGACCGCTTCGCGGACGCAGGTGAACGTGCCGCGCAGATGCACGCCGACGACGGCGTCGAAGTCGTCGTCTGTCATCTTCCACAGCATCTTGTCGCGGAGGATGCCGGCGTTGGTGACCATGACGTCGAGACGGCCGAATGCCTCGACCGCGCCGGCGACCAGTTTCCGGGCGGTCTCGGTGCTGCCGACCGGGGCGACGACGGCCACGGCGCGGCCGCCGGCTGCGGTGATCCCGGCGACGGCGGCGTCGGCGGTGGCCTGGTTGACGTCGTTGATCACGACCGCGGCGCCGTGGCGTGCCAGGTCTTTGGCGTAGGCGAGCCCGAGGCCCTGTCCGCTGCCGGTGACGACGGCGACTTTGTCGGTGAGGTCCATGTCGTGATTCTCCTAAGGTCGTGTTCGCTGGATCACACGTAATCATTGATGATTGAGAAAGTCAATCGTTAAGATCTGCTACTCTAGCGACACTCATCGGAAGGGGGTCGTCACATGGCAGAGGCGCAGGCGTTATCAGACGACATCGGGTTCCTGCTCTCCCGCGTCGGCGGAATGGTGCTGGGCTCGGTGAACAAGGCCCTCGTTCCCACCGGACTGCGGGTGCGGTCCTACTCGGTGCTGGTCCTCGCGTGTGAACAGGCCGAAGGCGTCAACCAGCGCGGAGTGGCCGCCACCATGGGCCTCGACCCCAGCCAGATCGTGGGACTCGTCGACGAACTCGAGGAACGCGGACTCGTCGTGCGCACCCTCGACCCCTCCGATCGCCGCAACAAACTGATCGCCGCGACCGACGAGGGCAGGCGGCTCCGCGACGACGCCAAGGCCCGCGTCGACGCCGCCCACGGACGCTATTTCGAGGGCATCCCCGAAGCGGTCGTGAATCAGATGCGGGACACGTTGCAAAGCATCGCCTTTCCCGCACCTCCCGAGTAGGGCACGATGACCGACCTGCTCGCCCCGGCCCCGCCCGGCCTGTCGTTCCTCGCCACGTTCGTCGTGCAGGTCGCCGATCCGGTGGAGATCGGATCCACACCCGAAGGCACCCGCCGCATCATCCCCATCGTCGGGGGACGCGTCGAGGGCCCCGAACTCCGCGGCACCGTGCTGCCGGTCGGGGCGGACTTCCAGGTGCTCAGCTCGGCCACGCTCACCGAACTCGAGGCCAAGTACGCGATCGAGACCGACGACGGCGACCGGATCTACGTCACCAACTTCGGGCTTCGCTCGGGCACCCCGGAAGACATCGCCCGGCTGGTCGCGGGGGAGCCCGTGCCGCCCGAGCGCATCTACTTCCGCGGCACGCCGCGGCTCACCGCCGCCGAGGGCCGGTGGTCGTGGCTGCGCTCGCGGATCCTCGTCGGCACCGGCGAACGCCTGCCCGGCGAGGTCCGTCTCACGGTGTTCGTGGTGGACTGACCGGCCGTGGAAATCCGCTGGATGAAGTCGTTCGTCGCGGTCGCCGAGGAACTCAACTACGGCCGGGCCGCCGAGGTGCTGCACATCGCGCAACCGGCGGTGAGCCAGCAGGTGCAGCAACTCGAGAAGCGCCTCGGTGTGAAACTGTTCGACCGCACCACGCGCTCGGTCCGGCTCACCGCGGCGGGGGAGCGATTCCTGCAGCCGTGCAAGGACGCCCTCGCCGGGATCGACCGCGCCGTCGATGCGGCCGTGATCGCGGATCCGGAGGTCGAGGGACGCGTCCGGGTCGGCTTCAGCGGAGCATACGGGCAGACCGAATTGTCCTCTCTGGCAAGGTCGGTGCGCCGCCGATACCCCCTCATCGACCTCGTCCTCGAGGGGGCGACGGTGAGTGGGCAGATCCTCGACGAGATCTGGGAGGGGCAACTGGACCTCGGGATCGTCTCCGACGCGGTCTCGCACCCCCACGTGCTCACGCGGCAGATCTCGGTGGAGTACCTCAGTGCGCTGCTCCCGAGCGATCACCCACTCGCCGAACGGAAGTCGATCGATCTCGCGGAACTGCGGGAGGAACCGTTCGTCGCGAACCCCGCCGCCACCGGATCCACGCTCCGCCGGGACCTGCTCGCCGCGTGCCGGGATGCCGGGTTCACGCCGAACATCGTGCAGGAGACCACCGACGGCATCGTCCTGACCGCCCTCGTCGCGGCAGGCGTCGGTGTGGCGCTCGTGCCCGGCGACGTGCAGACGTATCCCAATCGGGTGGTGCTGATCCCCCTCCACGCCGGACGATTCGAAGTGCGGGCGGCGCTGGCCTGGTCGGACCGTCCCGTGTCGCCCGTCGTGCAGACGGTCCTCGACCTCGCCGCCGAGGTGCTGCCGACCCCGGGCACCGACTCCGACGAGTAATAAAGATCGGTTATCAATCACTGCCGATACTGCTCTTGGACGGTGATGGAATTCTTTGGCAGAGTCTCCCTCGGCGGCAACGGATGTGACCTGGACAACTCCCGATCCCCGGTGCCGCACCCACCTCGAGGCCTCTCCGAACTCCCGGAAGCCCTTCACTTTCAGGTAGGAACCACATGACTTCCACATTCGACGGCCGCGCCGTACGCGCCGACTCGAGCGCCCGGTCGCCCCACGCGCGCCGGGCCGCCCTGGCCTCCTTCGTGGGCAGCACACTCGAGTACTACGACTTCTTCATCTACGCCTCCTTCTCCGCGCTCGCGTTCAACACCCTGTTCTTCCCGGATCTCGGTTCCTTCTGGGGAACCATCGTGTCGATGGCAACCATCGGGATCGGGTACGTCGTCCGGCCGCTCGCGGCACTCGTCTTCGGGCACTTCGGGGACACGCTCGGACGCAAGCGGATGCTGGTGGTGACGCTCGTGATGATGGGCGTGGCCACGTCCCTCATCGGCTGCCTGCCCACCTACGGTGCGATCGGCGTCGCAGCGCCGATCCTGCTGGTCCTGCTCCGTGCCGTCCAGGGCGCGTCGGCGGCCGGCGAGTCGGCGGGAGCGGCGTCCCTGGCCCTCGAACACGCACCCGCAGGCCGTCGTGCGCTCGCGGCGAGCTGGGTGAACACCGGTGCGGCTGCAGGCATGCTGCTGGCGTCGCTGGTGGTCCTCGTGTTCTCCGGGCTGCCCGAGGACGCCTTCCTCGACTGGGGATGGCGTATCCCGTTCCTGCTCAGCATGTTCGTCGCACTCGCAGGCCTCGTGATCCGCCGGATGCTGCCCGAGAGCGACGTGTTCGAGGAGGCCGTGTCCACCGACGGGCCGAAGGAGATGCCGGCGAAGGTGATCTTCCGCGACCACTGGCCGAGCGTGCTGCGGGTCGTGGGCTGCGGACTGTTCGCGGTGGTGTCCACCATCTTCAGCGCCTTCGCCCTCTCGTGGGGCACCCACGAGGCCGGTGTCTCCCGGACCGTCATGGTGGGAGCCACCGTCCTCACCGCCGCGCTCGCTCTCGTCGCGCAACCGGCCGCCGGGATTCTCGCCGACCGGATCGGCCGCAAACCGATCTTCATCACCGGCAACCTCGTTTGCGCGGCCTCCATCTCGGGGTTCTTCTGGGCGATCAGCCAGCGCTCGACCGCCCTGATCCTGATTGCCGCGTGCGTCGTGATGGTGGTCGGCTACTCGCTCGTCAACGCCATCGGCCCCACGCTGTATGCCGAGATGTTCGAGACACGCATCCGGTACTCGGGCATGGCGATCTCCGGACAGCTGGCCCTGGTGGCCACCGGATTCGCCCCCACCATCGCCGCGGCCCTCGTCCGGCCCGGGCCGAACGGCTGGATACCGGTGGCCGCGTTCACCGCGGGCTGCTGCCTGGTCAGCGCCCTCACCACCCTCACGGTCCGCGAAACCTACCGGACCAGCACCACCGACCTCGGCAAATGACCGAACTCCCGTCGAAAGCGACCACACCTGTGAAACACGATGTACTGATCGAGAACGACGTCGAGGCGACGATGCGGGACGGCGTCGTCCTCCGCTCGACCGTCTACCGCCCGAATGCGCGCGGCCGCTTCCCGGTGCTGCTCACCCGCACCCCGTACGGCCGCGACCTGTCCGTCAACTCCGGCTACCTCAACCCCACCACGGTCGCGGCCGGCGGATTCGTGGTGATTATGCAGGACGTCCGCGGCCGGTTCGGCTCCGACGGCGAGTTCGTGCCGTCCGAGAACGAAGGTCCGGACGGCTACGACACCGTGCAGTGGGCCGCCGAACTGCCGTACTCGACCGGAGCCGTCGGCATGTGGGGAAGGTCCTACTTCGCCGAAACACAGTGGCGCGCAGCCCAGGAGAAGCCACCCGCCCTGCGCGGCATCGCGCCGGGAATCTCGGCAGGCGGCAACGCGCGGTCCGGTGGGCTCGTGCGCGGGGGTGCGGTCGAATTCGGCGCCCGGCTCGGGTGGGGGCACCTGTCGGCCGGACCGGCCGAGATCGCGAAACTGTCCCGGACCGATCCCGCGCTCGCAGAACGCGAATGGGAGTCGTGGGCGCGGATCGATCGGGCGATGTCGGAGAACACGTACTTCGACGCCCTGCCCCTGCGCGGCCTGGCGGCCGACGCCCCCGCGTTCTTCGCGTCGCCGATCGTCGAATCGCTCGGGTTCGCGATCGATCACCCCAGCCGCGACCTGTGGGACGGCGCCAGCGACCGGGCCGTCGACCTCCCCACACTGCACATCGGCGGGTGGTACGACATCTTCGTCAACAGCACCCTCGACCAGTACTTCGGCCAACTCGCCCACAGTGATTCCGGTGCGGCCCCCGCGCCGTACCTGATCGTGGGCCCGTGGAGTCACACCAACTTCTCCGGGCTCGGCGGGTCGGTGGTGTTCGGCAGTCCCGCCAACCAGGCGGTGCTCGACTCGGGTCAGGACCTGTCGTCGGTACACGCGCACTGGTACGCGGCGGTGCTCGGCGACGAGGAACCCGACCTGCCGCGGGTCCGGATCTTCGTGATGGGGGAGAACCGGTGGCGGACGTACGACCGCTTCCCGGCGCCCACCCGCACCGCGGACCTGTTCCTCGCCCCCGGCGGAAGCCTCGCCGCGGAAGCGGCGCAGACGGATGGACGCGCCGACTACGACTACGACCCGGCGGATCCGGTACCGACGGTCGGTGGGGCGACGATGATGCCGGGAACGTTCGCGCCCGGCGCCCTGGAACAGAGCCGGGTCGAATCCCGCGACGACGTCCTCGTGTTCACCGGCGAGCCCCTCACCGAGCCGCTGACGGTGATCGGCCGGGTGTCCGCGACACTGTTCGCGTCGTCGAGTGCCGTCGACACCGACTTCGTCGTCAGACTGTGCCGGGTGATGGCGGACGGCACGTCGATCACCCTCACCGACGGCATCGTGCGGGCCCGCTACCGCGACTCCTACCGGACCCCGGGGGCGTACACGTCCGCCGAGCCGAGCCTGCTCGAGCCCGGTGAGGTGTACGAGTACGCGATCGACCTGTGGTCCACGGCCGTGATGTTCCAGCCGGGTGAGCGGATCCGCGTCCAGGTGACGTCCAGCAGCCATCCCCGCTGGGACCGCAACCTCAACACCGGCGAATCCGCCTACGAATCAGACGAATTCGTGGTCGCCCACCAGAGCGTGCACACCGGCGTCCGGCACCCCAGCCGGGTGTCCCTGCCGGTCGTGCGCTGACGCGCCCGTGAGTACTTGTTAACCGCCCGACGTTAACAAGTACTCACGGGCGGAGGTTCGCAAGTCGGGTTTGCGGATCTTGCCGGTCGCGGTGCGGGGGAGTGCCTCGGCGATCCGGATGAACGTGGGAATTTTGAACCCTGCGAGCTTCTCTCGCAGCCGGGCGCGCACCGTGTCCTCGTCGAGGGCGGTGCCGTCGGCGGCGACGACGAATGCCATGCCGGTCTCGCCCCACTTCTCGTGCGGGACGCCGATCACCGCCGCCTCCCGGACGCCGTCGAGCTTCAGCAGTGCCGCCTCGACCTCGGCGGGGTAGACGTTCTCGCCGCCCGAGATGTACATGTCCTTGTAGCGGTCGCAGATGAAGAGGAAACCGTCGTCGTCGAAGTAGCCGGCGTCGCCGGTGTGCAGCCAGCCGTTCACGATGGTGCGGCCGGTCGCCTCGGGCTGATTCAGGTAGCCGAGCATCACGTTCGGTCCCTTCGCGACGATCTCACCGATCTCGTTCGGTTCGGCGCTCGACCCGTCCGGGCGGACGACGTCGACGTCGGTGAAGAACGTTCGCTTGCCTGCCGATCCGACCTTCGCGCGGACGTCGTCCCCCGACAGCATGGTCACCGACGGCGCGGTTTCCGTCAGACCGTAGGCCTGCGCGATCGCGACGCCGCGTTCCTGCCACGGTGAGATCAGCGCTTCGGGCAGGGGAGCCCCGGCGACGCAGATGGCCCGCAGGCTGGAAAGGTCGGCGCCCGCGAACCGGGGGTGGTGCCACAGTTCCTGGATCATCGTGGGGACCGCGAAGAACGTGGTGATGCGTTCCTTCTCGATCGTGTCGAGGACGGCGCCGGCGTCGAACTTGCGCAACAGCACGACGGTGCCCCCGGACAGCAGGGTCGGTGTGACAGCCCCGCCGATACCGCCGATGTGGAACAGCGGCGCCACCGACAGTGTGCGTTCCTTCGACGTCATGTCTTGGGCGAGAAGCTGGTTCATGGCGTTCCACAGCATGTTTCCGTGGCTGAGCATGACGCCCTTCGGTGCCCCGGTGGTGCCCGACGAGTACATGAGCGCCGACAGGTCGTCGAGACCGACCTGCTCGTCGATGCGGGTGTCCGGCTGCCCGGCGAGCACCCCCTCGTAGGTGTGGGCGGACCACGAGTCGCCCAGCCCGATCCAGGTCGTGACCGGGGACTCCGACAGCGCCAGCTCCTGCGCGACGTCGGCCTGCTGATCGCCGAATATCACTGTGGTGCAGCGTGAATCGCCGAGAACGTAGCGCGCTTCCTCGGCGGTGAGGCGGGCGTTGAGCGGGAGGTACGTGGCGCCGAGCAGCCCGGCGGCGAACATCACCTCGAGCGCGGCGGGGTCGTTGAACCCGAAGAAGCCTACGCAGTCACCCTTCTCGACGCCGAGGGCACGCAGGCCGTGGGCGAGCCGGCGGGTCCGCAGGGCCATCTCCTCGTAGGTGACCGCTCGTCCGTCGAAGACGAGCGCCTCGTTCCTCGGCGTCATGGTGATGCGGCGCTCGAGCCACGAGCCGATGCCTTCGTTGTCCATGGTGACTCCTCGTTCTCTTCGAAACTACTCTCGGGCTCGTGTCAGGCCGACGGGGTGTCGGCGCTCAGGTCGTTGTCCTTGCTTTCGTTCGTCGCGACGAGGAAGACGGCGCTGACCACGCACAGTGCGATGACGAACAGTCCGACCGGGACGATCGACTTGCCTGACGACGCGAACAGCGACGCCAGGATGACGGGGGTGAATCCGGCGCCGACGAGCGTGGCCAGCTGGTATCCGAGCGACGCCCCGGTGTAGCGCGCGCGGGTGCCGAACTGCTCGGAGATGAATGCGGCCATCGGCCCGTAGGTGGCCGAGTGACAGATGGTGTACCCCACGAAGGCGAGCGCGATGAACAGGAAACGACCCGTGCCCAGCAGCAGGAACAGCGGGTAGACGCCGAGGATCATCGCCGCGAGACCCGCGAGCATGACCGGCCTGCGGCCGATCCGGTCGGACAGCCGCGCCGATCCGAGGACCAGGAAGATCGCACAGAACTGGCAGAAGGAGAACGCCAGCAGCGCGTCCGATCGCTGGGCGCCGCTCGACACGGCGTAGGTGATGGCGAACGTGGTGAACGCGGTCTGCATTCCGAAGCTCGCGATGCAGCTCATCGATGCCACGACGACCGCGCGGGGCCGCTTCAGGATGGTGACGATGGGCGGAGTGGTCTCCTTCTCGGCCGATTCCTTCAGCGCCGCCGTGAACAGCGGGCTCTCCGAGACCTTGGACCGGACGAACAGGCCGAGTGCCAGCATGAGCGCCGAGACCAGGAACGGGATACGCCATCCCCACGTCAGGAACTGCTCGTCGGGCAGCAGCGACACGGCCGCCAGGGCGAGGGTGCCGAGCAGGGCACCGGTCGGTGCGCCCGCGTTGGTGAACGCCGCGGCGAAGCCGCGCCTGCCGGATTCGGCGTGTTCGAGCGACATCAGTGCTGCGCCACCCCATTCGCCACCGACGGCGAGTCCCTGGCAGACGCGGAGGAGGACGAGGAGCACCGCCGCCCAGGACCCGATCATCTCCGGTGGGGGAATGAGCCCGATCGCGAACGAGGCGATGCCCATGACGGTCATGGAGATCAGCAGCATCGCCTTCCGGCCGACCGTGTCGCCGAAGTGACCGAAGACGATTCCGCCCAGCGGGCGTGCGACGTAGCCGGCCGCAAACGTTCCCATCGACGCGATGGTCGCGGCGAGGGGGTCCAGATCGGCGAAGAACACCGGACCGAAGACGAGGGACGCCGCGGTGGCGTAGAGCAGGAAGTCGTAGAACTCGATGGTGCTGCCCAGGTAGCTCGACAGGAGCACCCTGCGAACTTCCTTCTTGCGTCGGGTGGCCGACATGGTGCCGGCGGTGGCGGTGACCGTCATCGATACTCCTTGGCCGAGCGTGGGACAACAGAGCGGAGCGCGTGTGTAGCGCGGATCACAATTAAACATTAATCATTGAACTTGTCAATGGAAGAGATCGCCAACGCTTCGGGGATCGTGATCGCAGACGGCCGCCGAGGCCGCAGTTCGCATGAATTGCCTTGGTGAGCAACCGGACCCGTCAGGGCCGCGTGAGCCTGCGCCCGATGATCTCCTTCATGATCTCGGTGGTGCCGGCGTAAATCGGCCCGCCGCGGCAGTCGAGGTAGTCCTGCGCGACGTCGTACTCGCGCATGTATCCGTAGCCGCCGTGCAGCTGGACCGCCCGCTGGACGACCCGCTGCTGCAGCTCGGTGATCCACCATTTCGCCATCGCCGCGGTCACCTCGTCGAGCGTGCCGTGTGCGGCGTCGAGGATGCAGCGGTCGGTGAAGCACTGCGCGATCTCGATCTCGGTGGCGAGTTCCGCGAGGTAGAAGCGGTTGGCCTGGAAGTCGGCCACCCGCCGGCCGAATGCCGTGCGGTCGCAGCTGTATGTCAGGGCCTGGTCGAACGTGCGTCGCATCGACGCCATGGACGTGACGGCCACGCTGAGGCGCTCCTGGGGCAGATTGTGGCGCAGGTAGCCGAAGCCCTCGTTCGGTTCGCCGAGGACGTTCTCGCGGGGGACGCGGACGTCGTCGAACACGAGCTCGGCGGTGTCCTGCGCGCTCAGGCCGACCTTGTGCAGCGGGCCGTTGCGGGTGAATCCGTCCATTCCGGACTCGACCACGAGCAGGCTCACGCCCTTTTTGCCCGCGGCCGGATCCGTCTTGGCCACCACGATCACGAAGTCGGCGAGCATGCCGTTGCTGATGAAGATCTTGGTGCCGTTCAGGACCAGGTCGTCGCCGTCGACGACGGCGGTCGTGGAGATCGCGGCCAGGTCGCTACCCGCGCCCGGCTCGGTCATGGCGATCGCGCCGATCTTCTCGCCGGTGCACAGGGGTGTCAAGAAACGGTGCTTCTGCTCCTCGTTCGCCAGCGAGGTGAGGTAGGGCGTGACGAGGTCGTTGATGCCGGCCAGGCCCATCACCACGGCGGGCGCCCCGACGCGGCACAGTTCTTCGATGACGATGGCGTTGAAACGGAAGTCGTCGGTTCCGCCGCCGGCGAATCGCTCCTCGACGTTGATCCCGAGGAGCCCGAGCTTGCCGGCCTGACGATAGACGTCCCGGTCGACCTGCCCCGCATCGGCCCATTCGCGAAGGAATGGCGCGACATCGCGTTCGGCAAACCGGCGCACCGTGTCCCGGAACGCGTCGTGATCGGCGTCGAAGATGTTCCGTTCCAGTGCAACCGGAGACATGGATAGGTTCCTTTCGTCGGCAGGCGTGCGTCGCACGCCTGCATACCCGAAAGGAACCTATCTATCAATCATTGAAAATGTCAACGGTTGAGGAGGGTCGGCGACGTCAATACCAGTACTTCCGGCCGCCGACCGCGCGGCCCGTCGTGCCCAGCAGTAGAAGGACGAGGCCGATGACGATCAGGATGATTCCGATCGTCGTGAGAATCGAGATCCCCGCGACGAGGCCGATGACGAGCAGGATGATTCCGAGAACGATCACGGTCTTCCCTCTTTTCCGTTGGCTGCTAGGAACTACTGACTCGGTTGCGGCACTTCACAATCGATCTTCGGGTTCACACCCGCATAGTTGAGCGGTCCGGCGATCACGGTGACGGCGATCGTTCCGGCGCTTGCGCAATCGGCCTGCGCGTCCTTGAAATAGCCGCGCTGGAAAACGGCGATGGCGCCGATGATCAGCCAGATGATCACGATCAGCGACAGGAGCCGTCCGATACGCATTTCCGACCTCCCGTGTGGGCACCGGCACCGGGCCGGTGTACCTGTCGTACTCGAACGCTACGTCGACGAAGTGTCGGTCGGCTTCGCGTGTGCTCCATGGGTATTCGTTGAACTCGTGCCGTCGGTCCGGGTGTTGGCCGGTCCGCCGTCCGTGGTGCGAGCGTCCGCGGCCCGGGCGTCGGTGGTGCGGGCGTCCTTCGAGGCGGTACCCGTCGTCTTGACGTCGGGATCGAGTTCGTCCGCCCTCTTCCATTCCTGCTTCAGGTCGTCACGAGACGTGGTCGCTGTGTTCTGGTGTGTCTGCGCATCGACCTGCAGTCGCTTGGCCTCCGCGGCCTTCGCCTCCGCCTCTGCCTGGGCCCTCCGTGCATTGGCCGCGGTCTCCTCCGCCAGCGCTTCGCGCTTCTCGACGACGGACGTCCGCTCCTGCGCCTTCGCGCGGATGCTGTCGGCCTCCTGGCGTCGGCGCTCGTTCCGCTTGCGCGATGCCGCAATGAGCAGCGCGGCCACGGCGAGTACGACGACGATCGCGACGATGATCCAGATGATGGTCATGGTGTCCATTGGCTACTCCCAGCAGTCGTGATTGTTAAAGTACCCAGCTCGCAAACCCTGCAAACAGATCGTGAGCCAATCGCAACCAACGAGCAGTTCCGGCAGGCAGGTCCAGCAATCGGAATTCTGGAACGGCCCGGCATTCCACTACCGTGAACCGCATGAGCGAGTTGCTGGACCGCGACGGCGTGCGTGGACATCTTCACCGCCCCGCGGGAGGCGCGTCGGCCGGGCTGGTCCTGACGCACGGAGCGGGAAGTGACTGCGACACAAAGCTGTTGCGTGCCGTCGCCGAGGGGTTCGTGGAGCGGGGAGTGGTGGTCCTGCGGTTCGACCTCCCGTTCCGGCTGCGCCGCGCGTCGGGCCCGCCGCACCCGTCGAAAGCGGCGGAGGACCGGGAGGGGATCGCCGCCGCGGTGTCCGTGATGCGGGAGTTAATGCCGGTGCCGGTGTGGGCAGGTGGGCACTCGTACGGCGGGCGTCAGGCGTCCATGCTCGCCTCGGAGCGTCCGGGTCTCGTCGACGCCCTGCTCCTGCTGTCGTACCCGCTGCATCCACCGGCCAAGCCGGAGAAACTCCGCACCGAGCACCTTCCCGGCCTCCGCACCCCGGCCGTGGTGGTGCACGGGTCGAAGGACCCGTTCGCGACCCCCGAGGAAATGCGGTCGGCACTCGAACTGATCCCCGCTCCGACGACGCTCGTCGAACTCGAGGGCGCCCGGCACGATCTGGCCCCGGACAGGTTCCCGGTGGTCGAACGCGCGGTCGCGGCCATGCTGGACCTTCGGTAGGGCGGCCGAGAGCGTCTGCACGTGGTCGGTATGTTCGGTGAATGAGCAACGTGCAGACGGACGCGCCCCACTGGTTCACCGCGGCAGTGGCGGCCCCGGTCGACATCGGCCGGGTGGACGTCGCCGGTGCGGAGGTCCACTACCGCGCGTGGGGCCCGACGGGCGCTCCCGGACTCGTGCTCGTCCACGGCGGCGCCGCCCACAGCCGGTGGTGGGACCATGTGGCGCCCATGCTGGCCGCGGGCCGCCGCGTCGTCGCACTCGATCTGACCGGGCACGGTGACAGCGACCGACGTCCGGAATACGGACTGGAACGGTGGGCGGAGGAAGCCCTCGCCGTGGCCAAGCCGGCGGGCATCTCGGGGGCGCCGGTGCTGGTCGGGCACAGCATGGGCGGCATGGTGTCGTACGTGGCCGCGCAACTGTTCGGCGAGGACCTGGCCGGTGTCCAGCTGATCGATTCTCCCGTCCTCGCGCGCACACCGGAAGAGGAAGAAGCGCGGAAGCAGCGGGCCTTCGGTCCGAAGAAGGTCTACCCGTCCCGGGAGGTGGCGCTGGAGCGGTTCCGGTTCGTCCCGCCGCAGGACACCGTGGTGCCCGCCGTCCTGCGTCACGTCGCGGAGACCTCGATGGAGGAGGTGGACGGCGGGTGGTCGTGGAAGTTCGATTCCTCGTTCTTCGCCCGCGAGGGCAGCGGCCATCTGGGGGCGTCCGACCCGCGCTGCCGTCTCGCCTACTTCCGCGCCGAGAACGGCATCGTCACCGACGAGATGATGGACAGCATGCGCAGCCGGTTCGGGCCGACCGCGGTGGTCGTCGAGATCCCCGACGCCGGACACCACGTGATGATCGATCAGCCGCTCGCGCTGGTCGTCGGTATCCGGACGGTGCTCGCGTCGTGGGACGTCGAGGATTCCGTGACCGGGATGCCGCGCTGACTCGGATGCCGGGCTGACTCAGATACCGGACTGACTCAGATACCGGGCTGACTCAGTCGCCGGACCGCACGGCCGCGACGAACTGCTCGATCAGCGCCGCATCCTTCACACCGCGGGACGATTCGACACCGCTCGACACGTCGACACCCCACGCGCCGGTCGCGTCGACGGCGGCCCGCACGTTGCCGGGATGAAGCCCGCCGGCCAGGATCCATTCGCCGTCCGGCCTGCTCTGGTTCGTCCAGTCCCAGGGCACCCCGGCCCCGGCGGTGGCCCCGTCGACGAGGATGCGGTCTGCTCCGAAATCGCCCGACGTGTCACCGGCGACGACGGCACGGATCACGCCGAGCCCCGCCTCCCGCAACCGGGTGACGTCGTCGGCGGATTGCAGGTCGTGCACCTGGACGGTGCCGAGACCTGCCGCCGCGGCGACCTCGATCACCTCCGGCACGGAACTCCCCTTGAACACGCCCACCGCGACGGTGTGACCGGTGACCCGGCGGACCAGCGGCGCGGCGTCGCCGGGGGAGATTCGGCGGACGCTGTCGGCGAACACGAAACCCACGGCGTCCACGCCGAGGCGCACGGCCAGATCGACGGAGGCCGCGTCACGCAGACCGCACACCTTGATGAAAGTCACCCCCGCGATTTTACCGGTCGCTCCGACTCGCCGACGCGGTGCGGGTTCGCGCTCTAGGCTTCGTGAGGTGGACTGGCTCAGCGACCTCAGCGTGATCACCGGGCCTCTGCCCTGGATCCTCACGGTGATCGGCGCGCTCGGTGGCGTGTGGCTGCTCGCCGCCCGCGCACCGTGGTACCGCAGGAAGGCGATTCCGATCTTCCTGGCCGTGTCGGTGGTCGTCACCGTCGTCCTGTACGTGATGGTCGAGAAGGTTCTCCGGCCGTTCCCCGACCCCATCGAGATCTCCATCTACGTGTGGATCGGTCTGGGGCTCTTTGCAATCGTCCTGCTCGTGCCGCGGATCCGCGCCGGCCGGACGGTGAAGGCCGCAATCGTGTCGGTGCTCGCGGTCGTCGCCGTCCTCCTCGCGTCGGCGACCCAGATCAATCTGGTGTTCGACGCCTACCCCACGGTGGGCACGGCATTCGGGGCGGAACCGTTCGACCGGGTCCAGATGAACGACCTCGGCAGCGCCACCGAGAACGTGGTGACGGGAACGCCGCTCGACGCGTCGTGGACGGCCCCGCCCGGGATGCCGTCCGAGGGACGGGTCCTGACGGCGCCCGTTCCCGGGACGGAGTCGGGGTTCGCCGCCCGCGACGCCGAAATCTACCTCCCGCCCGCCTACTTCGCCAACCCGCGCCCGCTGCTGCCCGTGCTCGTGATGCTGGCCGGTCAGCCCGGCTCGCCGGAGGACTGGTTCGCCGGCGGCAAGCTCGCCACGACGATGAACGAGTTCGCCGCGAAACACGACGGGCTGGCCCCGATCGTGGTGGTGGCGGACGGCACCGGTTCGCAGATCGCGAACCCCCTGTGCACCGATTCGAAGCTGGGTAACGTGGCCACGTATCTGGCGAAGGACGTTCCGGCCTGGGTGAAGTCGAATCTGCAGGTGAACCCGGACCCGAAGGCGTGGGCCGTCGGCGGCCTGTCCTACGGCGGCACCTGCTCGCTGCAGATGGCCACCAACTATCCCGACGTGTATCCGACGTTCCTCGACATCTCGGGTCAGGAAGCGCCCACCCTCGGCGACCACCAGCGCACCCTCGACGACGGCTTCGGCGGTGACGAGGCGGCGTTCAAGAAGGTCAATCCGCTCGACCTGATGGCGTCGAACAAATACCCGGACACGGCCGGGGTCTTCGTCATCGGGAGCGACGACGACGCCTACAAGCCGGGAGCGCAGAAGGTCTATCAGGCCGCGAAGAACGCCGGCATGGACGTGCAGTACGTGGAAGTGCCGGGCGGGCACAGCTTCGCGGTGTGGTCCGCCGGGCTGGAGAAGGAATTGCCCTGGCTGGCACAGCGGTTGGGGCTGATCGGTTCGTAGGAACCCGCCACGGCGGAGAGGGGCGACATGACGGCGGCAGCGAAGGTACTGCGGGTGGGTTCGGCCCTGCCCGACCCGCCGTTCGAGTTCCGCGACGGTGCGGCGCGTGCGGGGTTCGACGTCGAGTTCACCCGGGCGCTCGCGCGGGAACTCGGCCTCGAGTGGGCGCTCGTCCCGTACCGGGGCACCGACTTCAACGGCATCTTCGGCGCACTGGCGAACGGCGAATTCGACTGCATCGCCTCGGGAACCACCGTGACGCCGGAGCGGCGGGAGCGCGCCGATTTCTGCGCCCCGTACCTCGTGTCGGGTCAGTCCCTGGCCGTCGACACGTCCCGGCATCCGGGCGTGCACGGGGTCGACGACCTGCGCGGCCTGACCGTCGGTGTCCAGCACGGCAACACCAGTCAGCCGATCGTCGAACGCCTCGTCGCGGAGGGCCGCGCGGGCGCGATCCGGGTGTATGCGTACGACCGGATCGGGCAGGCCCTCGACGACCTGTCCTCGGGCGGGTGCGATGCCGTCATGAAACTCGCGCCGGTCCTCACCTGGCTGGTTCGGGACCGTCCGCACGTCGAGGTGGTCGAACGGGGGATTTCCCGGGAGGAGATCGCCGTCGCTGTCCGCACGGGTGATCACGCGCTGCGCGACCGCATCGAGTCGGCGCAGCGCGCCCTGGCCGCGGACGGCACCCTCGACCGGTTGCGGTCGACGTGGCTCGGGATCGGTGAAACGAAAGGTGGCTCGGCATGATTCGCTGTGTGCGACTGTGGACCGGCGCGGACGACGCGTCCCACTTCGAGGAGGGGTTCCTCGCCATGGACCCGGGGCGGAAGGACGACCTCTGCACGGCAGGGATCGACGTGACCCACCTCAGTTTCGAGGAGACCACGTCGGGCGGATCCTTCGACTGGCACACCGCGCCGGTGCGGCAACTCGTACTCACGCTCGGCGGCACCCTCGACTTCCGGACCCGGGGCGGTGACGAGTTCCGCCTTCGCGAGGGCGACGTCCTGCTCGCCGAGGACACGTCCGGCAGCGGTCACGAGTGGACTCTCGTCGGGTCGGACCCGTGGCGTCGCGCATATGTGGTGCTCGCCGAGGGTGCTCCGGTGCCGTTCCGGACGAGTGCACCGTCCGGCACACCTGTCCAAGAATAGGAACGTGTTCTATATTTGCGGCAACCCTTTGTCTCTCGGCGACTGGAGTGCCCGGCATGTATGAGTGGTCAGATACCGACCTGATGTTCCGCGACGCGATCCGCGGTTTCATCGACAAGGAGATTCGACCGCACGTCGACAAGTTGGAGACCGGTGAGCTGCCTCCGTTCGACATCATCCGCAAGCTCTTCGCCACCTTCGGCCTGGACGAGATGGCCCGGGAGGCGCTGACGAAGTCCCTGGACCGCGAACGCAGTGGCGACGCCGCGTCCGGCGCGAAGGAGGAGAAATCCGGCGGCCTCGGAGGCGCGGGCAGTATGGGTGTCATCATGAACGCCGAACTGGCAGGCGTCAGCCTCGGACTCGTCGCCTCGCTCGGGGTGAGTCTCGGGCTCACGGTGGGCACCATCCGCAGTCGCGGGACGCTGGCGCAGAAGGAACGCTGGCTGCCCGGTCTGGTCACGTTCGAGAAGGTCGGGGCGTGGGCCATCACCGAGCCCGACTCCGGCTCGGACGCGTTCGGCGGCATGAAGTCCTACGTGCGCCGCGACGGCGACGACTACATCCTCAACGGGCAGAAGACGTTCATCACCAACGGTCCCTACGCCGATGTCATCGTCGTCTACGCGAAACTCGACGAGGGGGACTCGTCCGTCGACCGCCGCGACCGGAAGGTGCTCGCCTTCGTCCTGGACGCGGGCATGGAGGGGCTCACGCAGGGGGCGCCGTTCAAGAAGATGGGCATGAACTCCTCGCCCACCGGGGAACTGTTCTTCGACAACGTGCGCGTCACCCGTGACCGTCTGCTCGGCGAGACGGAGGACGGCGGCAAGTCGGACGGCAAGTCCAGCGCGAAGGAGAACTTCGCGGCCGAACGGATCGGTATCGCGTCGCTGTCGCTCGGCATCATCAACGAATGTCACCGGCTCTGCATCGACTACGCCAAGTCCCGCAAGCTGTGGGGCAAGGAGATCGCCCAGTTCCAGCTCATCCAGCTCAAGCTCGCCGAGATGGAGATCGCGCGCATCAACGTGCAGAACATGGTCTTCAACGCCATCGAGCGCACCGCGGCGGGGGATCGGGTGAGCCTCGCGGAGGCGTCGGCGATGAAGCTCTACTCCTCGCGGGCCGCCACCGAGGTGGCGATGGAGGCGGTGCAGCTGTTCGGCGGCAACGGCTACATGGCCGAGTACCGGGTCGAGCAACTCGCGCGCGACGCGAAGTCGCTGATGATCTACGCGGGCAGCAACGAGATCCAGGTGACGCACATCGCGAAGGGCCTGCTGGCGATGTGAGGTCCGGCCCCGGGAACAAATGTCGTACGGCGTACGTTAGTGGGGTGTCGTCAACGAAAGGACACCACCGTGAAGGTCACCGCGAGCGCACTGTCGCTGAACGTCGCCGACCCCGTCGCGTCGGCCGAGTTCGCCAAATCCCACCTGGGCTTCGTCGAGGAGATGGCCGCGGAGGGCTTCGTGTCACTGAAACGCGCGGACGTCGGCTTCAATCTGGTCTTCCTGAAGACCGGACTGGAGACGTTCAAACCCGCGCGGATCGCCGGTGACGCCGGCCAAGGGCTGTTGATCGCACTCGTCGTCGACGGCATCGACCGCGAATACGAGCGACTGCAGGCGGAAGGCGTCCCGATCGTGACGCCCATCGAAACCGAGCCGTGGGGCGAACGCTACTTCCAGATGAGCGACCCGAACGGGGTGATCATCCAACTGGTCGAATGGGTGTAGCGGTCACACCGCGGCTAGAAACGGCTCGACGGCCGCGAGCACGTCGGTGCTCGCGGCCACGGCCGTCGAATGGTCGAAACCGGGCAGGATCGCCAGCGACGCACCGGGAATCAGCGCCGCCACCCGCCGGGTGTCGCCGATCCGCTCGGTGTCCTCCGAGCCGACGAACAGCAGGGTGGGGACGGCGATCCGGCGCAGGACGTCGTCGTCGACTCCCGGCTCCACACCCGACCGTCGCATGTACGCGGCGAGGGCCTTCGCGTCGTTCGCCATGAACGCCACCCGCGTTCCGGCGTCGATCGGCCACGCACGCCGGGCATTCCACTGCCCGAGGAATGCGTCCATGCCGTCCCGTTCGAGGACGTCGATGCAGCCCGGGAAGAACAGCCGGTCGAACGCGCCGGCCTGCGGGAGGCTGCTGCCACCGCCGACGATCAGGCTCTCCAGGCGGTCGGGCGCGCCGACCGCCAGCGCCAGCGCGACCCGGCCGCCGAGCGAATACCCCAGCACGTGCGCGCTGGGAAGCTCCAGGTGGTCGAGGACCGCCAGGACGTCGCCGCTGAGCAGATCCATCGCGTACGCGTCCTCGTCGTGCGGCTTGTCGCTGCGCCCGTGGCCCCGCAGATCGACCAGGATCAGCCGGTACCGATCACGCAGCGCGGCGACGTAACCGAACCCGCGCCAGATCGCGTGGGAGAGGGCCGTGCCGTGGACGAGGACGAGCGGTTCCCCGTCGCCGACCGTCCGATACGCGATCCGGACGCCGTCGACGGGATTGGTAGCGTGCTGCACCCGCCCAGTCTGCATCACGCGCGTCGCGGCCGACTCCCGGACTGCACTCGGGCGCACAGGTCGGGGGCGATACTGGTGGCATGCCGATTCCCCCGAACCCCTCGCTCGACCCCGACGAACTGCTGGCCGTCGCGATCGCCGAGGCGGAACTCGGCAAACGCGAGGGCGGGATTCCGATCGGGGCCGCACTGTTCGCCGGCGACGGAACCCTGCTCGGCCGCGGCCGCAACCGGCGGGTCCAGCACGGCGACCCGTCCGTCCACGGTGAGACGGACGCGTTCCGCGCCGCCGGACGCCAGCGCGACTACCGCTCGACGATCATGGTGACCACCCTGTCACCGTGCTGGTACTGCAGCGGACTGGTCCGGCAGTTCAACATCGGCGCGATCGTCGTGGGGGAGAGCGTCACCTTCACCGGCGGACACGAATGGCTCCGCGAGAACGGCGTCGACGTCACCGTCCTGCGCGACCAGCACTGCATCGACCTCATGGCCGAATTCATCGCGAGCAGACCCGCACTATGGCACGAGGACATCGGCGTCGCCGAATAGCTCTCGCCCGTGCGCCTTTTTGGTAGCTGGGACTACCGGAAAGGCGCACAAGCGCGAAGCGCCTCCCCGGTCAGTTCCAGCCACCGGGTGACGCCGATGTCGTGGAGGAACTGCCGGTCGTGGCTGACCACGATCAGCGCGCCGCGGTAACTGCGGAGCGCCTGCGTGAGGTGCGCGAGGCTCGGCAGGTCGAGGTTGTTCGTCGGCTCGTCCAACAGCAGCAGTCGCGGGGCGGGCTCGGCCAGCAGGATGGTCGCGAGGGCCGCCCGCAACCGTTCCCCGCCCGACAGCGCCGACGCGAGAACATCGGAATCGTTGCCCCGGAACAGGAACCGGGCCAGCTGGGCGCGGATCTGTTCCTGCGACGCGTGCGGCGCCGCCGCGGCCACGTTCTCGGCGACCGTCAGCGACTCGTCGAACACGTCGAGTCGCTGCGGCAGGGCCTTGAACGGCACCCGCGGTCCTGCAGCCACGACGGCGTCGAGCAGGGTCGTCTTCCCGACGCCGTTGCGTCCGACGAGGGCGATCCGCTCGGGACCGGTCACGTCCCGCGACACCTGCTGTCCGCTGCGCAGGCTCAGGTCCCGGACGGAGACCACCTCCTGACCCGAGTACACCTCCGTGGCGGGCAGGTCGATGCGCACCTCGCGGTCGTCCCGCAGGGCACTCTCCGCTTCCGTCAACGAATCCCGCGCCTCGTCGACCTTCGCGATGTGATTGTTCCGCAGCTTCCCCGCCGACTCCTGAGCCTGCCGCTTCCGCAGGCCCATCACGATCTTCGGTTCGCGCTTGTTCTCGAACATCTTCTGCCCGTACCGCTTACGGCGGTCGATCTTGATGCGGGCCTCGACGAGTTCCCGCTTCTGCTTCTGCACGTCGCTGCGGGCGTCGCGCACCGCGGCCCGCGCGGCCTCCTGCTCCGCCTCGACGATCTCCTGGTACGCGCCGAAGTTGCCACCGAACATGCGGATCTCGCCGGCGCGCAGTTCCGCGATCGACGTCATGAGGTCGAGCAGGGCGCGGTCGTGGCTGACCACCAGCAGCGTGCCCGGAAACTGTTGCACGACTTCGTAGAGCTTGCTGCGGGACGCGCCGTCGAGGTTGTTGGTGGGCTCGTCGAGGAGCAGCACCTCCGGTTCCCTCAGCAGTTGCGCGGTGAGACCGAGCAGCACGGTCTCACCACCGGACAGGGTGCCGACGGTGCGGTCGAGGTCGGCCGTGCTGCCGAGTACCCGCTCGAGACCGAGCCGGTGCAGCGTCGACACGGCCCGCTCCTCGATGTCCCAGCGGCCGGTCGCGGCATCGAAATCCTCGGGGGTGCCGTCGCCGGACTCGATGCGGTGCAACGCCGCCCGAAGATCGTCGATGCCGAGGATCCGGTCGATCGTCAGCGTGGGGTCGAGCGTGATGTCCTGCGGCAGGTACGCCACCTCGCCCTGCGCCGTCACCGACCCGCGGTCGGGACGCAGGCGCCCGGCGATCAGCCGGAGCAGCGTGGATTTACCGGAACCGTTGAGACCTACCAGGCCGGTGCGTCCGGGGCCGAAGACGGCGTCGAGGCCGTCGAACACAGGCTCGCCGTCGGGCCAGGTGAACGTGAGGTCGGACAGGGACAGATATGACTGTGCCATGGGGTACTCCCGAGGTGTGTGCGGATGAAGACTCGCGTGACTACCTCGTCAGGAGCAATGGACCGTTCCCCTCTGTCTGACGCGCCCGGTGCGCATCGGTGACGTTCACGATAGGACGCCGCCGATGCCCGCGCAATCGAATTAAATCTGGGGGCCGTCGGCCCTGAGTTCGTCCACCTTCGCCATGGCCTCGCGCAGTTCGGCCAGCCACTGTTCGCTGTGCTGGCCTGCCAGGCGCACCGTCCACATCAGCGCGTCCGACCGCGACCGCGCCACGCCGGCGTCGACGAGCGTGTCGAGCACCTTGCGTTCGGGTTGGCGGAGCCGGGTCATCACGGGGACGGCGAGGTGGGTGAACAGTGTCTTGTTGTCGTCGAGGCTGACACCCCACGCGACCTTGCGTCCATAGCGCCGCTCGGCCTCGTCCGCGATGCGCATCCGATCGCCTCGGGTCGTCTCGCGGAAGCGCGAGATGCGCCCCTCGATCGCGGCCTCGGACCCGGAGTCGGCGGACTCGACGGGCGGCAACTCGCCGACCACCACGATCTCCTCCCGGTCGACCTCGACGGTCGCGGGGCCGGTGAACCAGTCGTCGGGGAGTCGGCCGGCGAACCACTCGGCCGCGTCGCTCGCGTCGGGGACATCCGCCTGCTGCCAACCACCGGGGCGGCCGAAGCGGCGGGGGCCCGGACCTTGTGCGTTCTTCATGGCGTCCTCCTGGGAGCCGGGTGCCACGATCACTGTGATGCAGCACTGATTACATGATTACACCGATTATTCGAAGCGCGCCACCACGTCAGGCATGATCGAGTCCGTGCGCACCTCAACCGTTCGTCACAGCCCCATCCGTCCCACCCCCACCCGGAAGGCGACCGCCGGAATCGCCGTCCTCGCGACGGTGCTCTCCGCCTGCGGACTGTTCGGGCCCGACCAGCCCGACACCGTGTCGCAGCAGTTCGCCGACGCCCTGAACAGCGACGACGTGCAGGCCGCCGCCGCACTCACCACCGACCCGGCCGCCGCCACCGCCGCGATCACGGCCATGTACGACGGGCTCGGAAACCAGGACGGCACGTACACCCGCACCGACGTGCAGGAGTCGGGCGACGACGGCGGAACCTTCACGATGGACGTGTCCTGGCCGTTCGCCCCGGGACAGGAATGGAAGTACAGCACCACCGGCAACGCCACCAAGGACGGCGACGACTGGAAGATCGTCTGGGACCCGGCCGTGCTCGCACCCGGACTCACCGACGACACCACCGTCCGGTACACCACCACGACGGGGACACCGCCGAAGGTCCTCGCCGCGGGTGGCGCCCCGATCCTCGAGCAACAGGTCGTCACGCTGGTCAACCTCGACCAGGGTGCCGACACCGCCGCGGTCGCGTCGTTGCTGTCGCCCATCGCGCCGACCATCACCGCGGCCTCGCTCCAGCAGGACCTGGCCGGCGCCCAGGGCAAGCCGGTCACCGCCATCTCGCTGCGGGCCGAGGACCTCGCGCCGATCGAACCACAGCTGCGGCAACTCGCCGGAGTCACGCTCGCCCCGCAGACCAGGCTGCTCAGCACCGACAAGACGTTGGCCTCGCCCACCCTCGCGGGGCTGGGCGACCTGTGGCAGCAGGGGCAGGACGCGTCCGCGGGCTGGGCGGTGCAACTGGTCGGTCAGGACGGATCGGCGAAGAGCGTCGCCGGAGAGCAGGGCCCCGACGCCCCCGACATCGCGACGACCCTCGACCTCCCGATGCAGATGGCCGCCGAGCGGGCTCTCGCCGACGTGCCGCAGCAGGCCGCGATCGTCGCCCTGCGCCCCTCCACGGGTGAGGTGCTCGCGGTCGCGCAGAACGCCCCGGCCGACGCGCTCGGCCCGATCGCGCTCACCGGCCTCTACCCGCCGGGATCGACGTTCAAGACGGTGACGACGTCCGCCGCCCTGCAGGCCGGTGCCGCCACCCCCGACACCGTCCTGCCCTGCCCCGGCACCGAGAACATCGAGGGCAGGCAGATCCCCAACGACGACGAATTCGACCTCGGCGCGGTCCCGCTGCACACCGCGTTCGCGCGGTCGTGCAACACCACCATGGGACGGCTCGCGGTCGGGCTGCCACCCGACGCCCTGCAGAAGGCCGCGCTGCAGTTCGGGCTCGGCGTCGACTACGTCACGCCCGGACTGACCACCGTCACCGGCAACGTGCCGATCGCCGACAGTCCCGCCGCCCGGGTCGAGTCCGGCATCGGGCAGGGGCAGGTGACCGCGTCGCCGTTCGGGATGGCTATGGTGGCCGCATCGATCGCGGACGGTTCCACGCCGTCGCCGATGATCGTGCAGGGACAGCCCGGCACCGCCGACAAGACGGCGCCCGCCGTGCCTGCGAACGTCACCGCCGACCTCCGGACGATGATGCGTGAAACTGTGACGGGAGGTACCGCTACTGCGCTGCAGGACATTCCGGGGCTGCTCGGAAAAACCGGCACGGCCGAGTCCGGAAGTGGTCCCGCTCACGGCTGGTTCGTCGGAATCAAGGACGACCTAGCATTTGCCGTCTTTATTGCAACAGGTGACAGTTCGGCCCCTGCTGTGCAGGCTGCGGGGCGTTTTCTTCGATAAACCCGTTCACGCGTTGCTGTTCGGGGATAAGTTGTGGCTCAACCGTAACTCCTTCGTAGGCAAATGGTGCTTGTTACGCATGTGACTGAAAGCAAGATGGTGGACATGGGGAATGGACGATCGCTTGGCCGCCGCAACAGATACGTGATCGCCCTGACGTCGGCTGTCGTTCTGGCGGTAATTCTGGCGTCGTGCGTGCTGTCGAAAGAGGAGGCGACCGCGCAGTCGGTCGTCGACGATTTCGTCAACGCACTGAATGAGGGCGATGCCGCTACAGCTGCAGCGCAAACCTCCTATCCCAACGCCGCGGAGACGGCGATACAGCAGATGTTCGACGGACTCCATCCCGAGGACGCCAAGTTCGACGTGACCCAGTTCATGGATCTCGGCTCGGACTCCGGCTTCTTCACCGTCGGTGCCGCTTGGCATTTCGGTGAGGGCAAGGATTGGACCTACCAGGTTCAGGGCGGCGTGCGGAACCTGTCCGTCGGCTGGCGCATCTCCTGGGATCCGTCGATCCTCGCGCCCGACCTGGGCAACGGGCGCGTCGTCCGCTACGACCGGACGGACGCCGCACCGCCGCGGGTGTTCGACGCTGTCGGCGGGTTGCTCATGAACGAGCAGACCATCAACTCGGTCACCCTCGATCCCGCGACGATGCCCGATCCCGTCGCGACCACCCGGCGTCTGGCGGAGGTCCTCGAGCCGGTGGCTCCCCTCGTGACGGCCGACTCGATGATGGCGGAGATGGCCGAGAAACCCGGCCAGCAGGTCACCGCCGTGCTGTTGCGCGACCAGGACTGGCAATTCCTCGAGGAGGACCTCGCGATCCCCGGCGTCATCACCATCAAGACGCCGAAGCTCATCACGTCGGATCGGCGCATCACGACACCGCTGCTGGATCCGCTGCGCAAGGTGTGGCAGGCCAACCGGGACGCGACGGCCGGCTGGGCCGTCCACCTCGTCGACCCCGACGGCACGCTCATTCCGCAGGCCGGTTTCCAGGGCCCGCCCGGACCGGACATCGTCGCGACGGTGGACTCCCACCTCCAGTTGGCAGCAGAGGAAGCCGTCGTCAGCGTCGGCACCCCCGCGGCGATCGTCGCGATCCAGCCGTCCTCCGGCGCCGTTCTGGCCGCCGCGCAGAACAACCAGGCGATGGAGCAGGGGCCGATCGCGTTCCAGGGTCTCTACAACGCCGGATCGAACCTCGACCTGGTGAAGAAGGCCGCCGGACTGCAGAAGGGCGTCGACCCGTCCTCGCTGTCGATCGAGGACATCGAGAAGGCGGGCAATCAGCTCGGGCTCGGCATGAACTACAAGATCCCGGGCCTCGACCATCAGACCGCCGTCTTCACCGCCGACCAGTCGGGCATGAACCAGGTGATGAACCGCAAGGACAGCGACCTGCCCGCCGTCACGCCGTTCGGGATGGCCATGCTGGCCGCGTCGATCGCACGGGGCAGCGCGCCGGCACCGATGATCGTCCAGGGGCAGCCGGGCACCACCGACGTGGCCGCTCAGCCGCTTCCGGCGAACGTCAACGACCAGTTGCGCGCCATGATGCGCGACAACGTCGTGCGGGGCGGGGCGTCGTTCCTCAACGGCTACCCGGACCTCATGGGCATGAACGGTGCCAGCGGCGACGACCGCTGGTTCTACGGCTCACGCGGCGACCTGGCCTTCGCGGTCTTCGTCGCCGACGCCGACGGCGGCGACCGCGCGGTGAAGATGACCGACATGCTGTTCCGTGAGATGGCGAAGCCGGCGAACTGACGGCGCGGTGATGGCGAAGCCGGCGAACTAAGGGGTGGGACCGTCGGCGCTGAGGGGCGGGCCGTCCGCGCTGAGGGAGTAAGTGAGCAAGGGTAAGTTTCTACCTTGTGTCCCTGCTTGATATCGGTCTTCTCGTCGTAGCGGGGTTCTTCGCGGGACTGGTCGGATTCGTCACCGGCCTGGCGTCCATCGTGTCGTATCCCGCACTCCTCGCCGTCGGTCTGCCGCCGGTGACCGCCAATGTGACCAACACGGTCGCGATGGTGGCGGTCGGCGTGGGCGCGCTGTCCAACTCGACGCGGGAGGTCGCCGACACCGGTCCCAAGCTGTGGCGGTGGGCGCTGTACTCGGCGGCGGGCGGCCTGGTCGGTGCGGGAATCCTGCTGCTGGCGCCCGCGGGGTCGTTCGAGGCGATCGTCCCGTTCATGGTCGCGTTCGCCGCGCTGGCGCTGCTGCTGCAACCCCGATTGCGTGCGCTGGCCGGTGGGCGGGACATGCCCCGCACCTACTCGGTGTCGCTGTTCGTCGTCGCCATCTACGGCGGGTACTTCGGTGCGGGCGCCGGCGTCATCTTCCTGGCCATCGCCCTGATCCTCACGTCGGAGAAGATCTGGCGCGCGACCATCCTGAAGAGCTTTCTCCTCGGCGTCGCGAACCTGGTCGCCGCGATCGGGTTCGCGGCCTTCGGCCCGGTCCACTGGGGCGCCGCCGCCGCGATGGCGATCGGCGCCCTGGCCGGTGGATGGTGCGGCCCGCCCGTGGTCAGGCGGATACCGCCGTCCATCCTCCGCGTCGTCATCTCGATGGCGGGATTCGGCTTGGCCGTGTGGTTGTGGATGCGCTGAGACCGTTTCTCAGCTCAGACGGTTTCTCAGCGCAGACGGTTTCAGTGCACGCCCTTCATCAGACGCTTGATCCACGGTGCCCCGATGGCGAGGAGCACACCCACGGCGATCGAGCCGAGCCCGACCGCGGTGAAGTACGGGACCTCGTTGTTCTCGTCGTAGTACTTCGCCAGCGTTCCCGCCATCGCGGTGCCCAGGGCGACGGACAGGAAGAACAACGCCACCATCTGGGTGTGGAACGCCTCGGGTGCCAGCTTGGTCGACAGCGACAGGCCCACCGGCGACAGCAGCAGTTCCGCGAACGTGAACAGCAGGAGGATGCCTGCAAGACCCAGGAGCGGTGCGCTGTTCGCGCCGCCACCCGACATCGGGATGAACGCGAGGAACGCGAGGCCCATGATGATCGTCCCGGCCGCGAACTTGATCGGCGACGACGGCTGACGGGGGCCGAGTTTCGTCCACGCGGCCGCGAAGACACCCGCGAAGATGATGATGAAGACCGGGTTGATGGACTGCACCCACGACGGCGGGAAGTCCCAGCCGAACAGGTTGCGGTCGAGTCGCTTGTCCGAGTAGACGGCGACGGTGGTGAACTGCTGCTGGAAGAGTGACCAGAACACGGCGCTGGCGATGAACATCGGGATGAACGCAAAGACGCGGCTGCGCTCGACGGCCGTGATGCGGTGACTCGTCAGCATGATCGCGAAATAGCCGATCGCCGCGACGATGGTGAGACCGACGACGATGTCCGACATGTTGGCCGCGGTGATGACCCCGGTGAGCGATAGGGCGGCGATCACGATCACCGCGCCGGCGCCGATCGCGATCCACTTGCTGCGCTGGTCGTGGGGGAGCGGGTTCGTCGGCTCGGCGCCCACACCCCGGAGGTGCTTGCGGCCGAGCGTGTACTGGATCAGTCCGAGCGCCATACCGATCGCGGCCAATGCGAAGCCGGCATGGAAGCCGATGGCGTCCTGCGCCCAGCCCGTCAGCAGTGGGCCGACCAGGGCGCCCAGGTTGATACCCATGTAGAAGATGGAGAATCCGGCGTCGCGGCGCTCGTCCTGTTCGTCGTACAGATCGCCGACCAGGGACGTGGCGTTGGCCTTGAGCCCACCGCTACCGAATGCGACACAGACCAGACCGATGCCCACACCCCACAGGCCCGGGAACACCGCCAGGGCGATGTGGCCGAGCATGACGAGGATGGCGCTGTAGAAGAGGGTGCGTTCGGAGCCGAGGAGACGGTCCGCGACCCACGCGCCCAGGATGGTGGACAGGTACACCGTTCCGCCGTAGGCGCCGACGATGCTGGTCGCGGACGATTCGGCGATTCCGAGACCGCCGTCGGCGGCCGAATAGTAGAGGTAATAGATCAGGATGCCCTGCATCCCGTAGAAGGAGAATCGCTCCCACATCTCGACGCCGAACAGGTTCGCGAGGGCGAACGGCTGGCCGAAGAAACCGCGGTCGGCCCGCCGCTCGTCCCGAGCCGGATCGATGGTGTCACTCATGGGAAAACTGTCTCACCTCGAGCGGAAGTTCGTGTGCCGTCGGGGCGGATTCGCTGTGATCAGGTGGTGGCGCGCGCCCTCGTCACGATCTTCGCGACGGCACGCCAGCCGAGGAGGAACACCGCGAGAACTGTGCCGGCCACGATGACGAAACTGAACGCCGTGCCCTGGCCGCTCACCACGCGCAACAGCATGCCCACCACGAGCGTCGACAACCACACCACGATGCCTGTCGGGACGATGAGGAACGCGTCGAACTTGTCGCGGTAGAGCGCGACGGTCGCGAGCCAGCCGACCGCCAGACCGGACAGGAACGGCCACGCCGTGGTCGCCAGGCCGGTCAGGGCGTTGGCTTCGTCGTGGCTGCGGCGGCCGATCGCGCAGAACACGATGACGAGGACGACATCCAGGGCGAGAGCGGGAAGGTACTTCTTCACACGGCCAGCCTAGAGGTGGTGCCGTCGCGGAGTTCCGGCCGATCGGTTTCACGACGACCGCGCCCCGTCGTCCGGGTGGACGACGGGGCGCGGGTGGTGCCGGTGGGTCAGGCCTGCAGGGCGGCCTCGATCTCGAGGGTGATGGTGATCTTGTCGCCGACGACGGCGCCGCCGCCTTCGAGGGGCATGTCGATGGTGATGCCGAAGTCCTTGCGGTTGAGGACGGTGGTGGCTTCGAAGCCGGCGACCGGTCCGTTGCCCATGCCGGGGTTGACGCCGTTGAATTCGAGGGCGAGCTCGACCTGCCGGGTGACGCCGCGGAGGGTGAAGTCGCCCTCGACCACGTAGTCGTCGCCCTTGGTGCGGACGGCGGTGGAGGTGAAGGTGGCAGTGGGGTACTGCTCGGCGTCGAAGAAGTCGGCGGACTTGATGTGGGCGTCGCGGTCGGCGTTCTTGGTGTCGATGGAGGCGACCTGGATTTCGGCGGTGACGGCGGTGGTGCCGTCCTCGGCGACGGTGATCGCGCCGGCGAAGTCGTTGAAGGT
>NZ_WXYH01000381.1:0-35205 GCF_009872365.1 Rhodococcus sp. T7
ATCCCCAACCCGGCATCGCCACACGCCTCGACGCACCGCAATCGCGTCGTGAACGCCCGCAACTCCTCCAGATCCGGTGCCACTACTTCCCCCACGACCAGCCCTCCCCCGAGGTTATTCGAAACTTTGTTCGACTCTAGCAGTCCGACCGGACCACAGGCAATTGCCGAAAGTTCAGATCCCCAGTGCCGCAGCGGCCGCGAGGGCGAGGGATTCGTCGACCGCGTCGTAGCCGCATGACCCACCGCCGGGGCCGCCGCTGTCGGCGACGGTGCGGCGGGCGGAGAGGTGTATGGCGTCGACACCGGTGCCTGCGACCGCGGCGATGTCGTCGACGCGGATCCCGCCGCCTGCCATTACCTGGATCCGCCCGTGTGCGTGGGCGACCATGGCCGTCAGCGCGTCGAGGCCGTCGATGCAGCGCGGCGCTCCGCCGGAGGTGAGGACGCGGATGATGCCCGACCGTGCGAGCGCGTCGAGGGCGGTCGCTCTGTCGTCGACGACGTCCATCGCACGATGGAACGTCACCTCCACCGTGTACGGGTCGATGCCGTCGAGCAGGCGGGCCAGAGCGTCGCGGTCGACGGCCATGCCGGGCGTCAGCGCACCGACAACGACGCCGGATGCGCCCGCGCCCACGGCGGCTTGGATGTCGCGGGCCATGACCGCGATCTCGTCGACGCCGTAGACGAATCCGCCGGGCCGGCATCGGATCAGCGGGTGCACCGCGATCCCCTGAGCCGCAACGGCTTCGATCATGCCGATGCTCGGCGTCAGCCCACCGGTCGCGCCGAGCGCGGTACACAACTCGACCCGCGAGGCTCCGGCGCGCCGTGCGATCCGGGCGCCCGCGACGTCCTGGACGGCCAGTTCGAGTACGGGCGCCATCTAGAACGACTGCCAGGAAGGCTTGTGTTCCAGCGCGTACCGGTAGTAGTCGGCGAGTTGCAGCTTGCTCGCTGCGGCTTCGTCGATGACGACGGTGACGTGCGGATGCAGTTGCATCACCGAAGCGGGGCAGAACGCGGAGAGCGGTCCCTCCGCGGCGGCGGCGATCGCCTCGGCCTTGCCCTTGCCGAACGCGATCATCACCAGGTGCCGGGCTTCGCAGATGGTGCCCAGCCCCTGGGTGAGGACGTGGTGCGGGACGTCGTCCACGCTGTCGAAGAACCGCGCGTTGTCGAGGCGGGTCTGCTCGGTGAGGGTCTTGACGCGCGTGCGTGACGTCAGCGCGGAGCCCGGTTCGTTGAACCCGATGTGGCCGTCGGTTCCGATGCCGAGCAGTTGCACGTCGACGCCGCCCGCCTCGGCGATGGCCGCGTCGTAGCGTGCGCCTTCCTTGGCGATGTCGGGTGATTCGCCGTTCGGGCTGAGCACCCGGTCGGGGTCGAGGTCGACGTGGTCGACGAACTCCGAGCGGATCACCGAGAAGTACGACTGGTCGTGACTTTTCGGCAGCCCGACGTATTCGTCGAGGAGGAAGGCCCGCGCGTCCGTGAAGTCCAGTCCGGACTCGCGGTGCCGTCGCGCGAGTTCGCGGTAGCTCCCGAGCGGGGACGACCCGGTGGCGAGGCCCAGTGTCGTCGGCCCGCGCCGGACGTACCTCTCGACGATGTCCGCCACGGTCGTGCTGACCTCCGACGGGGTCTGCCGGATTACGATTTCCATGCGAGTCCTTCCGTTCCGGCGGGCATTCCGCCGGAAAACACGCCACGCGGGCGCAGTTGGTGATCGGTCACGACGATGTCGGCGCGGAGGCCCGGGGCCAGGGTTCCGCGTTCGGTTTCCAGGCCGAGCAGCCGGGCCGGGGTCCTGGTGGCGGACGCGACGGCGTCGACGAGTCCGACGCCGCTGTCGACAACGGTGGTGCGCACGACGTCCAGCAGTCGTGCGGTGCCGCCCGCGATGGCTCCCTCGGATCCGTCGGCGGTCGCGAGCCGGGCAACACCGCGGGAGACGCACACGTCCAGAGGCCCGAGTTGGTAGTCGCCGTCCGAGACGCCGGCGGCGGCCATGGCGTCGCTGACGAGGACGATCTGCTCGGGTCCGACGGTGTCGAACACCATCGACACGGTGTCGGGCGCGAGATGCACTCCGTCCGCGATCAATTCGACGACGATGTCGCCGCGACCGGCTGCGGCGAGGAACGCGGCCACCGGGCCCGGCGCGCGGTGGTGCAGCGGCGGCATGGCGTTGAACAGGTGTGTGGCGGTCAGCGGCCCGCCGGCGGCGTCGGCGATCCGCGCGGATGTGGTCGCCGCGTCGGTGTCGGTGTGGCCGAGGCTCGGCAGCACGCCGCGCCGGCGCATCGCCCCGAGGAGCTCACCGAAGTGCGCGGTCTCCGGTGCGAGCGTCATCGACCGGACGGTGCCGCGCGCGGCGTCGCAGATCCGCTCGAACAGGCCGGGGTCGCCGGGCACCACGGACGCGGGATCCTGCGCACCGCAGCGGGCACCGGAGATGAACGGACCCTCCAGGTGGATCCCGAGGAGATCACCGCGTTCCACCAGGTCGGCGAGGATTCCGGCCTGCCGGAGCAGGTCCTGCTCCCCCGCCGACACCAGGCTTCCGAGCAGCCCGGTGGTGCCGTGCCCGCGGTGGTGGTCCGCGGCCAGCCTCGCCCCGTCGGCGTCGGCGTTCGGAAAGCCCGCGCCGGCACCGCCGTGGCAGTGCAGGTCGATCAGGCCCGGCAGCAGTATCGACGAACTCGGGTCCGGCAGCGGCACCTGCCCGCGGTACTGCGACGCCGCACCGACCCAGGAGATTCGGTCGCCGTCGGTGACGACGACACCGTCGCCGCGTTCCACGTCCTCCACGACGGCCCGGCCGCGCAGGATCATCGCGGTGCCCCGGACCCGAGAGCCGCGACTGCCGACCGTGCGGCCTGCGGGGACTGTGCGCTGCGCGCGGCGACTGCCATCTCCCGGCACCGGTCGAGGTCGGTGGCGGCCAGGCGGGCCCGCACGGCGCCCAGCGACGGCGCCACCATGGACAGGCTCGTGACACCCAGCCCGACGAGCACCGGCGCCAGCGCGGGATCGGACGCGGCCTCACCGCAGACCCCGACGGGTACCCCCGCCTCGGCGCCGGCCGCGCCGACCAGGCCGACGAGGTCCAGGACGGCGGGCTGCCACGGGTCGAGCAACGTGGCGAGACCGCCGGCCATCCGGTCTGCGGCGCAGGTGTACTGGCTCAGATCGTTGGTGCCGATGCTGACGAAATCGAGGTGTTCGAGCAGGTCGCGGGCTCGAAGGGCGGCCGAGGGGATCTCGATCATCGCCCCGACCTTCGCGATGCCTCGGGACCGGGCGAGCGCGGCGAAGCCCTCCGCCTCGTCCGCCGTGGCGACCATCGGGGCCATCACCCACAGGTCGGCGCCGGTGGAGGAGGCAGCGACGCCGAGCGCTTCCAGCTGGGTGGCCAGGACGTCCGGGTAGACGGAGCCGACCCGCAACCCGCGCACGCCGAGGGCCGGGTTCTCCTCGGCGCCCAGGTCGAGGAACGTCAGTGGTTTGTCGGATCCGGAATCGAGTGTCCGGACCACCACCTTCCGTCCGGCGAACTTCTCCAGCACGGCGGTGTACGTGGTGATCTGCTCGTCGAGGGTGGGCGCGGTCTGCCTGCCGAGGTACAGGAACTCGGTGCGGAACAGTCCGACGCCCTCCGAATCCGCGGTGGCGGCGCGCACGGCGTCGTCGACGGTGCCGATGTTGACGAGCAGCCCGACGGGTGCGCCGTCCCGGGTGCGGCCCGGACCAGTCGTGACCGCGACCCGCGCCTCGGCGATCCGCTCCGCCACCTCCGACCGTCGACGTTCGCCGGGGTCGACGACGACCTCACCCGTGGCGCCGTCGAGCACCACCGGTCGCCCCTCGACCAATCGGTCGAGGCCGGCGCAGTTCACGATCGCGGGCAGGCCGAGCGACTTCGCCAGTATCGCAGTGTGACTCGTGGGCCCGCCCTCCGCGGTGAGCAGACCCACCACCTCGCTGCCACCGAGCATCGCGGTGTCCGCGGGCGACAGGTCCCGTGCCACGAGCACGAACGGGTGTCCCGGATCGGGGATTCCGGGCATCGGCACGCCCAGCAGCACCGCGACCGCGCGATGTCCGAGGTCCCGCAGGTCCGCGACGCGCTCGGCGAGATACCCGCCGAGAGCCTCGAGTGTGGTGCAGAAGCCGTCGAACGCGACGCGCACGGCGTGTGCCGTCGGCATGCCGCCGCGAAGGTTCTCCTCGGCGGCGGACACGATTCCCGGGTCGCGGGCCATGGCCGCCGACACGAGCAGGATCTCGGACGCGACGCCGTCCACCTGCGCGGCGCGGGCCTCGAGGTCCCCGGACACCGTCGCGAGGGCGTCGCGCACCCGGGCGATCTCCGCCGGGACCGATTCGCCGACAGGGTCTTCGGCGGACGTCTCGACCGGCGTCCCGAACGCGAGCCAGGGCGCGCAGACCAGCCCCGGACTCACCCCGAGTCCGTGCACCACGTGTTCCGTGGTCGTCGGCATCAGGCGGCGTCGAGGTCGGAGGCGAGCAGGTCGGCGAGTCGGTCGAGGGCCTCCTCGCTGCCCTCCCCGTCCGCGGTGATCGTCACCTCGGTACCGAATGCGGCGCCGAGGGTCATGACCGCGAGCATGCTGCCCGCGTCCACCGGCGCGGATTCGCCGACCGCGATCTGCACCGGGACGGGCACGGCCGCGGCGGCCTGGGTGAACTTCGCGGCGGGGCGGGCGTGCAGGCCCACCTTCGAACCGATGAGGACCGTTCGTGAAGCCATGCTCACTGACCTGCCTTTTCCGTGTCGCTGTCGGTGTTGGTGTCCGCGTCGTCCTCCCGGCCGGGGGTGCGCAGGTTCCATTTCTTGATGACGAAGCTGAACAGGACGTAATAGATCACCGCGTACCCGAGTCCGATGGGGATCAGCATCCACGCGTTGGTGGCCTTGCCGAAGTTGAGGACGTAGTCGAAGAAGCCTGCGGAGAACGTGAATCCGTCGTGGATGCCGAGGGCGTTGACGAGCGCCATCGAGGTGCCGGTGAGGAACGCGTGGATCAGGTACAGCGGCCAGGCGACGAACATGAACGCGAATTCGAGGGGCTCCGTGATCCCCGTGAGGAACGCCGTCAGCGCGGTGGACAGCATGATGCCGCCCACGACCTTCTTCTGCGACGGCCGGGCGTTGCGCCAGATCGCCAGTGCGGCAGCGGGAAGCGCGAACATCATGATCGGGAAGAAGCCCGTCATGAAGATGCCGGCGCTCGGGTCGCCGGCGAAGAACCGGTTGAGGTCGCCGCGGACGAGTTCTCCGCTCGAGTTCTGGTAGTCGCCGACGAGGAACCACACGGTGGAGTTCAGGATGTGGTGCAGGCCGGTCGGGATGAGCAGGCGGTTGGCCATGCCGTAGACGCCGCCACCGATCACCGAGTTCTCCGCGATGGTCTCGCCCACCCACGTCAGGGCGGAGTTGAACGCCGGATACAGGAACGCCATGAGGACGCCGACGACGAGACCGGTGACGGCGGTGAGGATGGGAACGAGCCTGCGCCCGTTGAAGAATCCGAGGTAGTCGGGCAGTTTGGTGCGGTAGAACCGCTGCCACAGGATGGCGGACAGCAGACCCATCACGATGCCCGCGAGGACCCCGTAGTTGATCAGCGCCTGGTCGCCGTTCGGATCGGTCTTGCCTTCCAGGACGACCGGGGACATGGCCTCGAACACGCCGTTGATGACCATGTATCCGACCACGGCGGCCAGGGCGGTGGACCCGTCCGCCTTCTTGGCCCAGCCGATGGCGATGCCCACCGCGAAGATGAGGGGAAGCCAGGTGAACACGGCCTGGCCGGCCGCGGAGATGACGGACGCAGCGGTGTGCATCGAGTCGAATCGTCCGAGGAGGTCGTCCTGGCCGAGCCGGAGCAAGATGCCGGCCGCGGGAAGTACCGCGATCGGCAGCATCAGGCTGCGCCCGAGGCGCTGTAACCCGGCAAACACCGCTGATTCCTTTTTCGGGCTGTCTACGACAGTCATATCGGCCTTCTCTGTGCGCTTCGGTCGCCGAATCGGCGTCTGGTGAGTCCCGAAACCGGTGGCGGCGAGCGCGTCGTACGGCTTCGGGAAAACTATTGTGGACCAGCACTCCCAACGGGTACTGTCCGGTCATAACCAGTTGCTAGTTTGACCAGGTGAGCACAGGATGTCAACAGGCAAATGTGATCCAGCTAACTCATTCCGCACCTTCACCTGCAGCGCAAACACGAACTACGAGGGAGAACCGATGTCCAAAGCGGACGCAATCATCAGCGGCCTCGGCGGTGCCGACAACATCGTCGAGATCGAGGCCTGCATCACCCGGCTGCGCACCGAGGTCAAGGACGGCGCCAAGGTCGACGAGGCCGCGCTCAAGGCCGCAGGCGCCCACGGGGTGTTGAAGGCGGGCAGCGTCGTGCAGGTTATCGTCGGCCCCGAGGCGGACACCCTGGCCGAGGACATCGAGGACATCCTGTGAGCCTGTCCGTGCAGGCACCACTGCCCGGCCGGGTTCTCGCCCTGGCAGACGTGCCCGACCCCGTGTTCGCCGGACAGATGGTGGGTTCCGGAGTCGCGATCGAGCCGGCACGCGACCGCGGCGCCCTCGACGTGCTCGCGCCCATCTCCGGCAAGATCCTCAAACTCCACCCGCACGCGTTCGTCATCCTGGGCTCTGCGGGCGGCGGCGTACTGGTCCACCTGGGTATCGACACGGTGAAGCTGCAGGGCGAGGGATTCACCCTGCTGGCCGCGGAGGGCGACGAGGTGGACGCCGGCGACCCCGTGGTGCGATTCGATCCGACCGAGATCGACGGCACCGGGTACTCCGCCGTCTGCCCGATCGTGGTGATGGATTCCAAGCCGGATTCGGTGTCCACCGACACCATCGGATCCGACGTGACCACCGGCGACGTCCTGTTCGACTGGACGGCGCAATAGAAATAGAGCAGCAGAAGCCAGGGCGGCCGGGCTCAGACGCTGCGCCGAGTCCGCTCCCCCTGAACTTCCATCTGCAGTTGGTAGCGATCGGACCGGTACCAGCTGCGGGTGTGCTCGACCGGCGTGGGGCCGCTGAAGGACACCCGGTCGAAGTACATCACCGGGGCGCCCTTCTTGATGCCGAGCAGGGTCGCGATCTCCTGGCTCGCCCCGTCGGCGCTGACGGTCTGCTCCGCCCGGTCGATCGGCATGCCGTACTTGTCGGCGGTGGCCCGGTAGATCGAGCCGGTGAGGTCGAGGTCCAGAAGGCCGGGAAGCAGTGCGGCGTTGAACCAGCCGTCGTCGACGCTGACCGGTTCGCCGTCGGCCAGCCGCAGCCGTTTGACGTGATAGGCGCTCGTGTCCGGTGCGATCCGCAGCGCCTTCGCGGTGGCCTCGGGCGCCGCGTCCTCCTCGCTCTGCAACACCACCGTCGTCGGCTTGTGCCCCTGCGCCCGCATCTCCTCGGTGAACGAGGCCAGGTGGAGCTTCGACTGCACCGGACGGTGCGCCACGAACGTGCCCTTGCCGCGCACCCGCACCAGGTGACCCTCGTTGACGAGCTGTCCGATCGCCTCGCGAACGGTGATGCGACTGACGCCGTAGTCCTGCATCAGTTTTCGTTCACTGGTCATGAGATCGCCGGGCTGAAGTTCCTTGGTGCACTTGTGCAGCAGGATGGCACGGAGTTGCTCGTGCTTCGGAATCACGCTGTCGCGTAGATGTACGGGCATCATGCCGGCGGCTCCAGCTCTGTTCAGGGGTCGGACACATCGGATCAGGCAGTCGGACTGCAAAGGTCCCGTCCGGTCCGGTCCAACACCGAGAATACGTGATCCGGGCGCCCGGGCCTACCGTGCCGCGGCCGCCAATGCCTCGAGGTACCTGCGCGTCATCACCTTCTGCACGACCCGGCCCGCCGGCCCGCCGATCCGCGTGAACCATCGCCCCGGTTTCGAGAACGCCGACACGGTCGCGACGACGGCGCCGTCCGGCCGCTGTTCGACGACGAAGCTCTCCTCGCCGCGCTCGGGGTGACCCGGCAGCGTGCCGTACGCGAATCCCTTGCGCTGCGGGTCGTCGAGCACGTAGACGACCCGGCAGGAGAACGCCAGCCGGAGCGGACCGATCCCCCAGCGCAGTTCGACCGTCGTGCCGGGCACGGCGGTCGGAGTCTCGGCCCGCACGTCGAGCCCGGCGCCGCGGTGCATCCCCCAGGAACCCAGGTGGGCCGCGGCCGCCTCGAATGCGTCTGCACCGTAACCGATCACCTTCTGCTCGCGCAGATGGTGGTATCCGGTGGGGAACGGAACGTCGCGGCTCGCACCCACCTCCGGGTACGTGAACGCGGGCAGGTCGTCTCCGGAGGTGCTGATGGCGGTCGATCCTCTCGGTCGGGAGGTTGCCCAGCCTACTGCTCCGACCGGGCCGCGGGACGGATGTTCTGATTCACATGGAAGAGGTTGTCCGGATCGTACTTCGCCTTCACCTGTGCGAGCCGGTCGTAGTTGCCGAGGTAGGAGGCACGCACCCGGTCCTCGCCCTCGGACATCATGAAGTTGACGTACGCCCCGCCCGCGGTCGTCGGGTGGAGGGCCTCCCAGTACTGCTTGGCCCAGTCCGTGATGAGCTGGGCGTTCGCCGGATCCGGGTCGACACCGACGATCACGCCCGCCCAGCCGCCGTCCCGGTACGCGAACGCCGTGCCATCTTCGGCCACCCGCGTCGCCGCGCCGTCGATCGGATACATGTGCATCGTCGAATGGCCGGTGGGCAGCCGACGGCCGAACTCCAGGTGGATGTCGACGGCCTCGTCGGAGATCTCGCGGACGAAGTCTGCGCGCCAGTACCACTGCAATCCCGCCGGGTACAGTGCGTCGAAGGCCGATTGCAGTGCCGTGAAGGGCATTTCGCCGACCCCTACCAGCAGTGGGTTACCGAATTCGCGGATCGGTTCGAGCACCGCGTCGGCCTTGCCCGGATCACCGGTGTAGCACCAGATGATGCCGCACGCCTTGCGTCCCCACAGTTCCTCGGGGAACGGCGGTGCCGGCGGAATGGTCAGCAGTCCGATCCAGCCGTTGAGTTCCTCGGGCAGCGACGGCAGGAGTTCGCGGTACCACCGCATCACGTCGGGGGTGTCCTCGAGGTCGTACAGCACCGGCCCGCCGACGATATTTCCGTGGTCGCCGATCTCGTGACACGCGAACTGGAACGACGTGACCACACCGAAGTTTCCGCCGCCGCCACGCAGCGCCCAGAACAGGTCCGGATGGGAGCGTTCGCTCGCCGTCACCAGTGTGCCGTCGGCGAGGACGACGTCGGCGGAGAGCAGATTGTCCACCGTGAGACCGAAACGGCGCGTCAGGTAGCCGATCCCGCCGCCGAGCGTCAGCCCGCCGACACCGGTGGAGGCGATGAACCCGGAGGGGGTGGCCATGCCGAACGGCACGGTGGCATGGTCGACGTCGCTCCAGGTGCACCCGCCGTCGACCCGGACGGTCCGGTCGCCGGGCGAGACCGTGGTCCCGCGCATCCCCGACAGATCGATCACGAGGGCGTCGTCCCACACGCCGAGGCCGCCCGCGTTGTGTCCCCCTCCGCGGACCGAGAGTTCGACGTGCTGCTCCCGGGCGAACCGCACGCACGCGACGACGTCTGCAGCGTTGGCGCACCGCGCGATGGCCGCGGGCCGACGGTCGATCATGGCGTTGTACACCGCGCGCGCGTCGTCGTAGCCGGCGTCGCCGGGCGTGATCAACTCTCCGCGCAGAGACGCGGCCAGTTCCGTGAAAGGCGGTGTCGTCGTCGGTGTCGAACTGGTGGTGGTGCTCATGACCTTCTCCTCGGATCGGCGGCCCCGGAACGGGTAGTTCCTGGTACTTCACACCGTAGGAATCGGGCGTTCGCGCACCGTTCGCGCCGAATCCCCGCCGGCGAACGGTCCGACGTCCGCGCGAAGCCGGAGGACCTGCGGCAACCACCACCGGTCGTCGTGTTGCTCGGCGGCGATCAGGGCGGCATCGAGGGTGGCGCGGGCGGCGGCCGTCGACCCGATGTCGATCTGGACCTCCGCCAGCAGCGAGAGCCAGTACGGCATCCGCGCGAACGCCCGCTGCCGTCGCAACGCGGCGAGCCCGTCGCGGATCTTCGCGATGCCCGGTTCGCCGCCGAGAAGCCGGCCTTCGAGGATCTGCGACCACTGGCTGTAGTACGCGAAGTGGTAGCGCTCGCACAGCTGCCGCAACTCCGTCAGCGAGGCGAGCAGCGCGGTGTCGTCGCCCCGCACCTGATGCAGCACCGACGCGTACCCCAGCGCCACCGCGAGACTGTACGGATGGCCGCAGGTCCTGCCCAGCGCGAGGGCATCCGCGGCCGCCTGCTCGGCCGCCTGCTCGTCGCCGATCATCCAGTACGCGTGCGACGCCCACGCGTGGCAATGCACCTCGAGCCGTGTTCCGAGGATGAACGAATAGTCGTCCGAGAACGATCGCTGCGCGATGTCGAAATGTTCGATCGCTTCCCTCGGCCTGCCGAGACCGAGGGCGCCCCCCGCCACGGCGAAATGCGCCTGACCCTCGAATTCCGGATCCGCCGCGGACAGTTCGAGGGCGCGCACGCCGAGCCTGTGGGCCTGCGCGGTGTGCCCCTGCACGAAGTGGACCGCGAACAATCCGATCAGCGCACCGAGCACCACCTTCGGCCTGCGGAGCCGTTGCCCCAACTCCATGGTGCGGTCGAGCGTCCGTTCGAGCGGCGGGGCGGAGTACCCGTACAGGGTGGTCAGCGGCGCCGACATGCCCAGGCGCACGTCCACCTCGTGAGCGTCCCGGTTGCGGCCCAGCGGCATCGCCTCGAGAAGGTCGAGGCAGTCCCGGAAGAGGCGCAGGGCGTCGGCGTTCGCGAACACGCCTGCCGCTACCTCGGCGGCGCGCTGCAGATAGTGGAGGGCACGGTCGGGGCGGCCGCCGCGCCGATACTGCTCGGCGAGTTGGGCGGCCACGTCGTCGGTGCGGCCGGTGTGGAGGAGTTCGAGTCCCTGCGCCAGACGCCGATGCAGGAGCCAGCGTCGCGGTGGACCGACCGAGCGGTACGCGGCCTCCCGGACCAGATCGTGCACGAAGTCGTACCCGGTGCCCGCGGGCCGGACGATCCTGCGCCGCCACAGTTCGTCGACCGCCTGCACGAGGGAATCGGTGTCCAGGTCGCTCGCCTCGCTGAGCAGGTCCAGATCGAAATCCGTGCCGAGCGCCGCGGCGAGGCCTGCGACGTCCCGGGCCGGTTCCGAGCACTGCTCGAGTCGCCGGGCCAGCACCTCGCCGAGGTCGCCGGCGCCCCCGCCGCGCCCGGTCCCATCCGCGGCGGGCACCATCCTGGCGGCCTCGACGACGTACAGCGGGTAGCCCGCGGTCGCGGCGTACAGCACCGCTTCCTCGGAAGGATTCAGCGCCGGGCCACCGAGGGACCTCGCCAGTTCGGCGGTCGCGTCCGCGGTCAACGGGTCCACCTGGACGTCCGTGACCAGTCGCGCCGACCGGAGGGCCCGCACCGCGTCCGTCACGTCGCGGCGGGACTGCGCCTCGTCCGTGCGGGCGGTCGCCGCGACCAGGACGCGCAGGTGGGTGTCGAGGGACAGCAGGAACGCGAGCCACGCCGTCGTCTCCGCGTCGCACCACTGCAGATCGTCGAGGACGAGCAGCACCGGCCGTCCGGGCGACAGCACCGCCCGCGCCGTCCCCTCGAAGAAGCGGTGCCTCTGCCACGCGTCGACCATCGCCCGGGACGTCGCGGGCCGCGGCGCGGACTCGGCGCTCGGGACCAGCCGCTCGACCTCGGCCCTCCACAACGGGTCCAGCGACCCGACCGCCGATCGAAACTCCGCGCTGCGCAGCCACTCGGCGACGGGGGCGAGCGCGACGCGGCCCGGCAGTCCGAAACACCGCGCGGTCGCCACGACTGCCCCGTCGGCGCGGGCGATCTCCGCGAGTTCGGTGGTCAACCGGGTCTTGCCGACTCCCGCGTCACCCGACACGAGCACCAGGCCCTGGCTGCCGTCGAGGGTCTGCCGCCACCGCCGCTGCAATTCCCCGCATTCGCGTTCCCGCCCGATGAGGGCGGGCACCGCCGTCCGGACGTGTTCGGGCCGGGGAGCCGGGGCGGGTTGCTCCCCGAGCAGGTTGTCGAACAGCCGGGTGGTCGCGGCGCCCGGCGCGACCCCGAGTTCGGTCTCGAGCACCGCCGCGCACCGGTGATACGTGGTCATCGCCGCCGCCCGGTCGCCCGATGCGGCCTGCAGTTCCATGAGCGTCCGGTACCCGGCCTCCGCCAGCGGGTCGAGTTGGATGCGACGGCGTGCGCACGCCGTCGCCGTCTCCACATCACCCGACTCGCGCAGCACCCGTACCGTCGCCTCGCAGAGTTCGATGCACTCCCGGCGCAGCACGTCGCGATGGTCGAGGACCCAGTCCTCGTACGCCCCGGGCATGAGGTCACCGCGATAGGTGTCGATCGCGAGGTCCGCGTGTTCGAGAAATGCCTGGGTGTCGGAATCCGCGAGGGCGGCGAGGGCGGCCGCCCGCTCGTTGCGGAACGTGTCGACGTCCACCCGGCACGACGGCGAGTCGGACCACGCCAGCGTCGGCCCGTCCGCGGTCGGCGCACCGTCCGATCCCAGGAGACCGCGGAGGTTGTGCAGTTCCCGCCGCAGGTTGGTGCGGGCCTGCTGCTCGCTCGACTCGGGCCAGAACAGCCCGGCGAGACGGGTCCGGGACTGCGCGAGACCGGCGTGCAGCACGAGATAGGCCAGCAGCGCGATCGCCCGTGACGAGACGGTGCCCGCCCGGTCGTCCTCCGGGTCCGACACGCGCTGCTCGCCGAGCAGGTAGACCGTCACCATGACTGACCAGCTCCCGGTCGCGGAACGAGGCGAGCTTCCGCGTCCTTCATCATCGCACGGTCAGCGGAAGTGCTGGTACAGCGCTTTCAGCTCCCGGATCGCGGCGTCCACCGCACGCTCGTCCTCACTGACCGAGCGGATCGCCTTCCGAAGCAGCAGCGGGTCGAGGTCGTCGATCGCCGCCCGGAAGTCGGCGTCGGGCAGTCCGGGCAGCGAGGACTCGTCACCGAACCAGTCGTCGATATCGGCTTCGGCGGAGTCGCCCCCGACGCCCTCGATCAGCATGTCCAGATCGACGCCGCGCAGCGTCAGGATCTCGAGCGGGTTCTCGTCGATGCGTTCGGTGGTGAGGTACGCGACCGCCGCCGCATGCTTGCACGGCCACCCGTCGTCCGGGCAGGTGCAGTCGTAGTTCAGCGCGGACGCCCCGGCGGGCAGCAGCAGGGGGCCGAGCGCCTCCGGAACCCCGCCGCCCGCCAGCATCGCCAGACTGCCCGGTTGCCTGCGCACCAGCGCGACCAGTTCGGCGACCTCCGACTCGTCGAGGCGATCGATCGACACGGTCGCAACGAACGGCTGGAGTTGACTGCCCTGGACCTCCCCCGTCACCGTTCCGCCCGAGATCTCGAGCGAGATCACCTGACCGCTGCGCGCGTAACTCCGCCCGCGGCTCATCCGGCCCTTGTCGGCGACGAACTCGATGATCTCGACGAATTCGCGGCCCCACCACGTGCGCCCGAACGATCCCCGCTGCGACCGTGCCTCCAGCCCGCCCGACACCGGTCGTCGCCGGCCGTACTGGCCGAAATACGGTCCGGGGCGCCGATTCGTCATTCGCCCACCGCCTCGTCGCCGAGCCGCAGCAGTTCGCCCAGCTGTTCGGTGCTCATCTCCGTCACCCAGTTCTCGCCCGTCCCGACGGCGAGGTCCGCCAGTTCCTGTTTGGTGGCGATCATCGCGTCGATCCGCTCCTCCAGCGTGCCGACGCACACGAGTTTGCGCACCTGCACGTCGCGCCGCTGGCCGATCCGGAACGCGCGGTCCGTGGCCTGGTTCTCGACCGCCGGGTTCCACCACCGGTCGAGGTGGACGACGTGGTTGGCCGCGGTGAGGTTCAGCCCGGTTCCGCCGGCCTTCAGCGACAGCATCATGATCGGCGGCCCGTCGTCGCCCTGGAACGAGGCCACCATGTCGTCGCGCTTCTGCTTCGACACGCCCCCGTGCAGAAACGGCACGGGAGTACCGAAACGTTCGGCGAGGTATGGGGTGACGAGATCACCGAATTCACGGAACTGGGTGAACAGCAACGCCTTCTCGCCGTCCGCGACGACGGAATCGAGGATGTCCTCGACGAGCCCCAGCTTGCCGGACCGGTGCTGTCCGCGCCGCATCACCGCCGAACCGTCGCGCAGGAAATGCGCCGGATGGTTGCACACCTGCTTGAGTTTGGTCAGGGCGGCGAGCACGGCGCCCTTGCGCTTCATCCCCTTCTTGTCCTTGATCTGCGCCATCATGTCGTCGACCACCGCCCGGTACAGCGCGGCCTGCTCGGCGGTGAGGTTGGCGCGGACCGTCATCTCGAACTTGTCCGGAAGGTCCGCGATGACCGCGGGATCGGTCTTGACGCGGCGCAGCACGAACGGAGATGTGACGGCGCGGAGCCGGGCGACGGCCGTCTCGTCCTGTTCCCGCTCGATCGGCACCACGAAACGCTTGCGGAACATCGCCTCCGAGCCCAGGATGCCGGAGTTCGCGAAATCGAGGATCGAGCGCAGTTCGTCCAGCCGGTTCTCGACCGGAGTGCCCGTCAACGCGACGCGGTGCTCCGCCGGGATGCTGCGGGCCGCTCGCGCCTGCCCGGTCTTCGCGTTCTTGATGTGCTGCGCCTCGTCGAGGACCACCCGCCGCCAATCCTGTTCCTTCAGTTGCGCGACGTCGCGGGCGAGCAGCGCGTACGTGGTGATCACCAGGTCGCTCTGCGTCACGGCGGCGGTGAGCTCGTCGCCGTTCAGCCGCTGCGGACCGTGGTGGACCAGCACCCGCAGCGAGGGAACGAAGCGGGCCGCCTCCCGCTGCCAGTTGCCGACCACCGACATCGGGCACACCAGCAGGGTGGGCGTGGCGGCGTTCTCGTGCGCCAGCAGTGCGAGTAGTTGCAGCGTCTTGCCGAGACCCATGTCGTCGGCCAGGACCGCCCCGAGCCCGAGGCGGCTCATGAACACCAGCCAGTCGAGCCCCCGCTTCTGGTACGGCCTCAGCGTGGCGTCCAAACCGTCGGGGGTCGGCACGTCCTGCGGCGTCGTGTCGCCGTCGAGCAGCGCGGCCGCCCAGCCGGTGGCGGTGACCTCCTCGACGGGGAGGTCGGACAGATCGTCCGCGATCAGGTCTTTCAGTAGGTCCACGATGGCGCGGTCGCCGCTGCCGTGCCGCTCGGCCACGTACCGCGCGGCACGGGAGAGCACCTCCTGATCGGCCCGGACCCACTCACCCCGCAGCCGCACGAGATCGCTCTTCGCATTGACCAACCGGTTCATCTCGGCGGCGGTGAGCACCGTGTCGCCGAGTGCCAGTTCCCAGTTGTACTGCACCAACTGGTCTTTGCCGACGGACCGGTTCTCCGCGCTGGCCGGGGTGCTCGGCGAGCTCACCCGCAGTCGCATCGACGGCGACGCCACACTCCACGCCCGCGGCAGCAGCAGGCTGATGCCCTTCTCCTTCAACGCCACCGCGCCGTGCCCGACGAGGTCGATGACCACCGCGGTCGGCAGCATCAGGTCGAGACTGTCGGGATCGCTCGGGACGTCCTGCAGTCGCGGGTAGGCCGCGACGGCCTCGGTCAGTTTGCGGACCCCGGTCTGCAGGCGGCTCGCCTCGGTGCGGTGCAGCGGAATCGGCACCGGCGCTTCACCTTCCGGCCGCAGGCACACCTGCAGCCGCCACAGCACCGTGTCCGGGTCCCAATCCCCCTCCACGTCCACATCTTCCGGCTCGAGCAGTCGCAGCACCAGTTCGGGCTCGTCCACCTTCAGGCTGTCCCGCCACCCGTCGAGCGAACCCGCCAGCTGGGCGGTGCCGTCGGCGAAGTCCTCACCCCGAACCAGCGCCTCGATCAGCGGGTGCTCCGCGTCGCTGCCGGAATCGTCGGGGTGCCCGCCGCCCAGGACCCGCCGGGCGACGGGGTCGGTCAACTCGGTCACCATGTCGTCGAGCACCGCCCGCGGGGTGGTTCCGTGGCGCTGCACCGGGGGCATCGCGACCGACAGTTCCGTGAGCCACGCACGCTGCCGTTCGCCGCCGAGGAGCCGCCAGCGCGGCCACCAGCCGCCCTCCGCCCGGTGCACCTCCGGCACCACGCGTCCCGCACGCACCCAGCGCTCGACGCCGCGCGCGACGTGGGCGAGGTAGCGCAGATCCCCGGCAATCCGGGGGTCGCGGGCCGACACCGACAGCAGAAAATCAGTCGCGTCCGGCGGCGCGAGGGCGACCGCCGCCCACTCGAGCATCTCCGGCCCCGACGGCGTCGGCATCGGCACCTTCACGTGATGGCGGAACTTCCGGGCGAGCACCCGCCCGACCGCGTCGGTCTGCTCCTCGGCGGCCGGATTGCGGTCCTCGACCCACAGCATGAGACCCGAACCGGGTGTCCAGAGGCCGTGCAGCATGCACCCATCCAATCAGGCCCGACCGACAGCGAGAGAAAACCCTGCTCGGGGACTGTAACCATCTACGACATTCCACCGATGAACGAGGTGGCGGCTGTCCACGCCGGAATCGACCGGGATCGCTGCCGTTCGTAGATCGCAGTGATCGGAGGAGACATAAATGGACCCTACACAGATGTTGCAAATTCTCGTTCAGCTCGTTCAGCTCCTAGGACCGTTGATGGGTGGCGGCGGAGGCGGCGGAGGCACCGGCTCCCTGGGTAGCCTGTTCGGCTCCTGAGTTCTCACGAGAAGGCCCGCCGACTCCGGTTCGGCGGGTCTTCTTCGTGCCCGGATCCTGCTTCCGGTTCGTGATAGGACTGTGGGCGTGAGCATGGCATACGGCTTCAGTGAATACGGCGGCCCCGAGACGCAGCAGTTCTTCGACGTCCCCATTCCCTCCCCCGGCCCCGGTCAGTTGCTGGTCGCCGTCCACGCGGCGGGCGTGAATCCCGCCGACTGGAAGGTGCGGGCGGGAACGCGCAAGGACACGGTCCCGGTCACCCTTCCCGCGGTTCTCGGGCGGGAGGTCGCGGGTGTGGTCGCCGATGTCGGCCCCCGGGTGGCCGATTTCGCGGTCGGCGACGCCGTGTTCGGCGCGACCGCCACCGGATTCGGTGGATACACCGAGTACACCCTGGTCAACACGGCCGCTGCGGCACACAAGCCCGACGGGGTCTCGTTCGCCGACGCGGCCACCCTGCCCGTCGCGGCGGGGACCGCGTACGACGCGCTGACCACCCTGGACCTGGCGCCCGGCAGCAGACTGCTCGTCGTCGGCGCGGGCGGTGGCGTGGGAGTGGCGGCGCTGCAGTTGGCCGCGGCCCGGGACGTCACGGTGATCGGGGTCGCGAGCGAGGGCAAACGGGAGGTCGTCGAATCGCTCGGCGCCACCTGGGTGGCGTCCGGGGACGGACTCGCCGAACGCGTGCCCGGCCCGGTGGACGCCGTCTTCGATCTCGTCGGCGGTGCCGCGCTGGCCGAGGCGGCGCGGGTGGTGACGGACCCGGCGGCGATCATCAGCGTCGGCGACCCCCTCGCGGCACGGGACCTCGGCGGCTCGGGAGTGGAACGGCGCCGCACGTCCGCGGTATTCGCGGAGGTGGCCGCACTGGTCGCCGACGGAACCCTCGACCCGCGGGTCGCCCACCGGTTCCCGTTTGCGCACGCCGGCGACGCTCTCTCGACGGTCGAGTCCGGACACACCAGCGGCAAGGTCGTGATCGAGTTCGGTTAGCGGGTCTGGCGTTCACCCGGTCCGAGGTAGATGCTGGAGAGACGTAGCTGCCGGAAACTCTCGGGAGTCGGTCATGAGCATCCTGATCCAGGTTCTCGAACAGGGGTACGCGCTCACCACCCCGTGGGAGCAACGGAAGTACGCCTTCGTCGATGCCACGCACATCGTCACCATCCGCTTGGACGGGCAGTCGGGTGTGTGGCTCGACGGAATGAAACACGGTGAGGCACACCGGCTTGCGGTCACTCCCGTCGCCAGCGAGGCGATCTTCTTCCTCCTGCGCACCCTCGACCTGCTCGCCGAATGCCGGCAGAGCGGCGGTTCCTGGGTCATCGGCCACGACGGCATGCACGTGTCGTCGATCGCCGCGGTGCGTCTGCCCTTCAGCTGACCTGTCGGAGGCCGGGTGCATACTCCTGGACGGTAGGGGGAGAGTGTTCGAGCGCCGGGGGACGCATGAGACTTCTGTACGTGACGGCGTGGCTGGCCGTGATGCTGTCGGCCGGCGGCTGCGGGGTGTCGCTGTTCGAACTGGGCGACAGCCCCGCACCGGGCAGCCCGCCCCGCGCGCACATCGAGGAGTTGCTCGGGCGGGTCGCCACCGTCGAATCCCGCCCGCACCCCGGCGGATACCAGCGCGGGTGTTCCGGCCGGGAGTTGTGCGTCTTCGGACCGGCCTGGACCGACGACCAGGACGCCGCGGGCGGCCACGACGGGTGCGACACCCGCAACAACGTTCTGGCGCTCGATCTCCGCTCCGTGGTGTTCCGCGACGGCACCCGCGACTGCGTGGTGCTCAGCGGGACCCTCGCCGATCCGTACTCCGGTGAGGTGCTCCCATTCGACAGGGCGGACGCGAAGGCCGTCCAGATCGACCACGTCTACCCGCTGGCGGCGGCGTGGGACATGGGCGCGTCGACGTGGCCGCCCGAGCGCCGGCTCCGGTTCGCCAACGACGTCACGTTCAACCTGCTGGCCGTCAACGGTGCGGACAATCAGGACAAGGGGGACCAGACCCCGCAGGACTGGCTGCCGCCGAATCCCGCGTACCGCTGCTTTTACGCGGGCAAGTACCTCTCGGTGGCGGTGGAGTACGGACTTCCGGTGACGCTGGCGGACCGTGACGCGCTCGCCGAGGTGGCGGAGCGGTGTCCGTGAGCGCCTCAGGCCACGGTGAACGACCGGGTGTGCCAGCCGGTAGCGCCGCTCGGGACCGGCGGCGTCCGCTCCTCCACCTGCACGTTGCCGTCCAGATCGGTGGCCCGCACCTGGAGTGTGTGCAGGCCGGCCGCGGCCTGCCACTCCCACGTCCACTGCCGCCAGGTGTCGATGGTGTACTGCGGGGCGAGGGTCGCGGTCTGCCATGCGCCGTTGTCGACCCGCACCTCCACCTTCTCGATGCCGCGGTGCTGCGCCCATGCGGTTCCGGCGACGAGTACGGGGCCGGGCGCGGTGGGTGCGAACGGGGCGGGCACGTCGATCCGGGACGCGGTCTTGATCGGACCTTCCGCGGACCATCCGCGCTTCGTCCAGTAGGCCTCGGCCTCGTCGAATCGTGTGAGTTCCCAATCGACCACCCATTTGGTGGCCGACACGTAGCCGTAGAGACCGGGGACGACCTGCCGCACCGGGTAACCGTGTTCGAACGGGAGCGGCTGACCGTTCATCGCCACCGCGAGAATCGCGTCGCGGCCGTCCCGCAGTGCCGCGACCGGGGTGCCCGCCGTGAAGTGGTCGCTGCTCGTGGACAGCAGCATGTCGGCGTCCGGGTGCACGCCGGCCTCGTCGAGGATGTCCTTGATGGGGTAGCCGATCCACGTGGCGTTGCCTGCGAGGTTTCCGCCGACCTCGTTGGACACGCACGTCAACGTGACCACCCGTTCCACGGGCGTGCGCGCGATCAGGTCGTCCCACGAGAGGGTGAGTTCGCGGTCCACCATGCCGTGGATGCGCAGTTGCCAGTCGTCCGTCGTCAGTCGCGGCACCCGCAGGGCGGTGTCGATCCGGTAGAAGTCCTCGTTCGACGTGACGAACGGGGTGCCGCCCGGCACGCCGATGTCGGTGCCCGGGGCGATCGCGCCCGCCCGGTCCGTCACACTCGGAATCGCGAAGGCGCGGCGGTTGTCCACGGCGCCCGCGACCTGCTGCCCGAGGTACCGGCCCGCGGCTCCGGCGGCCGCGGCCGTCGCGGCGGCTGCCGCCGCCAACAGGAGAAAAGTGCGGCGCGGCAACCACGAATCCTCGGAATCCGAATTCTCCGGTGCCCGCGCGGTGGCCGTCAGCACCCGCAGGACCGCGATGCCGGCGACGACCCCCACCACGGTCGGCAGCGCATACATCCAGGTGGCGCCGGGACGCTGGGTGGCGGCCACGATTCCCACCAGCCCGAGCACCGCGAGAATCGCACTGCCGAACGGGGCGCGGGGGCGCTCGACGATCCCCGCGACCGCGGCGAGGAGCACGATGAGGATCGTCATGCCCACGAACAACGCGGGTTTGTCGTTGGTGCCGAACGTGTGTATCGCGAACTCGCGGGCCCACGCGGGGCTGCGGTCCACCGTCGTCGAACCGACCGCGTAGAACGGCGACGAGTTCGGGTCGATCAGCGCCGCGAGCAGTTCGCCCACTCCGAGTACCACGCCGGCGGCGATCACTCCGGCGAGCGCGCGGGAGAACAGGTGCCGCCGTCTCCGCGGCGTCCGCGCCGCCTCGTGTCGGTCACCGATCGTGGTAGTCATCGCAGCCTTGCTCCTTTGCCGTCGTCACCGTGTATTCGGAGCTGAGAACGCGCACGGATGGGACCCCACCACTAGTATTTACCGGATGAACCAGCTCGACAAAGACACTCTTCTCTGCATCTCGCTCTCCGGTCGTCCGAGCAACATCGGCACCCGGTTTCACAATTATCTGTACGGCGAGCTGGGCCTCAATTTCGTGTACAAAGCCTTCACCACCAACGACCTCCAGGCTGCGGTCGGCGGCATCCGGGCGCTGGGGATCCGCGGCGCCGGCGTCTCCATGCCGTTCAAGGAGCAGATCATCGACTACGTCGACGTGATGCACGAGTCGGCGTCGGTCATCGAGTCCGTCAACACGGTCGTCAACGAGGACGGGGTGTTGCACGCCTACAACACCGACTATCAGGCCATCGCGAACCTGTTGCGCGACAACGCGTTGCCCCACTCGCTGTCGGTGGCGGTGGCCGGCAGCGGCGGCATGGCCAAGGCCGTGGTGGCCGCCGTGCGCGACTACGGGTTCACCGACGTCACCGTGATCGCCCGCAACGAGAAGACGGGCGGCGCCGTCGCGAAGCAGTACGGATTCGACTGGCAACCCGAACTGGGCACGGCTCGGCCGGGGTTGCTGATCAACGCCACCCCCATCGGAATGGCGGGTGGTCCCGAGGCCGAGGATCTGGCATTCGAACTCGACGCCATCGCCGCGGCGGACGCCGTGTTCGACGTGGTCGCGATGCCCGCCGCGACGCCGCTGATCCGGGCCGCGGCCGAACGCCACAAGACCGTCATCACGGGCGCCGAGGTGATCGCGCTGCAGGCCGCGGAACAGTTCGTCCTCTACACCGGCGTGCGCCCGTCCCCCGAAGAGATCCGCAGGGCCTCCGAGTATTCACGGTCGTGAGGTGAGCACCGCCGAGACACCCGCGCAGCGGCTCGCACGCAATTTCAGCGAGCTGCTGCAGGAACTCCGTGTCGCGCAGGCCGGTGTGCAGATCCTGTTCGCCTTCCTCCTCGCGGTCGCCTTCACCGAGGCGTACGAGGAGCAGTCGTTCGGCCTCCGCATGCTGCACCTCGTGACGGTGCTCCTGACGACGGTGTCCTCGGCGCTCCTCATCGCCCCGGCGGTCTGGCATCGCGTGCTGTTCCGTCAGGGCCGCCGGACCGACATCCTGCGCAAGGCCAACCTGTTCGCACTGTGGGGTGTCGGATTTCTGGCCGCCGCCATGACCGGCGCCGTGATCCTGATTGCCGAAGTGGCAGTGGGCGGTCCGGTCGCGATCGCGATCGGCGCGGCCGCCGCGCTGATGTTCGCGACGCTGTGGTTCGTGTTGCCCCGTCTTTTCAATCACCACGCCGACGGCGAGGACTAGGTCCCGCCGTCCCGTTGTCCGTGAGCTGTTGCGCAGCAACGCTTTCCTCACCGGGGGTTCCCCGCTCCCGGGACCCGTCGCGCCTCCGTCCGGCCGTGAACCCCTCCCGTGTCCGAATCTGGATTAATTCAATTTTGGGTCTTGACACGCATTGTGACCCCTGTCACGCTTCTCTATACGGAATCATTATTTCGCATTGTGGAAGAAGGGTCGCATGGTTTTCGATGCAGGACTCCGACGATTCAACGAGGCCTCCCAGTCCGAGGCGACGAAATGGGCGCGAATCTGCCTGGACATCCCCCGGTGGGCAGACGAACTCGTCTCCGCCCGGCCGTACCCCGATCGCTCCTCGTTGCTCACCGCCGCCAGGACGGGGGCCGGCCCGCTGTCCGCGGAGGAGATAGAACTGGCCCTCGCCCGTCACCCCCGGATCGGTGAACCCCCGGGCGGCGACAACGCCGAGGCGCACCTGGCCCGCTCGGAACAGTCGAACGTCGATTCGTCCGACGCGGCGGCGAAGAAGCGGCTCACCGACGGCAACCGTGCCTACGAGGACAAGTTCGGACGGGTCTTCCTGATCCGCGCCGCCGGGCGCAGCACGTCCGACGTCCTCACCGCCCTCGACCGCAGGCTGGCCAACGACGAGCACAGCGAATTGGCCGTTGTCGCAGAGGAACTGCGCGACATCGCCGCCCTCCGGCTCGCCGGGATGCTGGACGCATGAGCGACGTCAGCCAGGTCACCACCCACGTCCTGGATGCGGCGGAAGGCGTGCCCGCACAGGAGGTGCCGGTCACGCTCGCGGTCCGGCGAGAGTCCGAATGGATCACCGTCGCCGACGCCGTCACCGACGACGACGGACGCGCCGTCACCCTGGGACCCGCCCGACTCGAGCCGGGCACCTACCGGATCGTCTTCGACACCGGACGCTACTTCGCCGCGAAGGGCCGTCCGACGTTCTACCCCGACATCACCATCACGTTCGCCCTCACCGACAGCGAACAGCACTACCACGTACCTGTCCTTCTCAGCCCATTCGCATACTCGACCTACCGAGGGAGCTAATCATGAGCAAGATCGTGCTCGGCCAGAACCAGTACGGCAAGGCGGAAGTCCGGTTGGTCAAGATCACCCGGGACACCAAGCGACACGAGATCGAAGACGTCAGCGTGACTTCGCAACTGCGCGGAGACCTCGACGCGGTACACACCGAAGGCGACAACGCGCACGTCGTGGCCACGGACACCCAGAAGAACACGGTGTACGCGTTCGCTCGCGACGGCGTCGGCGCGATCGAGACGTTCGCGCTGCGTCTCGGGAAGCACTTCACCGGCGAGTTCGAGTGGATCACGGGCGGCCGCTGGGAGATCGAGCAGTACTCGTGGGCGCGGATCCCGGTCGACGGCGAGAGCCACGACCACTCTTTCGTCCGATCCAGTGACGAACGGCGGAACACCGTGGTCACGATCGACGGCGACCGGACGTGGATCGTGTCCGGTCTCAGCAACATGGTCGTGTTGAAGTCGACGGGTTCGGAGTTCCGCGGATACCCGAAGGACAAGTACACCACCCTGCAGGAGACGTCCGACCGGATTCTCGCAACGTCGGTGAGCGCCCGATGGCGGTACCTCACCACCGACGTCGACTTCGACAAGACGTTCGAGAACGTACGCGCAATCATGTTGGAGGCGTTCGCCACAACCCATTCGCTCGCGCTGCAGCAGTCGCTGTTCCAGATGGGTTCGGCGGTCCTCGAGGCGCATCCGGAGATCGCCGAGGTGAAGTTCTCGATGCCGAACAAACACCACTTCCTGGTCGACCTGGAGCCGTTCGGACTCGACAACCCCGGTGAGGTATTCTTCGCGGCCGACCGCCCCTACGGGTTGATCGAGGCGACCGTCGAGCGTGAGGGCGCGCCCGACGCCGGCCGCGCCTGGGACTCCGTTCCCGGATTCTGCTAGGAGCGCGGGGATGAAACGGATCGGACATCGGGTCGCCGGAACGACCGGACCCGAAGACGAGCGTTTGCCGCTCGGAAAGTCGTACATCTACGGGTTGCAGCACATCCTGACCATGTACGGCGGCGTGATCGCACCGCCCCTGATCGTGGGCGGCGCCGCCGGACTCACCGGCGTCGAGATCGGCTTGCTCGTGTCGGCGGCCTTGTTCGTCAGCGGCGCCGCCACCCTGCTGCAGACCCTCGGCGTGCCCTTCTTCGGCGCCAGACTCCCCCTGGTGCAGGGCATTTCCTTCGCCTCGGTGTCGACGATGGTGGCGGTGGCCGCCGGTCCGGGCGGGCTGCGCTCCGTGTTCGGAGCGATCATGGTCGCCGGCGTGATCGGATTGTTGATCAGCCCGTTCTTCTGCAAGATCGTGCGCTACTTCCCGCCCGTCGTCACCGGGTCGATCATCACGGTCATCGGCATCTCCCTGCTCCCGGTCGCCGTGCGGTGGGCGATGGGCGGCAACGCCAAGGCTCCGGACTGGGGGTCGATGTCCAACATCGGACTCGCCGGGTTCAGCCTGTTCGTCGTGTTGCTGGTGAGCCGACTGGTCCAGGGCACCCTGTCGCGGTTGTCGATCCTGATCGGCATCGTGGTGGGCACCCTGTTCGCCGCCCTGATCGGCAAGGCCGACTTCAGCGCCGTCGGGAAGGGTGCGATCTTCGAACTGCCGCAGGTGTTCGCGTTCGGCACCCCGCTGTTCCAGATCGGCGCGATCATCTCGATGACGGTGGTGATCCTGGTGATCATGACCGAGACGACGGCGGACATCCTCGCGGTCGGCGAGATCGTGGGGACGAAGGTGGACGCCCGCCGGGTCGGCGACGGACTCCGCGCCGATATGCTCGCCACCACCGTGGCGCCGGTGTTCGGGACGTTCCCGGCCAGCGCGTTCGCCCAGAACGTCGGGCTCGTCGCGATCACCGGGATCAAGAGCCGGTACGTCGTCGCGGCCGGCGGTTCGGTCCTGTTCGCCCTGGGCTTGTTCCCCATTCTGGGTCGGCTGGTGGCCTCCGTGCCGCTGCCCGTCCTCGGCGGTGCCGGGATCGTGCTCTTCGGTTCGGTGGCCGCGAGCGGAATCCGCACCCTGTCCAAGGTGTCGTACGACGGCAATCTGAACCTGGTGATCGTCGCGGTGGCCCTCGGATTCGGCGTCATCCCGATCGCGGTGCCCGAGTTCTACTCGGCCTTCCCGGAGTGGGTGCACATCGTCTTCGACTCGGGAATCAGCGCGGCGAGCATCGTCGCGGTGTTGCTGAACATCCTGTTCAACGAGATCAAGGCAGGCAACCGGCCCACTCCCTCGGTGGTGTCGGCGGCGCCTCCCGTCGCCGTCCACCGCGCCGAGGACACGGAGCACCCGGCCGACACCGAGCTGCCGGATAACGAACACCGGGCGGACACGGCGCGCACCTCCGTCGTGCGCAATGAGTGATCAACCGTATCAGCCGACGCTGACGCAACTCCGCGCGTTCGCCGCCGTCGCCACCCACCTGCATTTCGGCTCGGCGGCATCGGATCTCGGGATCAGCCAGCCCACCCTCTCGCGGGCGCTGGCTGCTCTCGAGACCGGGCTCGGGGTCACCCTGATCGAGCGGAGCAGTCGCCGGGCGATCCTGACCCCGGTCGGCGGGCGACTGCTTCCGTACGCCCAGCGCACCCTCGACGCCACCGAGGAATTCGTGGCCTCGGCCACCGCGATGGCGTCGCGCCGTATCCGGACCCGGTGAGGGTGGGGACGCGGGCGGGCGGCCTCATCCCACCTCGGCCCGCAGCAGAGACGCCATCCGCGCGTCGAACGCCACGAACAGCACCCGCGGGATCCCGGAGTCCGAGTCGCGGACGGCGCCGACCGCCTGCCGGACGGCGTCGTCCGCGGGCCAGCCGTACACCCCGGACGAGATCAGCGGGAACGCGACGGACTGCGCGCCGAGGTCGGCGGCCACTGCCAGGCTGGCGGTGTAGGCGCTGCGCAGGGTGGCGGACCGGTCGTCCGAAGAGGAGTAGACGGGGCCGACCGTGTGGATCACCCATCGGGCGGGCAAGCGGCCCGCCGTCGTCGCGACCGCCTGTCCCGCCGGTAGTCCGTCCTGCAGCGTGGTGGCCCGCAGTTGCTTGCATTCGGCGAGGATCTCGGGGCCCCCGGCCCGGTGGATGGCACCGTCCACTCCACCGCCGCCGAGCAGTCCGGAGTTGGCGGCGTTGACGATCGCGTCGACCTCGACCGTCGTGATGTCACCCTGCACTACCTCGATGGTGGTCATGTGCCCATTATCGCCGCGAGCCCACAGCGATCCGCACGATCAGGCCGGCGACCAGCGCCCAGAACGCGGACCCGATGCCGAGGATGCTCACCCCCGAGGCGGCGATCAGGAACGTGACGACGGCGCCTTCCCGTTCGCGGACGTCGTCGAGGGCGGATGCCAGGGCCCCGCCGAGGGTGCCTAGGAGGGCGAGTCCGGCGACTGCCTCCACGACGCCCTCGGGCGCCGCGGCGATGAGGGTGGCGACCGCGGCGGAACACGCCGCGAGCACCAGGTACGCCCAGCCTGCCGTGAAGGCCGCGACCCAGCGTTTCCGCGGGTCGGGATGTGCGGACGGCGCGGCGGCGAGGGCGGCGCTGATCGCGGCGAGGTTGATGGCGTGCCCACCCGCGGGGGCGCCGACGAGGGTCCCGACACCGGTCACCAGCATGGCCGGCCGCCACGGCACCCGGTAGCCGAAGGAATTCATGACGGCGGTGCCGGGAATGTTCTGGGACGCCATCGTCACTATGTACAGCGGGATCGCGATCCCGACCATCGCCTGCCACGTCCATGCCGGCACCGTGACGTCGAGCCTCGGCAGGAGCGCGCTCGTGTCGAGGGTGTCGCTGCCGGAGACGAGACCGACCGCGATCACCACCGCGGCGGCGGCGAACGCGGCCGGGACCGCCCATCGCGGCGAATACCGCTGCAGGACCAGCCACACGAGGACGACGGGCGCGACGGCGAGCGGGGCGTCACGCAGCGCCAGCACCGGCGCCAGGCACAGCGGCAGCAGCACCCCTGCGAGCATCGCCTGCGCCAGCGCCGGGGGGATGGCGGCGATGAGCCGTCCCAGCCGCGGCCACAGCCCGGTGAGGATGACCGCCGTCCCCACGACGGCGAACGCGCCGACCGCGGCCGGCCACCCGCCGCTCACCGTCCCCGCCCCGGCGAGGAGCGCCGCACCCGGCGTCGACCATGCGAGGGTGATCGGCATGCGGTAGTGCCGCGACATCCACAGCATCCCCAGCGCCTGCGTCACACACAGCGCCAGCAGCCCCGACGCGGCCTGGGCGGAGTTCGCGCCCACCGCCGTCAGCCCGGTGAGTACGACCGCGAACGAACTGGTGAAGCCCACCAGGGCGGTGACGATTCCGGCGCTGATCGGCTGGGCGGCGGAATCCGGTGAACGCACATCACTGTCGGGCACAGACATAGGACGCGATTCTGCCCGACGCGCGGTGCAGACGATCCGTGGCATTAGGGTCGGGACGGTGAAACACGCCGACGCCCCCGCGATGCCGACCGCCGCCGACTTCCCCGCCCTGTGGCCGGTGCCGACCCGCTGGGCGGACAACGACCACTACGGGCACGTCAACAACGTCACGTACTACTCGTATTTCGACACCGCCGTCAACGGGTGGCTGATCGCGACGACCGGCACCGACATCCGGGATCTGCCCGCGATCGGCGTGGTCGCCGAGACGTCCTGCAGGTATGTCAGCGAGCTGACGTTCCCGGACCGCCTGCAGGTGGGATTGTCCGTCGAGAAGCTGGGCACCCGGAGCATCGTGTACGCCTTGGCGATCTTCCGCGAGAACGGCGACGCACTCGACCTCGCCGCTCTCGGCCGCTTCGTTCACGTGTACGTGGACGCGAAGACCCGCAAGCCCGTGCCGATTCCCGACGAAATTCGCAGCGCCGTAACCCTTCTGGTGGTGCCGGACACGCTCTGACGGCCCGGCACCACCGGGTGGTTCAGTGCAGGCCCTCGGCCTCGGCCGTGGCCACCGCCCGGGCGATGATCCCGTCGATCAGCGCGACCGTCGGCGCGCCGGTCTCGGCCTTGTTCCGGGGGTCGTCGATCACGCGGCGCAGCACGCCTTCGGCGATGATCGCCAGTTTCCACAACGCCAGCACGTGCCAGTACCCGACGTGCGTGACGTCGCGTTTGGTGTGGTGGACATAGGCCTCCACGAGTTCGGCCCGGGTCGGGAATCCCTCGAGGGTGGAGGCGGGGAACGGTCCGGCATCCTCGTCACCCGCCTCGGGCCAGTAGGCCAGCAGCGCGCCCACGTCGGCGAGGGGGTCGCCCAGCGTGCACAGTTCCCAGTCGACCACCGCGACCACCTCGCCCTCCTCCGGCGAGGTGATGACGTTGCTCAGGTGAAAATCACCGTGCACCAACGACAGTTCGGCCTGTTCCGGCATGTTGCGTTCGAGGATCCCGGCCAGATCCTCGATCGCCGGGACCTCCCGGGTGTGGGACTTCGCCCACTGATCCGTCCAGCGCTTCAACTGCCTTGCCGCGTAAGGCTTGTGGCTGGCCAGATCCTCCAGCCCGGCGTCCCGGAGGTCGACCGCATGGATCTTGGCGAGCGCCTTCGGCATCGCCAGCCCGACGGCGTTCCGCTGTCCGGGTGTCAGCTTCTTCGCCACGCCGACACTGTCGATCACCACCCCCGCGACGTAACTCATCAGCACGAGCGGCGCGTCCGTGACCTCCGGATCTTCGGTGAGCCCGAGGATCTTCGGCACCGGAACGTCGGATCCCTGCAGAGAGGACAGAATCCGGTGTTCGCGGACCACGTCGTGCGCCGACGCGAGCAGATGTCCGAGCGGTGGCCGCCGAAGCACCCACCGTCCGCCACCCGCGTCGCTGACCGCGTACGTGAGATTCGACTGACCGTTCCCGATCCTCTCGAAGCTCAGCGGCGCGATCGCTCCCACACCGAGTCCGGCAATCCACGCGGAAACGGCATCTTCGTTCAGCCCCACAGCATTCACGCGCTCGATGCTAACCGCTCGGAAGCCCGATGCGGAGGGAACCGGTCCGCACCGCAGGTCGCGGCCCTAGGGTGGCAACAGTGAGGCCGATTCGGCCGGAACTGGAGGGACGGACGTGGAAGTTTTCCTCATCGTGTGTGGCGTGCTCCTCGCCGTGAGTGCCGTCGCCGTGAGCATTCCCAAGCTGAGACTGAAGGGAACCGCGTGGACGGGGTTGCAGGCCCGGGGCCTGAGCGGGCAGCAGGTGCGGCTGATCGGCGTGGCGGAACTCGCCGGAGGTATCGGCGTTCTCGTCGGCCTCTACTGGACTCCGCTGGGTGTGATCGCGACGGTGGCGCTGCTGATTCTCCTCCTGTGCGCTATCGCGTTTCACGTCAGACACGGCGATTACGGCAATCCCGACACCCGGGGAGTCGCGATGCCCGCGGTCTACCTCGCGGTGCTCGCCGTCCTCGCCTCGATCGGGTTCGTGTTCGCAGGGTGATCCGGACGTTTCGGACAATTGCAGCGACAACCATGCGTCGGTGGCATTCGCATTGGTCATTAGACGCAGCATGACACCCTCAACACCCCCGAAACTGGGCATTCTGCTCGACGTCGGTGGTGCCACTTGCGCACTTCGCATTCCCGTGGATGCTGTGAAGTAGGACACACCCGTCCTACCGCAGTACCCGTCTCCGACGAACCCACAAGGTTCACGGACTCGACAACACGAGGTGACCCCGATGGTCGACAAGAGTGCCTATCCGGTCCAGCTCATCCAGCCGGACGGCCGACGGGTCTTCAGACCCGACTACACGAGCCTCGTCCGAGACATCGGACCCGACCAACTGCGCGACCTGTACGAGGATCTCGTCGTCGCGCGTCGGATGGATGTCGAGGCGGTCGCTCTGCAACGCCAGGGTGAACTGGGACTCTGGGCCCCATTGCTCGGTCAGGAAGCCGCCCAGGTCGGCTCCGCCCGCGCGCTCCGTCCCGACGACTACGCGTTCATCAGCTACCGCGAACATGCCGTCGCCTACTGCCGGGGCGTGGACCCGGGTGTGATGACCCACATGTGGCGGGGATGCGCCCATTCCGCCTGGGATCCGAGTTCCGTGAACGTGACGAATCCGGCGATCGTGGTCGGCTCCCAGGGGCTGCACGCCACCGGGTACGCCATGGGCGCCCACCTCGACGGTGCGGAGATCGCGACGATCGCCTACTTCGGCGACGGCGCCACCAGTCAGGGCGACCTCGCGGAGGCCCTCGGCTTCTCGATGAGTTTCAACGCGCCGGTCGTATTCTTCTGCCAGAACAACCAGTTCGCGATCAGCGAACCGGTCCACCTGCAGAGTCCCGTCCCCATCGCACAGCGCGCCGCCGGTTACGGCATGCCCGCCCTCCGGGTGGACGGCAACGACGTTCTCGCGGTCCTCGCGGTCACCCGCCAGGCCACCCAGCGGGCCCGCGAAGGCAGTGGGCCGACGTTCATCGAGGCCATCACGTACCGCATGGGTCCCCACACCACGTCGGACGATCCCACCCGGTACCGGGCGGCGGCCGAGACGGAGATCTGGAAGGCCCGCGACCCCATCGACCGGATGAGGCGACTCCTCGACCGGGAGGGACTGCTGGGCGACGAGTTCCTCGCCCGGGTGCAGGCCACCGCCGACGCCGTCGCCGCGCGACTGAGGACGGGGACCGTCGAGGCGCCCGACCCCGCGCCGCTCGACCTGTTCGACCACGTCTATTCCACCGACCACCCGCTCATCGAGGAGGAACGCGAGCAGTACGCCGCGTACCTCGCAGGTTTCGCCGGCATCGAGGAGGCACTGTCATGACCACCATTACGCTGTCGCTCGGCGCCGCACTCAACGCAGGTCTGCGGCGCGCTCTCGAACACGACCGGAAGGTCGTGATCATGGGCGAGGACGTCGGACGCCTCGGCGGGGTCTTCCGCGTCACCGACACCCTGCAGAAGGACTTCGGCGACAACCGGGTCATCGACACCCCGCTCGCCGAATCGGGGATCGTCGGCGCCGCGTTCGGGATGGCCCTGCGCGGCTACCGGCCGGTCTGCGAGATCCAGTTCGACGGATTCGTCTACCCCGCGTTCGACCAGATCGTGTCGCAGGTCGCCAAGATTCACTACCGCACGCAGGGCCGGGTCACCGCGCCCCTGACGATCCGGATCCCGTACGGCGGCGGCATCGGCGCGGTCGAACACCATTCGGAGTCGCCGGAGGCGTACTTCGTCCACACCGCCGGACTCCGCGTCGTCACCCCCAGCAACCCGGCGGACGCGTTCCACATGATCCAGCAGTCCGTCGCGGCGGACGACCCGGTGGTGTTCTTCGAACCGAAGCGGCGGTACTGGGACAAGGCCGAGTTCGACGTGGACGCCGAACCCGACCTGCCGCTGCATCGGGCCCGGGTGGCCCGGGTGGGCACGGATGCCACCATCGTCGCGTACGGCTCCGTCGTGCCGACGGCCCTGTCGGCCGCGTCGATCGCCGCCGACGAGGGGCACTCCCTCGAGGTGATCGACCTGCGCTCCCTTTCCCCGATCGACTTCGACACCATCGAGGAATCGGTTCGCAAGACCGGCAGACTCGTCGTCGCGCACGAGGCGTCGACGTTCCTCGGGCTGGGTGCGGAGATCGCGGCCCGCATCTCCGAGCGGTGTTTCTACCAACTGGATGCGCCCGTCCTGCGGGTCGGCGGATTCGACGTCCCGTATCCGCCGTCGAAGCTGGAACGGCACCATCTGCCGGACGCCGACCGTCTGCTCGACGCCGTCGATCGCAGTCTCGCGGCCTGATCGCCCACATCGGAGGAGAGGAGTCGTCCGTTGGCACAGGAATTCCGCCTACCCGATCTCGGTGAGGGACTGACGGAGGCCGAACTGGTCTCCTGGGCCGTCGAGGTGGGCCAGACGATCGAACTCAATCAGGTAATCGGCGAAGTCGAGACAGCGAAGGCGCTCGTCGAGTTGCCCTCGCCGTATCCGGGTGTCGTGGAGGAACTGTTGGTCGCCCCGGGCGCGACGGTCCCGGTGGGGACACCGATCATCCGGATCGCGACGGATGCGGCCACCCAGGAGGCTCCCGCGCGCACGCCCGTCCTGGTGGGGTACGGGCCCGAAGCCGCCGCCGAGAGCAAGCGCGCCCGGCGGCGATCCGTCGGCCCGGAGAGTGCCCGCCCGGAGGCTGCCCGCACGGATGGTCGGCGCCCCGACGCGTCGCCGGCCGCCCGGCTCGCGGCGCGTGAACGCGGGATCGACCTCGCGGTCGTCGCGGGGACGGGGCCGTCCGGTGCCGTCACCAGGAACGACGTGGAGTCCCACGCCGGATCGACCGAGCATGCCGTCTCGCCGGAGCCGTCCGAGTCGCTGCAACGCGAGACCCGCACCCCGATCCGCGGCGTCCGCAAGCAGACGGCGGCGGCGATGGTCCGCAGCGCGTTCACGGCCCCGCACGTCACCGAATTCGTCACCGTCGACGTCACGCGCTCGGTGGAACTGCTCGAGCGTCTGCGGGACCTCCCCGAATTCGAGGGGCTGTCGGTGACCCCGCTGAGTCTGGTCGCGAAGGCGATGATCGTCGCGTTGCGGGCGAACCCGAGCCTCAACGCCTCGTGGGACGAGGAGAACCAGGAGATCGTCACCAAGCACTACGTCAATCTCGGTATCGCCGCGGCCACACCCCGCGGTCTGATGGTCCCCAACATCAAGGAGGCCCAGTCGCTGAGCCTGGTCGAATTGTGCCGCGCGATCACCGAACTGACCGCGACCGCGCGCAGCGGCAGGGCCGAACCGGCACAGCTGACCGGCGGCACGGTGTCGATCACCAACGTCGGGGTGTTCGGTGTCGACGCGGGCACGCCCATCCTCAGCCCCGGCGAGGCGGCCATCCTGTGCCTCGGCAGCGTCGGCAAGCGACCGTGGGTGCACGAGGACGAACTCGCGGTCCGGTGGGTCACGACGTTGAGCGTGTCGTTCGATCACCGGGTGGTCGACGGCGAGCAGGGGTCGAGGTTCCTGTCGTCCGTCGCGGCCATGCTGCACGATCCCGCCTCACTGCTCGCGCACCTCTGATCCTCGGTACGTTTGGTCGGTGAGCACTTCCCGAGCGTCCCCGGTCGACAAGCGTGTGCCGGTGGCCGAGCCGCTCCGCCGGGCCAGGGCGGGAACGTTCGGGATCTTCGGGATCAACGGGTTCCTGCTGGGCATGTGGGTCGTGCACATCCCGGCGATCGAGCACCGGACCGGCATCAGCCACTCCACGCTGGGTTCGCTGCTGCTCCTGCTGGCGGTCGGCGCGATCGGCGGCATGCAGGTCAGCGGCCCCCTGGCCGACCGGTTCGGCAGCAGACGGATGGTGATCGTCGCCGGACTCGCGCTGTCGGTCGCCACCGTGGGTCCGGGGCTGGCGTCCACTGCCTGGCAACTCGGTCTCGCCCTACTCGTGTTCGGCTTCGCCAACGGCGCACTGGACGTGTCGATGAACTCCCAGGCCGTGGAAGTCGAGCAGCGGTATCGACGGCCGATCATGTCGGCGTTCCACGCCCTGTTCTCCGTCGGCGGGGTGGCGGGATCGCTGCTCGGCGCGGCGACGCTCGCCGCCGGATGGGCGCCGCTGACGGCGCTGCTGGTCGCCGGCGGCATCGGGGTCGTCACCGTCGCCGCGGGCTCCCGCCAGCTGATGGCGGACCGTTCCCGCTCGCGGCACGACCCGGAACCCGCCGAGAAGGCCCACGGCCGACTGTCCGCGCGGGTGCTCGCGCTCGGCGGCATCGCCTTCGTCCTCATGCTGTCGGAGGGTGTCGCGAACGACTGGAGCACCCTGCAGGTCAAGGAACACCTCGGAACGTCCGATTCCGTCGCTGCCCTCGCGTTCGGCGCCTTCTCGGTGATGATGACGGTGGGCCGGTTCACGGCCGACCGCGTGAGCGCCGCGCTCGGCCCCGTCGCCGTCGTCCGCTACGGCACCCTGATCGCCGCGCTCGGCATGCTGCTCGTCCTCGTCTCGGGGTTGCTCCCCCTCACGATCCTCGGCTGGGCGCTGTTCGGCCTGGGACTGTCGGGCTGCGTCCCGCAGATCTTCACCGCCGCGGGCAACCTCGGTGCGGGTTCCGCGGGCACCAACATGTCCCGCGTGGTCGGGCTGGGGTACGTCGGATTCCTCGCCGGACCGGCCACCATCGGCTGGATCACCCAGGTGGTCCCCCTGACCGTCGCGATGGTGGTGCCCCTGGTCTGCGTGCTGGTGGCCGCCACGTTCGCGGGGGCGGTCCGGCGCACCTGAGCCTCACGCGACGGTGCGGTACCTCAGCATCATGTCGTGATCCTCGTGGTCGAGGATGTGACAGTGCCGGACGCACGCTCGTCGCACGACGAGCACCGTTCACCGACCTCACAGCGGCCGCTCATGGATCACTCAGCGTCGGTTGGCACACTGTGTGTCGTGACCGAATCGACTAGCAGGCTTCGTCACAGTGTTCGTCGCCTCGCCTTCGCCGCGGCGGGTGTGGTGGCACTGTGCGCGCTGTACCTCATCCGCCCCGAATCGTCGGGTCTCGTCCTCCCGGAGGCACTCCGACCCGTCGCCGAACCCGTGATCCAGGCGATCGACGTCACGACGGTCCTCGCAGCGGCCGTCGTTCTCGCCATCGTCGCGGCGATGCGAAAACTCTCGTACGGCATGGCTGCGGTACTGCTGCTGTGTATCGGCGCGAATCTCACCAGCGCCGCCGTACGGGCCTGGGAATCGGATGCGCCGTCCGCGCTGCTGCCGAGCGGGCACGTCGTCGCCGTCACCGCCCTGTGGGGTTCGGCACTGCTGGTGTCGGCGCCCCGGTTCCGGCCCGTCATCGCGGGCCTGGGCTTCGCCGTCGTCCTCGGTGTCGCGGGCGCCGCTGCGCTCGTCGAGACCAGCGGCATCTTCGGCCTCGCGGCCAGTCTGATCATCTTCGCGATCTGGTGGGCGCTGGCGTCCACCCTGATGCTGTACTCCCCCGTCGCGGCCGAGCGCGAAGAGCGCCGGCCCGACACCGCGGCCATCGCCTTCTCCCGGCACCTGTAGGCGGCTCCGCCGCCCGTGCGCCTTTTTGGTAGCTCCCACTACCAGAAAGGCGCACGGGCCCGGAGGGCCTACAGGGCTTTGAGTTCCTCGGTGACCTCGGAGACCGACTTCTTCGCGTCCCCGAACAGCATCGAGGTGGTGTCCGCGAAGAACAG